>NZ_CP030850.1:636153-954230 GCF_003325355.1 Runella rosea
TCCAGATAGGGCGTTAGTTCATTTTTGAGGAGTTTGTCGTACTGAAAAGGGAATTTTTCGGCGTATTCTTCCACAAAGAAGTCAAACGGATTGATGACCTGCATCTTGGCAATGACTTCCACTTCGATGCTTAGTTCGGTCGTTTTTTCGGGAAAAACCACCCGTGCTTGATAATTGCCGAACGGGTCTTGCTGCCAGTTGATAAAATGGTTTTTTGGCGAAATCTTAAACGAATATCCTTCAATCGGCGTGCGCGAGTGAGGGGCGGGGCGCAACCGAAAAATGTGCGGTGAAAGGCTGACACTTCGGTCGAAGATGTATTTAGTTTTGTGGGAAATAGCAACTTTTATCGACATATACAATCAATTTGATACGAGCTTTGGACGATTTATGTAAAAAAAATCAAAAATGCGGTTAAAAGTAAATTAACCAATAAAAAATCATAGATTCTCTTGAAAGGTGTATAAAATCTTGATTTTTTATCCCTAAATGTAAACGTATATATTGATACAGCGATGTCTTAGATAGCTAAATTCCTAAATTTTTCAAGAAGTCTTCGCGATAGCTGCTGCCGATGGGAATTTCGTGGGCCTGAATAAATACCCGATTCCCTTCGATGTGCGTAATCTTGGCTTTGTTGATAATGAAGGAGCGATGCACACGCAAAAACAAAGATTTTGGCAATAATTCCTCAAAACCCGAAAAGGTCATGCTTGGAAGTAACGTATTTTGGGTGGTGACAATTTTGGTGTTATTGCCCTGCGCTTCGGCAAACAGTAGATCATCGTGCATGATTTTGTAAATCTTCCCATCGGCTTTGAGAAATAAATAATCTTCTGTTTTTAGAACTTCCTGCGCGCCTGTTTCAGTCCCATTTTGCGTATTACTTATTCTTTCCAAAGCTTTGTCAACGGCGACGATGAAGCGCTCAAGGGAGAATGGTTTTAATAGATAATCAATGGCGGCGAGGTCGAAAGCATCAACAGCGTACTCTTTGTAGGCGGTAGTAAAAATGACCTGCGGCTGATTTCTGAGGGTCTTAAGAAACGCAATGCCGTTGAGCACGGGCATATTTATGTCCAAAAAAAGGATGTCTACCTTTTGGGTTTGCAGGATTGTTTTAGCTTCCAACGCATTCCCAACCGAAGTTACAATGTGAAGCATGGGCAAATGACCGCAATAGGATTTAATGATTTCGCGGGCGATGGGTTCATCATCAACAATCAGGCAATTGATTTGGGGCATGGATTTTTGCAAAAAGGTATAGAAATAAGATTGATGAAGTAGGAGGTCTGAAATTGCAAAGTAATGACAATTCATCCTATTTCATAGCTCCTGTGTCTTACTTCATTTTCAACTGAAGCATGACGTGATAAAAGCCGTCTTTCTCTTCAATCTTCAACTCGTGCTGATTAGGATAAAGCAATTCCAATCGTTTTTTAACACTTACGAGGCCAAAACCGCTGTGCTTTTCGGAACTATTTTCGACTTCCTGTGCGGGGTTGTAGGAGTTTTTTACGGAAAATAGGATGGAGTCTGACCAAGTTTTGAGCGTTATTTCAATGAAAATCCGTTCATCCACCGTGTTTTTAGAATGTTTAAAGGCATTTTCAATAAACACAATCAGTAACATGGGCGTAATTTTGATGTCGGCTTTGGGAAGCGATTCAATAGACATCGTAAGCATCAGTCGCTCGCCAATGCGTATTTTTTCGAAATCTATATAATTGTTGATGTAGGCCAATTCGTCTTTTAAAGGTACAAACAATTCTTTGGTCTCGTACACTGAGTATCTCAGCAAATCAGACAGTTTGAGCAGTAGCGGCGGGATCTTTTCGTGTTGTGTAATCGACAGCCCGTATAAATTATTGAGCGTGTTAAACAAAAAATGCGGGCTCAATTGCGACTGCAACAATTGCAACTCGCTTTTGCTGTGTGCGGCTACCTGTTGGGCTTCGCGCAATTGATATTGGACATTGTTCCGAACCATTTTTATCAAAGTCCCCAAGGCCAAAGGGACGATAACGAAAGGAATCCAAAACAAAAGCTGTATTAGTTTATTGCCTTGAAAAGGGAGCACAAACAGCGCGATAACGCAGCCAATAACCAGAAGAATCATGCCACTGATATACTCATTGGCAATCGGTTTCGTAAGCGAAATCCAAAGTTGAGAAAGGTACCTTCCTGCAAATATACCTACGATAAATAAGAACGTTATTGTCCCCGCAACTGCCTCATCTTCGTGGATTCCTATGGCCCTGACGTACGTTTCAATCATAAAGAAGAGAGGAACGCTGAAAAAAAGCGATAGATAAATATAGAGGTTCTTTCCGAAAAAAGAGGTTAGCCAGTGGCTGCTTGAACTACTCATGAGGATACTGTTTGCATGGGTTTTAATTAACCGTTGGACAAAGGTGTGGATTTGGGTAAATGTTCTGCCATTTTGATGACGAATACGGCCAAAATCCTGACGGAAACCCTCCGGAAGGCCATCAATTGGTTTGACATTCAAAATCCATATTCCGTCAGTCATTTGGCAAGATACGACAGGTTTTTTTTAGGAGGTCAAACGGCGACTTAATCTTTGTACCGTACTCATTGATTCATTCTTTAAAAATAACACACGTCCATGAAAACAGCAGCCATTTTACTTTTAACGCTTTTGTCATTGTCTATTTACGCTCAAAAAACAATTTCTGGTACGGTCAAAGATACGCAGAATGAAACCGTTCCGGGCGCTACCGTGAAGTTACTTAACGCCACGGATTCGACGATGATTTCGGGAGAAATTACCAACGTAAACGGGAAATTTCAATTCACTAATCTGCAAAACGGAACGTATCGGCTGGCAATCACTGCCATGAGTCAAAAAAACTATATGAGCACGGCGCTTACGATTGATGATACCCGCAACAGCATTATTTTACCCGTAATTATTCTTTTACCCGCCAAAAACATTGAATTGAAAGAAGTGGTAGTCAAAGCGAAACGTCCGCTGATTGAGCAAGATATTGACAAAACCATCGTGAATGTAGAATCCATGATCAGCAGCGCAACGAGCAATACGCTGGAAGTTCTAGAAAAAACGCCCGGCGTGACCGTAAGCAGCAATGGAGAAATCAGTCTTAACGGCCGAAGCGGCATTTTGGTGCTGATTGACGGCCGCGCCACGTACATGTCGGGGCCTGATTTGGCCGCGTATCTGAAATCACTGCCAGGCGGATTGTTGGATAAAATCGAGTTGATGGACAACCCCTCGGCCAAGTACGATGCAGGTGGTAATGCCATCATCAATATTCGCCTAAAAAAGAACAAGATCGGAGGGTTTACGGGCAATGTTTCAATGGGCTCAAGCCAAGGCGTTTATGGAAGACACAACGGCTCCATGAACCTGAATTACAACCATAAAAAGCTCAATGTATTTGCCAACTTAGGCTTAAACAAGGAAAAAAATTATAACAACGATATTTTTGATCGACGTTTTTATGACATCGAAGGCCAACAAATTTCGAATGTGTTGCTCCTCAATGATAATATCTCCCGCAATAATGGTCTGAATGCCATTTGGGGGCTGGATTACGCCGCTACTACAAAAACAACTTATGGTTTGTTGATTAACATGAATGGTGGTGCCCGAAACACAAGGATTGATTACAACAGCAATAACTATAATACCGAACGTTTGCTTGCCGCCAGTGGAGATGGAAATACCGTAGTGAATGATAAAAGAAGGAATTTCGGCAGTAACCTGAACCTCCAGCATAAATTCAACAAGGCAGGACGGGAATTAATGGCGGATGTAAACTATCTCAATTACCGAGGGGATGGAAATCAGCGGGTGCAAAATTTTCGTTACCTACCCGAAGGTAGCTTGGTCGATAGTGATGAATTCTTATACTTGGTCCCAGGCAATATCAATATCTATACGGCCAAAGCAGACTATGTTCATCCTCTAAAAAACAAGGCAAGTTGGGAAGCCGGACTCAAATCCAGTGTCATTGATAACGATAACAAATCTACTTATTTTGATGTAAAAGGCTTGACACAGCTCATCGACAATCGAAAATCCAATCATTTTAAGTACCATGAAAACATTAATGCAGCCTATATTAACACCCGAAAAGAATGGAAAAGGGTGGGAATGCAGTTAGGACTACGTGTCGAAACGACCCAAGCCCGAGGCAGTCAATTGGGCAACGAAGCCGTAATTGGAAGTTCATTTACTAAAAATTATACAAAACTGTTTCCAAGCATGTTTATCAATTATAAGCTGGACAGTTTAAATAAGAATTCTTTGAATTTAAGCTTCACCCGAAGAATAAATCGCCCTGATTACCAGTCGCTTAATCCGTTTGTATTTTTTCGTGACCAATATTCTTATACTGCTGGTAACCCTTTGTTGCTACCTCAGTACCAGAATCGGATTGAATTAAAATTTCAGCACAAACAATGGTTGCAAATGGGCTTGAGTTATAACCGTTTCACCAACGTGATTTTTCAAACTACCGAAGCCATTGATACCATTTTTATCACGCGTCCCAACAACGTAGCTAAAGGTTTTATGCTATTGCTCAATACGACGGTGTCCAGTTCGCCGACCAAATGGTGGAACCTGATCTATACTTTACGTTTATCGCACATGGGCCTTAACGGCATGAGTTATACCGAAAAATTAAACCCGAGCGCCTATGTTGCACGGTTTGAAGTATATAATCAATTTCGATTGAACAAAGGTTGGAGTGCTGATTTGTCAGGATATTATGCCAGTTCGGACCTCAACGGACAAGCATATACGGGTATGATGTACCGGGTGGGCGGGGCCGTGCAAAAGAAAATTTGGAATGATAAAGCAAGTATACGAATCTCTGTAGAAGATGCTTTTCACTCATGGATCCGGCACAACCGCTCGGTCAGCATCAAACAGGCGCAATTTTTTCAAACCAATGAGTCGGATACTCAACGCGTTGGTGTGGCGTTTACGTATCGATTCGGTAAAGACACTTTTGCTCGTAAGCGTCGCCACAACGACAACGCCGCCGATGATGAAAAAGGGCGGGTGAACTAAGAGTAACCGTTGGGTTTTGGGTACTTTACTTATTCAGTGTAAGGAAAGACAAAAGTATAAAACCCACATGAAGCAGCTCTTCCATTTATTACTGATAATTAGTTTTCACGTCAGTATCGCCCAAAAACTCAGCATCGACCCCACCGTTACGTACCAAACCATGCACAGTTTTGGGGCTTCGGATTGTTGGTCTATGCAGATGGTGGGCCGATATTACCCAGTTGAAAAACGCAATAAAATTGCCGAACTACTTTTTAGTAAAGAACTTGATGCCGCTGGAAACCCTAAAGGGATTGGGCTGTCGATGTGGCGCTTTAATATCGGTGCTGGAAGTACGGAACAAGGCACGGGCAGCAAAATCACCAACGAATGGCGCCGAGCGGAGTGTTTTTTGGAAAACGGGAAATATAATTGGACTAAACAGCAGGGACAACAATGGTTTTTGGAAGCAGCCAAGCGTCACGGCGTAGATTTTACACTTGGATTTCTTAATTCAGCGCCCGTTTCAATGACCAAAAACGGGCTGGCCATTGGCAGCGGTACCTTGGGCGAATGGAATTTTGACAAATCAAAAATGGATGATTTTGCAGATTTTCTGGCCCAAGTATCGGCGAAATTCAACTTCGATTACCTGAGTCCGTTCAACGAGCCGCAATGGGATTGGGGCCCGAAATCAAAATCGGGCTTTGGCTCACAAGAGGGCACACCCATCAACAACGAAGACATTGCGTGGGCCACCCGAAAGATAGACGAAACCTTTGGGCAGAAAAAACTAAAAACGCGTATTGTATTGACTGAAGCGGCACAAATTGATTATTTGTACAAATCAAAAACCAACCGCTCGGAGGTACATCAGGACAATCAAATCGAGACTTTTTTTGACAAATCGAGCCCGAATTACGTAGGAAACCTAAAATCGGTTGAAAGTCTGATGTGCGGTCACAGTTATTTTACGACTTCCCCCACCGCCGAACTCATCAAAAAGAGACAGGACTTGGGGGCTAGAATAAAGCAACAAAATATCCCGTATTGGCAATCAGAGTACTGTATTTTGGGAGATAATGCGGGCGAAATCAAAGGGAACGGGGTGGATTTAGGCATGAAAACGGCCCTGTACGTTGCCAAAGTGATTCATGCCGACCTCACGCACGCCAATGCTTCGGCCTGGCATTGGTGGCTTTCGGTGAGTGCCAATGATTTTAAAGACGGTTTGATTTACGTTTTCAACAACGGAGTGAAAGGAGAAAACGACAAGAATAAATTTGATGGGGAAGTATTGGACTCCAAATTGTTGTGGGCATTGGGGAACTATAGCCGATTTATCAGGCCCAACATGCAGCGTATTAAAACTGAAATTGCGGCTGAAAACGTGCTGGTGTCGGGATATACCTCCAAAAATCAAGCTGTCGTGGTTTTTGTGAATAATGGTGAAAGTCAACGGGTTGAATTGCCAAAGATGCGAAAAAAACAAAAAGCAGATGCCTTTTTTACTTCTCAAACCGAAAATTTGACACACCGAAAAGTAAACAAAAACACCCTCGAACTGCCCGCCGAATCGGTGGTGACGCTGGTGATTACGTACTAGAATGTTACAAAGGGGAAGATTTCATCAAATTATCTAATTTGTTTAGTGCTTATTGGTAGGTTTTGAAGGAGTTAGGAGAAAATAAATTTCCTTTTGAACGGCATTTTATCAGAAATTTACCGTATTTTAGTTGCATTCTCCGCCCATTATTGTCATTGATTTTTTTCAAATCGACTATGTTCATTCATTTTTTTACTTCAACAAATGGAAAAGACACTCTACGTCGCTTCGCTGTTTTTTCTGTGTTTTTGGGCGAAAGCACAGGAAAACAAACCGTATAACTACATTGTGCCCGAATCAAAAATTGCCGATTCTGATCATACGATTGAAGTCAATAAGAAAGGGGATACGGTTTTTATTGCGCATTACAAAGGGCAAGATTTGATCAACCGCAGCAATCAAGATTTTATCAAAACCTATAAAGGCACTCCTTTTTTTAAGAATGGTTGGTACCGTGGTAAAGTCCAAACGGGTACTGGAATGGAATGGGAGTTTGTGATGGCTTATAACATTCAGAAAGAGGAGGTTTATTTGTCAAACAACCCTAATATGGAAGTCACCGTGATGAAACCCGTCTCTTTTACGATGGCAGGACATACGTTCAGGCAATACAAAAACCAATATTACGAGGTTATTTACGAGGGGGGGAGCCAGATTTGGAAAGAATATGGATGTACGTTGATTTTTAGCAAATCGGGTCAACGAACGGGCTATGAAGCCGAGGGGGGTGTCAATGAATACGATGGAGAGTTTTTAAAAACCGTAAAATATTACCTGAAAGAAGGGGATAGACTGCGGGAAATTCCTTCTAAAAATCGACTTTTTAAACTGTTTGGCACAAAATCCAATGATGTTAAAAACTATGCGAAAACCGAAGGGCTCAATCTTTCCAAAGAAATAAACTTGGTCTCCTTATTTAGATATTACGACTCTTTGTAAGAAAATATCCCAAAAAAAATGTGTTTTTTTCGCTAGTTCACAACTTTTTAAACCTAAAAACGTTTCACTGTAAGTTCATTAAACAAATAACAAACAAACATGAGAAATTCATTTTTTGCCTTATTCCTTTCGATTATTGCGCTTAATTTTGCCTGTAGTCAAAATCCCCCTAAAAGCCCGCTCATTACGGTTGACGGTAAAGACGTGAAAGTGGTCTTTGGACAGCCTTCCAAGCGTGGTCGGGTTATTTTTGGGGCTGAAGGTAGCCAAAGCCTTGAAAAATACGGCAAAGTATGGCGTACGGGTGCCAACGAAGCAACCGTGATTACCTTCAAAAAAGATGGTCAATTTGGAGGGAAACCCGTAAAAGCGGGTGACTACGGATTGTTTTCAATTCCTGGTGAAAAAGAATGGGTAGTAATCCTCAACAGTGAGCCAAAACAATGGGGTGCCTATAACTATAAGCAAGATAAAGATGTGTTGCGCATTACGGTGCCAACCATTGCTTTGAAAGAGCCAGTGGAAAAACTGAACTTTGAAGTAAAAGACAACGCCCTGATTTTCGTGTGGGATACGTCGAGTTTCTCGGTGCCGTTGAAATTTTAGTAACACCCAAAAATACCTACCAAAGCCTGACTTTACGGTCGGGCTTTTTTTTATTTGAAGGAGAATTAAACAATAATTTATCAAACCGAGTGACAACATTCGTGTAGCCGGTACCCCTTTCTGAATTGAAGCGAAAAGGAATTTTAAGAAACAACAACAAATACGCCGATGGGCTGTTAAATTTCAGCTTAAAAAGCCTTTTCCTACCAAACCTCTTATTTAGTCAACCCCTATGTCTGTCCTAAACCGTCGTCAAACCCTTGCCGTTCTGGCTTCTACCGCTGGAGCTGGCCTATTGCCCGAAACTGCCACCGCTGCCGTTGCTAAAAAGCCTGCGTTCATTCCCTGCCTCAATATGAGCACAATTCGGGGACAAAAATTGGGATTTGTAAAAGAATTAGAAACCGCCTCAAAGGCTGGTTTTCGTTCGGTAGAAATCTGGATGGATACGCTACAAAACTTTATAAAAGAAGGAAATACGCCCGCTCAGGCCCGCAAAATAGTAGGGGATTTGGGCATAACCATCGAAAATGCCATTGGTTTTGCCCCTTGGATTGTGGATGATGAAGCCGCCCGTGCCAAAGGCCTCGCCCAACTTAAAACAGAAATGGAACTGTTGGCGGAAGTGGGCTGTATGCGCGTGGCCACGCCCTCCGTAGGTGCTCAAACGCCACAATCGCCCAAGATAGATTTACAAAAAGCCGCCGAACGCTACCGCGCTATTCTCGAAATCAGCGACCAAACCAAGGTGATTCCGCACTTGGAACTGTGGGGTTTTTCAAAAAACCTGAACAAATTGAGTGAGGTCATGTACGTGGCGACCGAAAGCGGCCACCCGTCGGCGCGTTTGTTATTAGATGTATACCATTTGTACAAAGGCGGTTCTAGCCTTGACACGCTGAAATTGGTGGGAAAACCAGGCGTTGAAATTTTCCACATCAACGATTATCCCGCTTCGTTGCCCCGTGAGACCATCGTGGATGCCGACCGCATTTATCCAGGCGACGGCGTTGCGCCCATTGCTCAAATCCTGAAAACCATCAAAAATCCAGACCGTCCTATTGTGCTTTCGTTGGAGGTTTTCAACAAAACATATTACGCACAGGACGCACTTGTCGTGGCTAAAACGGGATTGGATAAAATCAACAAAGTTATTGCAGGGATTTAGGATGTTTTGAACCGTGCCGTCGGGTTTGAAAACCCGACGGCACGGTTTATATTTTTTATCCCAAAAATAATCGTAATTTGGAAGATAATACGGATTGGCGTTTAGAGCACAAACGTTTTGCACGATATTTGCGTTAGTTATATATTTAAAATTAACGTATGCTCCGGCAGCTAATTTTAAAGTCATGCCGTGACTATATAACACCGATAATACCCAAAACCCGAATGCAGTTTCTTTTTCCGACCTTTTTATGGAGTTTGTTGGCGGTAGGCATTCCAATTGCCATCCATTTGTTCAACTTCCGCCGCACTCGGCGCGTTTTCTTCTCCAATGTCTCGCTTTTGAAAAACGTCGAAATGGAAACGAGTTCGTTTCGACGCCTGAAACAATACCTCATTCTGGCCACCCGGGTTTTGGCCATCTCCGCCTTGGTTTTTGCGTTTGCACAACCTTATTTACCTAGTAAAAACAAAGCGGGAACCAACGCCCAAAGCGTAACGAGTGCCTACATCGATAATTCGTTTTCGATGCAAAATGAGGACAATAATCAACGGTATCTCGACATAGCTACGGGAAAATTAGACCAATTGTTGACGCTTTTTCGTAACGCAACACGACTGCAACTTATCACCAATGATTTCAGTCCTGAGGAACAGCAATTGACGACCACCGACCGCATCAAAGATCGCTTGACGACCCTGAAATTGGCGCATACACCACGCAATTTTGCGAGCATTTACAAGCGTCAGGCCAATTTATTGGGGCGGTATGCGGGCAGCGGAAAAAATCAATTATTCTGGTTTTCTGATTTTCAAAAAAGCACCGCTGGCGACCTGTCAAATCTTAAGGTAGATTCGCTTAATCGACTGTATATCATACCTGTACAAACGACTGCTTCCCAAAACGTGTACGTTGATTCGGTGTGGCTAAATACGCCTTTTGTACGTGAGTTTCAAAACAATGTGCTCTATGTACGGGTGAGCAATGCAGGCAATGATGACGTGCGGAATCTGGTCGTTAAGCTGTATTTAGACGATGTTCAAGTATCTACTGCTCCCGTCAATTTAGCTCCTAAAGGTGCCGCAACCACCGCTTTTAACTTCAACGTTCGGGGCAAAGGCTTTAAACGCGGTCGGGTAACCTTTGACGATTTACCAATTACGTTTGACAACGAATACTTTTTTGTGCTCAATGCCTCGCCGCTCATTAGGGTCCTTCACGTGGCGGGCCAACCTAATCCTGCCCGCTCCGTAGAAAAGGTGTTTGCCAACGACAGCTTGTTTACCCTTCGGACCGTGAGCGCCAATAATGCCGATATTGGTCTCCTGAAACAGTCTGATTTGGTGATTTTGGAAAGTGTAGAGCGGGTGGAAGGCGCGATGCGCAGTGAAATTGAGAATTTCACGAAGCGCGGAGGAAGCGTGTTGGTCATTCCGCCATCCAACCCTGATATGGTTTCGTACGGCGGTTTTTTGTCGTCGTTGGGCGTGGGTGGATTGCAAGAACGGCCCTCTGATGAAGCCATTCCGTTGGCCAATCCAGAGAGGGGAAGTCCTTTTTTTAGTGATGTTTTTGAACAATCTGTTCGGCAGGAAAATCTCGAATTGCCCGTTTCCAAGCCCGTTTGGCAGTGGCAACCGGGCGGGGCAAAATTGCTTTCCTTACGCAGCGGTGACATATTTTTGAGCCAGTCGGTCATTCAGCGCGGCAAAGTGTACGTGATGGCAAATCCTTTGTCGGAGTCATTTGGGAGTTTTGCCCAGAATGCCCTGTTTGTGCCAGTAATGTACAAAATTGCAGCGCAGAGCGTACGTGAGCAGCGCACCGCCTATTCTTTCGACGAAAATACCGTCTCGCTTACCGTGCCTGAATCATCCCAAAATACCATCTTTAAACTCAAAAAGGACAAAATTGAGTTGATTCCCGTTCAACGGCTCAATGGCAATCAATTGACGTTGGAGTTGCCCAAAAGCAACCAATTGAATGCCAATCAAGACTTGGATGCGGGCTATTATGAACTTCAGAAAGACGGCCAAACAATTCAACTGTTGGCTTTTAACCATGATAATCTGGAATCACAATTGGATTATTATACCCCCGCCGAACTACGTAAACTGTTTGCCAATCAGCCCAATGTGCAGGTTTTTGACAATGTAGCCGATGGTGATTTTGTAAAAGAATTTCAAAAACAAAACGTCGGTGTCAGCCTTTGGAGTTATTTCCTTTGGGCCGCGCTGCTCTTCTTATTACTGGAAATTCTGGTGATTCGGTTTGTGAAGTAGAGGTGTCTGTCTATTTTCATTTACGTATTTAAATTTCTCCCTTACGCTTTGATAGTCAAAGTGTAAGGGAGAAATTTAAATTAAAAACTTGTGACTCATTCCTTTATTTAAACCCGAAGATTAACGGAAAGATAAAGGTCACGACAATCGTCCATAAGACATAAATTGGTAGATAAAACGCCATGGTTTTGCCTACTTCGTTGAGGTTGGCTTTCTTCGAAAATACCTTGTAGAGCTGCGCCGTGACCAGCAAAAGGTTGATGAGAATCAGCACATTACTACCCAGTACTGCGGCCCTATTTGGTGTGATTCCCCATTCTGAAATCCTGAACAGGATGGCCGATAGTGCAATGCCATTCACAATGATGGTTACCACGGATAAAAGAAAAAGCACCAGAATTTCTGCCTTACTTTTCGTTGCCGTCGATGTTTCGGCAACAGAAAAGAAAATGATAGCCATCACGCCGATCAATAACGCATTGAAAATCAATAAAAACTCCCGGTCGTTATAAGGGTCTTTGCCCGAATAAACCATTGCCCCCAGATAAATGACCAGCATTACTAAGACCAAAGGACTGAAAATTTTAGCAATTACGGGCGAAACTTTGCCGACCAATTGGGGATTGGTCTGGGTAAGGTAGGTGCCTATAATTGGGGCAGCGGGCAGCCCAAAGAAAACAACATTTTCGAAATAAAACTTTTCAATATCAATGCCAATCAGCTTGAAAAGGCCCACTGTAATAGCCGTCATGATGCCGCTCGCAATCAGGATGAGGGTGGTCATCACTACCAGATCGCCGTTGTATTTTAAATAGCTGAGACGTTTCTCATCGTTGTTGCGTGCCTCGCCCACAAAAGCAAAGCTTAATATTGACCACAGAAATAACAGTAAATGAATACACGCTAACACCAACGTATCGCTTTGCTTCACGTTGGGAAGGGAATTGATAAAAATCAAACCCACGAGGGTGGTGCCAACGATAATAGCGATTTTAGGAATTGATAATTTATTCTTCCAAGCAAAGTACGCCGACAGCGCGGGAAAAATGACAAAACCGATGTTACGGGAAAAGAAGAACTCTTCGTCGATGGATAGAAAGGCGGGGAGCTTAGCGATAAGACCTGCCCCCAACGTAGCAATTATCACAAAAAGTAGCTCTCCACGCGTGCCCCAGCTAATCTCGTCAGTTTCGTAATTCAGCCTTTCATTCCAGAAATCAGCGAGTGAGTTGCCCTTAAGTTCTGGATATAAGGCACTAAAGGCTCGCTTAAAATTCACCTTATTGGTTCGGTACAACTTTTCAAGTTGCCCAGGGTCGTTTAGATGGGTCAGTATTTCGGCTTTCATGAGTATATACTTTTAATTTTTTTAGTCAAAATCATTCATTCAAATGCGTTTAAGCGGTTTAGTCCCACAACGTGCCGTCCAATCCCAACACAATTCCAATCCACAGCACAAAGAAGAATCCAATCAAGCTCACTAGGTATGTCAAAATCTTTGACCAATTGCCCCGCTGACGCTGATAATCCATGAGAAAAAAAAATGCGCCTCCCATGGCACCCGCCAACGGTACAATAATGAGTGGTCTAAGCATCCATAGCTTTCCCCATTCTGGATTAGGCTCTCTGACTCCAAGCAGAAAGATGGTGATCACGGTGAGGGCAATCCCTGCACCCAGCAACATGGGTTTCACCAAAGAAGCGGGATGGATTGGCGATGTTGTTAAATGGTTTCTCTTGGTCATGGTAAATGGTTTTTTGGTAGCGTATTTCGGATACAAAGTAGCGTTGAATGATTAAAAGTACTTTGTAATACAAAGTAAATGATTTATAAAAATAATATCCAAATTAATGACAGTTTTTTTTTATTAGCTAGGTTTTTATTAGGCATAGGTTGAGACGGCTTGTCGAGTATTGGATTTTGTCTGATTTAGAGAGAAAAGAGATATTTTTATCCTAAAAACAGTAAAGTTGCCTGCCTAACCTGTTTATTAAACATAACCAAATGCCGTTGAGCTCATGTCCCTGATTGCCGCTTTCCAAAAAGACGAAGTACTTCTTCACGATATTGAACAGCACCGCCAAAATACCGAAGGTTTCCGAATTTGGTGGCTGGGCCAAAGTGGTTTTTTGATTCAGTGGCAAAACAAACACTTGCTTTTTGACCCTTATTTGTCGGATTCTTTGTCGGTGAAATATGCCGCAACCGATAAACCCCACACGCGCATGAGTGAGCGGGCCATAGCCCCTGCGTTGCTTACCATGATTGATGTAGTGACTTCTTCGCACAACCACACCGACCATTTGGATGCCGAGACGTTAGGCCCACTGTTTGCCGCTAACCCTGATCTTCAATTTGTGATTCCCGAAGCAAATCGCGCGTTTGTGGGTGAGCGCCTGAAGTGCGCGGTGGATTGGCCAATTGGGTTAAATGACGGCGAAAGCGTCGTTGTGGGTGGTTTTAAACTCTACGGCGTTCCGGCGGCGCACAATGCCTTGGAGCGCGATGCCGAAGGTCGTTGCAAATTCATGGGATTTGTGGCCGAGTTTGGTGGCTATCGGGTGTATCATTCGGGCGATACGCTCTGGTATGATGGTATCGTAGACGTGTTGAAGCCTTTTGCGGTCGATGTGGCTTTTTTACCCATCAATGGCAATAAGCCCGAACGCCGCGTGGCGGGAAATCTTTCGGCCGAAGAAGCCGCGCGTTTGGGCGTGGAAATAGGCGCAAAACTCGTTATTCCGCACCATTATGATTTGTTTACGTTTAACACCGAAGACCCGCAGGAGTTTATAAAACAAGCAAAATTATACGGGACCCCGCATCGAGTCTTGAATATTGGGGAAGGGGCGAGGGTTGAATAGTGGGGGAATGCAAAGGGTGGGCTTTTTATATGTGGCCAGAGGCCTGAAAATAGTCGTCTCTTGCTGGACGCGAGCGACTGCTAAAGTTAACATTTTTACTTCCCTCTTATGTTGATTAAATAGCTTTCTAAGTCTATCCAAATTTGTGAATAAATGTTAAACAGTTCGTCTTCGTGAATTTTTAATTCTTCAAGCAAATCATTTTCTTTAAAAAACTGCCCTGTTGTGATAATTGAATATTCTGAAAAATCCTCAGAACCTTTTAAAAATCTGTCACGCATTTTTGCAGGTGTCATTCCAAATTTATTCAAAGTATCTAATATGTCTTGTAAGCAATTTGCAAGCTTTATGCTTCCGATTTTTTTAAAGCTATTTAATGTATTTTCAAAATTGTAGGTAGAGGAATTTGTTAATAATGTAGTGAGGCCTGACATTTGGAGTTCTGTGTCAAATTGAAGAAGATAAGCAGTAATATAAAAATAGTCAGGTATATCTTCTTTCTTCGGATCGTCAATTAAATATATATTGTCATCGTCCCATAACTCAGTTGAAAGCATTTCAATAAAGTCAAATGATGTTAAATTTTGCGTATTATCAATGGATATTTTCATTGTTTAGGTCTATTCATTTTGTAAAATTTATTCTGTTCGAATCTTTTGTTTTCGGCCTAAACGCAATCTTATGCAAACAGTATTAACAGGGTTTCCAGCAGAGGCCTGAAAATAGTCGTCTCTTGCGGGGTTAAGGGTAGTTATTCTCTTAATTATCATTTAATTCGTCAATTGTATCTGCTACTTTTTCAATTTTACCCGTCTCGTGAAGCCATAGAAAAATTTCATCACTTAAAATTTTACTGTCCTTCTTTGTCGGTAAAAGTAATAGGAAATCACCGCAACCATTAGAGGCAATTGCAATTCCCTCATTTGGAAAATTACCCCATTTTCTTGCTTGTTTAGTTTCTAAAACTAAGTGATTACAAGTCCTGCTCATTCTCTTTTTGTCAGATTTATCGAAAAAAGGGAACAATTGCCAGTCGTCCTCTTCAGTCATTAATTCCCCACCATTTTCTTTTTTCATTTTTACTTTGAAACAGGGGGGGAAGACAAGCCCAATTTCTTGTTCTGTTTCAATTATATATTTTACCTCTACTGGGAAGGCCATATTATTACGTAAGTAGTTTAAAAGTGTCTGTCCCCTCAACCCTTTCTAATTCACTACCGAATGGATAGTCTAAATATGGAATGATTGCTCTGTCGTAGTTTGCAATGGTATTTACATTATAAATCATTAAGTTGTCTGGATTGTCAACATATTCTTGGTCTTCTGTCCCTGAAAAAAAACTCCAACCACTATCCATTTGTTCGTCTGATTCTTCACGATACATATAACCAACTTTCATTCCCTCCACAGTTATTTTGTCTGTTGCAAAACAGCCTCCCATAGCAGGAACTAATTCAACGATTTCTTCTGCTTTTAATTTAAAGTCCTTCGTGGTCATTTTTATGTCCTTTGTTGGTTTATCTAATTACGGTTAACGCCCGTAAATTTTTGAAGTTGTGGAAAACTAAGTAAAGTCGAAAAAATTGTTGCTGATTCCTGTTGTTTTATAATCCTCTCTAATTGAAGCAATTACTCTTATCTATCAGTTAATTGAACTGACTTTCTTTATACTTTTACTTTTATACACAGCTGGAAACTAAAAATAATCATCACCGCAGGGGCGGCCGCGACGTGTTGTACAAACGATAGCTGAGCCTTCGTTTTTTATTCGATTAATTGGGCGATATTGTTATCGGTCAGATTTTGAATGTTTTTTGTTATTTTCTCAATGTCCCAATCCCACCATTTCAGCGCTAAGAGTTTGGCAATTGTATCGTCAGAAAAGCGTTTTTTGATTTCGGTGGCAGGGTTTCCGCCAACAATTGAATAAGGTTCAACATCTTTTATGACGGTCGAGTTTGTGGCAATAATGGCTCCATCTCCAATGGTTACCCCTGCCATGATGGTCGCATTGTAGCCAATCCAAACATCATTGCCAATGCGGATGTCGCCTTTTTGTGGGTAGGTTTTTCCGTCCATCGCTTTCTCCCAACCATTCCCAAAAATCGCAAAAGGATAGGTTGTCAAGGCATTGGTTAGGTGATTTGCCCCGTTCATGATGAATGTTACATTGGAAGCAATCATGCAAAATTTCCCAATAACCAATTGGTCGCCAATGAAGTCAAAATGATATTTTACGTTCTTTTCAAAGTTTTCAACATTGTCAAAATCATCATAGTAAGTATAGTCGCCCACAATAATGTTGGGATTTTTGACAATGTTTTTCAAAAAGCAAAGCCTGTCATAATGAGCAAGCGGAAATATTTTGTCTTTATCTGGTCCTGTCATGCTGTTGTCAAAGGTATATTTTGTTTATAAGGACGCAAAACCCGTGAACTAATCATTCGCTACTCAATTCACGCTTTTCTCCAAACTCTCGAAATTCATCATGTTGGTTTTTTCTTCTTTTTTGCGAATGCCGAAGTTATAGACCACCGTACACCCAAAACGTCGCGTGTCGCTTTGGCGGATTCCGGAGGCCGAAACACTGCCTTGTTTCAGCGTAAATTGATTGTTGGAAGTGAAGAAAACATCATTGGCTGAGAGCGTCACGGTGAGTTTACGGTCCAGAAAACGACGATTAACGTTTATGTTCAACGCCCCGAAATTGCTCAACTCATAAAACTGCAATTGGCCTTTCATCCGGAGGTAGCCGTTGAGGCTGAGCGTGGAGCGTGGGTCGATTTTGAGTTGGTGAAAGGTGAAAATGGACCACGAACCGCGCTGAAACGTGAGCGGACGTCCTTCATAAAGCCCGTCGTATTTGTTGTGATTGTATTGCGTTCCTACCACAAAGAAGTACTTCCCGCCTGGCGGAATAGCGCCCATCAATCGAAAATAGGTTTCTTGATTTTTGCCTAGGTTGTCGTACGTACGGTAGGCGAGGCTAGGATTTTTAACGTCCTGATACACCACATTCGTGAAAATATCGCTCGTATAGTTGCGGCCAATGGCAAATATCGGACGGTCCTGCACGCTGATGTTGGCCTCGATGTTTTGGGTAAACTGCGGCCGAAGCGTCGGGTTTCCCGTTTCGTACAAGTATTGGTCGAGGTAGCGTGGAAAAGGATTTAGATATTCATAAACGGGCCGCGTGATGGAACGACGGTACACCAAATAACCGCGCATTTCGTAGCCTGCGATTTTGGCAACGCGTCGGCTGAGAAAAACATAAGGGAACAAATCAACACGACGAAGCTGAAAAGAGGTGTCGCTCGGAACGCGCTGCTGACCGTTCATGACGGTGCTTTCGAGGCGCGTTCCCACTTTGATTACGAAAGCATCGATGGTTTTTGACGCCTGTACGTAAGCAGCACTGATGTTTTCGTCGTATTCAAACGTACGGGTGCGGAACGTATCGGGCCTACGGCTACTGCCGCTGACGCTGAAATATTCGGACTCGTTGGTGAAACGCTGAATGGCGGTTTTCAATCCCGCTTCAACCACCAGTTTTTGGGGTAACTGAAATTTTAGATCGGTACGGGCGGAGAATGAATGACGTCGATTGCCAATGGTTCCGTCGCCGCCAATTGCTGCTTTGGCGGGTTTTAAATAGGCTGTACTGAATACCTGTGTCCCTTCATATTTTGAAAAACCGTAGGTGACATCGGCCGTGAGTTCTGAGCCGATGGTGTCCAATTTATATTTGGCCGAAATATCCTGATTGAATCCAAACGTCTGGGTATTGTTACGGAGTGTATTGGTGTTTTCAGTGACAAGAATTGGCTCGCTTATGCGGCTGATTTGATTGTGATTGTCGGCAAAAGATTCATAACTATTGTACGAAATTCGGTCGTCAAAATTAATTTCCCACTTTTTTGAAGGCGTAAATCCAAAACCAAAACCGCTGTAATACGTCTGACTTGGGGTAGTGGTAAAAGAGCGCTGGCTCAGTAGTGAGTCGGCCGAAAAAGGGCGGTCCGTTTGGACTTGGTCGTAGGTATTGCGGCGGTTGTAGTTGAGGGTCAGGTAGGTAGTTCGGTTCCCGACGTTGTTGTTGAGGGTACCACTAACAAACTGATTGCCATAACGTCCTTGATTCATGCCTACGTTCACACTGCCCGTGATGCCAATTTTTACCCCTTTTTTTAGAATTACATTGACCATACCACCGCTACCGCTGGCGTCAAACTTAGCCGAAGGCGTGCGCAGAATCTCAATTTTTGCAATGCTGTTGGGGGGCAAGTTTTTGAGCATGGACGCAATGTCGGCCGTACTCATTTTTTGTTCGCGCCCGTTGATTAAAATCGTGGCGGGCGTGGTGCTATTGAGGTAAATATTGCCATCCTGATCCACAAAAAGCCCCGGTATCTTCTCCATGATTTCCATGGCGTTGGTGCTTGTGGCGGCAATGGGTTCGGGGTCAACCACGGTTTTGTCGTCTTCCTGTATCATCAAAGGTTTAGGGGCCGTCACCACAACCTCATTTAAGGTGCGCTTGTCAGCTTCCATCACAAACGTAAAAACCGCCGTGTTGGGGGTAGGAGAGAGGTTTTTTTGCAGAGTTTGAAATCCGATGGAGGTGGCCTCCAACCGGTATTGTTTTTCGTATTTAATGTTAAATTTCGCTAATCCCGACGTGTCGGTGACGTTGAATAATCGCTTGGTAGAATCGGCACGCTCAATCAACCGGAGCGTAGCGCCAATGACGGGGCTATTGGAGGTATCAGTTAATCGAATGGTTAGGGATTGAGCAAAAGTAGATTGGGTTAGTACGAAACAAATAAAAAAGATGAAGTGGCGGTGGAGTAATTTCATGTTTGGTGTTAGATACCTGAAAATCAGGGAGTATTGATGTGGTTTAATTGTAATACTTCGTGGGTCCATTGGCGGACGCGATGCGTAAGTTCGAGGTCATCCGCCAAATGTTTACCATACGACGGAATCATTTCATTGAGTTTTGTGGTCCATGCTTCGGAGGCCATTTGGTCTTTGAAGCACTTGTGGAGGAGTTCGAGCATAATGCTGACGGAGGTAGAAGCCCCCGGCGATGCGCCCAATAACGCGGCCAGCGTGCCGTCGGCCGAGGCGATGACTTCGGTGCCAAATTCAAGGACACCGCCCTCTTCTTCGTCTTTTTTAATGACTTGCACGCGTTGCCCCGCCACGGCCAACTCCCAATCACTTTCGGTGGCATTCGGTATAAATTCGCGCAAAGCCTCGATTTTATCTTCAAAACTCAGCATCACTTGCTCAATCAAATACTTGGTCAACGGCAGGTTATGAATGCCCGCGCTGAGCATGGGCAAGATGTTGTGGGCGGTGAGCGAAAAGGCCAAGTCAAGAAACGAACCCTGTTTCAAGAATTTCGTTGAAAAACCCGCAAAAGGCCCAAAAAGAAGCTCTTTTTTGCCATCAATAATTCGCGTATCTAAGTGAGGAACCGACATAGGCGGTGCTCCTACTTTGGCTTTCCCGTAGACTTTGGCGTGATGTTGGGCGATTAATGCCTCATTTTTACACACCAACCATTGACCACTTACGGGAAATCCGCCATATCCTTCCCCTTCCTGAATGTCCGACTTTTCTAGGAGCCGAAGCGCACCGCCACCTGCTCCAATAAACACAAATTTGGCCCGTACTGTTTTATTTATATCATTGATTTCGTCTTCTACTTTTACGAACCAATGTCTCATTTCGTCCTGCTCAAGCGACTTCACTTCGTGATTCAGAAACACTTCAATGGCGTGGCCTTCTTTCAAGTGATTAAACAGACTCCGGGTAAGCTCACCAAAATTTACATCCGTACCCAACTCAATGCGGGTGGCCGCTATTTTTTCGGATTCGGTGCGGTGTTGCATCACGATGGGCATCCAAGATGCTAGAATTTCAGGTTGGTCGCTGAATTCCATGCCTTTAAACAAATGACTCGTTTGCAGCGCTTCGTGTCTCTTTCGCAGATAGTCAACATCTTCTTCTCCCCATACAAAACTCATGTGAGGAATACTGTTGATGAAGGATTTTGGACTACTGAAATAGCCGTGCCCGACCAAATACGACCAAAATTGCTTCGAAACCTCAAAGGATTCAATGATTTTCAGGGCTTTAGAAATATCAATGCTGCCGTCTTGGCGCTGCGGCGTGTAGTTCAACTCGCACAGCGCCGAGTGGCCCGTTCCTGCATTGTTCCAAGCGTCGGAGCTTTCGGCCGCTACCCGGTCGAGGCGTTCAAAAATGGCAATTTCCAAGTCGGGTTGCAGTTCCTTCAAAAACACGGCCAAGGTGGCGCTCATGATACCCGCCCCAATCAAAACTACATCATAATCTACGGAAGCATTGTTTTCGTGGCTAAGCATACTGTTTGTTTGATTTAGGGTTTAGGGTGTTTTTTATTGAGAATGTAATTGGGGGACCGACTATGTTGGAGCATTTATGTTTGCCAGGGAATTTGAATGGTGACTTTTTGGAACAAATGCTGATGTAATAATTTATAAAAGTTCATTGTTAGCTCTGTTGTACAATTTATAACTTCGGGCTAGTGCAGAAGCTGTTGTAGCACATAGTTAAAGAGGTGTTATCAGTTTGCCGACAAAACACAAATGCAATATTAGCGGCTGTTTTTCGTAATCGGAACTTTAAATTTTATCTTCATTGGGGGTGGTACTACATATTTTTCGCTTTCAAAATGAATTATTGTGTCAAATTGATGTAACCAAAGTTTCTCTTTCTTCTTTACAATCCAATTCTTGAAGTCTATCAAAGCAGATGGAACACTGTCACTATGTACTCTAATAAGTTTCTTGAGTGTATCTTTTTCAATATAAAACTGAAAATCAATTCCGTCTTGATATTCTTGGTAATAAGCAGTGTCATATTTTGAAAAGGGGATTACGTTTATAAAACTATCGAGCTTTGACTTGTCTGATTTTGAAAGTAAAGCATAATATGAGGTGTTGCTTTTGAGACTGTCGGCAAACATAGATGCGAAATGCTGTCTAATGAAAACTGTGTCACTTTGCAGAAACTTAATGGAAAAACAGGTTGAAAAAACGTCATTGTAGGAAAAGTCAAATGATTGAAAAGAATTTTGTTTCTTTTCGATGCCGTTTTTGGAAAAGTTGGTTAACCATTTGATGTCATCATTAACAGCTGCTACTAAGAAAATGTAAACAGCAGCAGCAATAAAGAAAATTATTAAAAAATTGCGTCGCATGTCAAAGAGCATAAAAGGTTGTTTCCATAAAATAGCTGTTAACTCTACGCCTCTTCCTTCTTACTTCCGTTGCTGCAACTGCCTTACTTCCGTTGCTGCAACTGCCTTACTTCCGTTGCTGCAACTGCGCCCGTATCTGGTTGGCGCTGGCCATATCTCCTTTTCGTTCGTAGGCGAGGGCCAAATATTGGGCGGCGTCGCGGTTGGTGGGGTCTTGGGACAGCACTTCTCCGAGCATGAAAATGGCGTTTTCGATTTGGTTTACGTTGATGTAGGCAATCGCC
The DNA here is from genome assembly GCF_003325355.1 of Runella rosea. Lineage (GTDB taxonomy): Bacteria > Bacteroidota > Bacteroidia > Cytophagales > Spirosomataceae > Runella > Runella rosea. The sequence goes on from NZ_CP030850.1 coordinate 658,200, forward strand.
ATGGTCGTCATGGCACCCAAATAGTCAGGGAATATTTCCAAGGCTTTCTGGCATTCCTGCAAGGCTTCGTTGAATCGGCCCACGTTGATGTAGGCGTTGGCCAAATATAGTTTCACAACTTCATTGTTGGGGTCTAATTGTTTTGCCCTTTCCAGATACGGAATGGATTCCTCAATTTTTCCTTGTTTGATAAAGTTGATTCCGATGAAATCGTCTTTGGAAATGCGTTTTACAATAACCCCAATCGGTGCACCATTGACCTCTATTTTGTGGATGGTACCCGCTGGTGGAAATACGTTAGGGTTACGGAAATGGCTGGGTGTCAGGTGACCCGTTAAAAATACGGCATAATCCCAATCGTGCTCAGAGCGCTGATAATAGCGCCGATAGGCCATCTTGAGTTTAGGATAATCCGTGAAATAATCCTTGAGCGGTACGAAATAATCGCTCGCAATGATGACGCTGTCTTTCTCAATATTTGGAATGTTTTTCTTCATCCAATCGGCGATTTCACGCGTACTTGCGCCAAAGTAATCGGTTTCATACTTGCCAAAAGCACCTTTCACCCCGCCCGTCAATTCGTTGTAATAGGTGTATTGGTAAGGGTGATTTTTGACCATGAACCACAATGGCAGCGCCACCAAAACGGCCACAATCCCCAAAAATACTTTTTGTCCAATCCCCGAAAAACGACGCAGCAGGTACTCAACTCCTACGGCCGACAGAACCACCAACGGCGGGTAAATAAAGGTAGTATGACGCCAGCCGTTGTAAAAAGCGGAGTTTTTGGAAATACCGTAGATAAGCGGAAAAAGGGCCACAAAAAGCACCATCAACAGATAGCGGCGATTGAAATGCTTACGAACAAACGGAAATATCAATACAAATATCAGCAGCCCAAGCAAGAAATACAGTGGAGTAGAAACCAACATGTACTTGGGCACGTAATACCACGGCAATGACGTAGAATAAATCTTGGTGCCGTCGAAAAGCGTTTTGATACTTATCGGAAAATTGGTGAGGGTTTGGAGCGCCACCAACGGATTTTTGAGGGGATTTGCCAATGCAAAGGGCCAAAATGCAATGCCCAATGCGTAGCCGCCCACCGTAGCTACGGTGGTTTTAAGGGCCACATCGCGAATGAGGAGCTTATCGCTGAAAATGGTTTTTCTCAGGCCGTTCCGAATAAACACCTCCATCAACACAAAAAAAGGAACATAGCCTACCAATGCCAAGCCCGGCGCACGACTCCCCAACCCGATGCCGATACCTACAATCAAGAGCAGCGTAGAGCGCCACGAAGGACGGGGTAACTCCTGCAAGAACTTGATGAGAAAGCAAATGGTTACGATATAACCCGCCGCAAACGTAATGTCTTTGGGGTTGTTCATGGAATCACCAAAAATGCGCGGAGAGAACAGCGCAAACAACAGGGCAATCAAACCCACGCGCCAGTTGCCGCCTACGAGGCGTCCAGTAAGCCCACTGAAGACGATAATGAGAACCCCCATCAGCGAAAGCATAATATGCCGGATGGTGTAGGGGTCGGCGCCCGTTGTGCGGTAAATAGCGGCCGAAATAAGGTCGAGCGTGGGTCCGTAGCAATACATGACTTCTCCGCCGCGCGGCGCGTACGAAAGGGCTTCTTTTTTTTCGCCGAGACTGGTAAAATAATCAAGGCATAATTCTCCGTAGGCTTTATTTCCCCATTCATCGGCCGTGATTCCGTACTGTGTACTCAAGAGCGGCATCCCAATCAGTAAAGCCAGTGCCATTCCCCAAAATATTTTACGAAATAACCCATCGTTCACTGGAGGCGTTTGGGGAACGGGAGGGAGGTCTAAGGAGGGTTTAAATACAGAAGGAGAAGGGGGTATTTCACCTGCAATGTTCTGTTTATGAGGTGGTTTTGGGGGAGGCGTAGTTCCTTTTTTAGCTTTAGACATCTTTACCGTTATTGAATAACATTCCAAAATAAAGCGATATACCCAAATTCACCAAAACTGTGCCAAAATTTAAAAACGTGTATCTTTGCAGCGCTGTTTACAAAAGGCCATAACTATACGACTTTGCTGCCATCGGTTTTGATATATATTCTTCTCTGGATTTGGGATAACCGGTCGTTTGATACCATCTCACGAAGCAATCGGGCCAAACTTGAAGCCCAGGAAGCATACATGGAAGCTGACTTTAAGAAGGCGATGGAAGCGTATCGAAATGTGTCGAGCAATTCCCTGTTTACCGAACCCGCGGCGCGGTTTAATTTAGCTCATTCGTATTTTCAGTTAAAACAATTGCAAAATGCGCGCCGCTATTATAAACGATTAACGCTATTGGATGACGCTTGGTTGGCCTCGCGGGCTTATTCCCAATTGGGGGTCATTGAGGCCGTCGATAAAGATACCTTAGAAGCGCTACGGTATTTTAAAGAAGGGATGCGTAAAAATCCTGAGAATCAGATTGCGCGTTTTAATTACGAATTTTTGAAAAAACGATACAGCGGTAAAGTCGAAGCCGAGCCGCTGAAACCCAACGTTCAGAAAAAAGAGCAGACTGCTCAAGCGCCTCCTCCTCCTAACGTAGGGCAGGAAGTCTTGAAAACGGAAGAAAAAAAGGATTTGCTGACGCAGTTGCAAAACATGAAAATGAGCGAAGCGCAGGCAATGATGATATTGGATGCCCTCAAAGCCTCCGAAATTCAATATTTACAACAACAAAAACACCCTTCCCGCAAGCCTAACGACAACAGCAAAGGGAAATGGTGACCGCAGACAAACGAATTTATCCATCAAAAAAGTAACTATTCAACGGTGCAAACACTTACCCAAACTAATTTTAACTTTCCTGGCCAAACGAGTTTCTACCGTGGCAAGGTCCGCGATGTGTACAGTTTCGAAAAAGTAGTGGCCATGGTTGCCAGTGACAGAATCTCGGCCTTTGATGTGATTTTGCCGCGGGCTATTCCGTTTAAAGGTCAGGTGCTCAATCAAATAGCTGCCCACTTTCTAACCGCAACCGCTGATATAGTGCCCAATTGGTTGCTTGAAGTGCCCGACCCGAACGTAAGTATTGGAAAAAAATGTGAAACCTACCCCGTCGAAATGGTAGTACGCGGCTACTTGGCGGGCCACGCCGCGCGTGAATATAAGGCGGGCAAACGCAGCGTTTGCGGAGTGACCTTACCTGAAGGGTTGAAAGAAAACGACAAACTGCCTACGCCCATCATTACCCCCACGACCAAAGCCCACGAAGGCCACGACGAGGATATTTCGCGCGAGCAGATTTTGGCGCGTGGAATTGTGTCGGAAGCGGAATATAGCCAATTGGAGCAGTACGCATTGGCTCTTTTTGCCCGTGGTACCCAAATGGCGGCCGAACAAGGGCTGATTCTGGTGGATACCAAGTATGAATTTGGCCATGACGAAGGCAAAATTTACCTGATTGATGAAATCCATACGCCCGATTCTTCTCGGTATTTTTATGCAGATGTCTACGACGAAAACCAACGTAATGGATTGCCGCAGAAGCAATTATCAAAGGAGTTTGTGCGCGAGTGGCTGATTGCAAACGGTTTCCAGGGCAAAGAAGGACAAATCATCCCTGAGATGTCGGATGAATGGGTGGAACAAATCTCGGCACGCTACATAGAATTGTTTGAAAAAGTTACTGGTAAAACCTTTGTCAAAGCCAATACGGAAGATATTTTGGGCAGAATTGAAGAAAATGTGCTCCGTTCATTAACTTCGCACTAATATTTAGAATTCGTTGATTGTTAACCGTTAATTATTACCTGCGTTCCTGAACCACCTAATCTTTAACTTTTAACCATTGACCATTAGACCACATCTATGAACCACCTCATTCAAAAACATGAGCAATACGCCCTCATCAACGTTAAAGAAAATGACTTTGGGGGAGAATTTGCCACTGATTTAGAAACCATCTCCCGCGATTTGTTTCGAGAAGGGTTTCACAACTTGATTGTTGATTTTACGCCAACCAACACCATTGATTCAGCGGGTATCAGCATCCTGAAAAAAATTAATATGCTTTGCTCACGTGAGCTTGGGCTGATGGTCTTGGTATCAGACAACGATGACTTTGTTGATCAATTGATTGACGGTAAAATTCGTGACGTTACCATTTTGCCAACCGTTGAAGAAGGGATTGACGCGGTTTTTATGAATGACTTGGAAAATGAATTCGGCGCTGAAAGCGACGACTTCGACGATGAAGATTTCGGCGAAGATGGCTTTACTAAGAGCGAACAACCCTGATGCATTTTTCGGTGATGATTTTGGGGGCAGGGTCGGCCAAGCCCGTAGCAAATAAGTATCCCTCGGCGCAGTTACTCACGTACGATAACGAATGTTTTCTGATTGACTGCGGCGAGGGCACGCAATACCGTCTGCTCGAACATAAAATTCGGCCAGGTCGATTGCGGGGTGTATTTATCAGTCACCTTCATGGCGACCATTATTTTGGACTCATTGGCCTACTCTCCAGCCTCAATTTGGGTGGGCGGACCGAGGAGTTTTTCTTGGTGGGGCCGCGTGGTTTGGATGAAATCATCACCATGCATTTCAAATACTCTCAAACCCCACTGCATTTTCCGATTAATTATACCATTACCGATACAGAGTCGAGTTATCAGGTCTTTGAAAATCAGAGTTTTACGGTGACTACCATTCCCCTCGACCACCGTATTCCCTGCGCTGGCTATCTTTTTCGAGAAAAACCCCAAAAGCGTAAACTCATCAAAGAAAAATTGTTTGAAGATATTCCCCATGAGTACCTTCGAAAACTAAAAAACGGCGAAGACGTTGTCGACGAAGCAGGTAATATACTCTTTAAGTGTCTCGAATTTACGATTCCTGCGCCTCCTCCCCGGAGTTACGCCTACTGTTCAGACACCCGCTATAATGAAAGCATCATTGAGGTAATTCAGGGCGCGGATTTGCTTTACCACGAAGCCACTTTTCGGGATGAATTGGAGCTACAGGCCTTTGAACGCTATCATGCAACGGCCAAACAAGCTGGAATCATCGCGGCCAAAAGTCACGTCAAAAAATTATTGATTGGTCATTTTTCTTCTCGTTACAAGGAGTTCAGCGGGTTTCTAGAAGATGCACAATCCGTTTTTCAGGCTACCGAAATTGCCGAAGAAGGCAAAGTGTTTGCGATTGAGTATTCCTGACGTTACTGAGGTTTTATGAAACCGAAAAAAATGTAGCTTCTTAAAATTAGGTATTCTGAAAGCCTATTTGTGCATTACATATATTATCTGAATCACATCAAGACCCTTTCTTGTTTACAAGAACTACCTGATTTCTCAGTCTGGTGGTGCGGTCGGGACAATTTACTCCAGTTCGATCCTGTTTGCTTTTCTGCATTAACCATCTTGGGTAATTATCCCGCTCCGCCTAGACCAACAACTAATTAGCGTACTTGGCCTCTGATTTCTCCTCCTGGAAATTTGTCGGAGTGCACATTAACATACACCCCCTGCGCTTCCATCGCATCAATTAAATCCGACAAGGGTTTGCCCAATAAGGCTCCCTTCAGTGAAGCGCTCGTAATAGTGCCTTCAGCAATAACGCCCTGTGGACTGGGTTCGGTGCGACCGACCAAATCGACGACAACACCTCCATTGGCACCCTTGGCACCCAAATGCAGGTGGCCGAAGCGAACGGACTCGATGTTGGCTACAATGAGCTTATAGGTTAGGGCTGTGCCGTCCTTGCTCAATTTAAACGTTGCCTGACCGGTGGCATTGGTGACGACGGGCACAGGTACTTCCTCGTCCCCCGTCAGGTGGGCCGTAAAGTTGCCGTTGGCCTTTCTAGCACCAGCCTCTCGGTTGTTACTCGCCCCCGAAATTGATTCGATGGACTCCTTTTGACAGCCGTTCAACATTAGCCCAACGGCCAATAAAGCACAAATACCGATTGAATTTTTCATGAGAAAATGGATTAAGATTTAGTTACTCATTAGTAAGTAACGACTACCTAACTTTACGTTCTTCTATAATGTTTTGATTGGAAGCCCTTTAAAATCAAAAAAAATCCTCAAAAAAGCATAAATTTTGTAGTGCAGATTTGCACCAAAATTGGCAATGTCAGACCTTCAGTACAGTAAATTTTGCTGTTAAAATTCGGTTGACCGTGGTATTTGGGAATGCAGTTTCCAAACGGAAGCCATTTTGGAAATTAGGCTTACTTTACCCTCAAAACATGCAAACGATGGCGATTTCCCACGCGATAGGTTGGGAAACTAAGCTGTTTACATAGAATGCCTAAGGAAGCAATGCCGCCCCCAATTAGGGCTGATGCTGGGGTAAACTGAACCCCGAATTCTAGGCCGCCTCGGTAAATAAAGGTGTCGCTGATTAAAAAAATCCCACCCGCTACGGGCAGCATATACGCCCCCTGCGTGACCCACGGAATTCGGCGGTAAATCTTGATTTTTCGAACATCCCTCAGTTTAACTTCGGTATGAATATGCTCGTTAAGGATTTCGTTAAATTGGGTAAACGTAAAAGAACTGTCGGAAACGGATGTAATATTTTCCCTGATTTTTTTTCGTTGTCCTTTAATTTTAAAGAGAAGTTCGTCACCCGCGTAGAAACGATGGCGTTTGATTTTTCCCATTCCATATACATCCAGCACCAAGTATCGCCCCTCGGTTTGGAGATAGGTTTGGTAGCGGGGATTTTGTTTTAAAAACAACTCTTTGTCGCTCAGGATTTCCTGTGCGTACGATGCCCAAAATGTGGTAGAAAGAAAAAGCACTAAGTAGAGTGAACGCATATCCTACGGCTATTTTGAATAGAACGTAAAAGAAATACTTTTCTTGCAAAGCGGATAATTCAAGGTCTAACGAAATAATCTAAAAATCAGGAAGGGCTTGAAGATGAGGCAATACCGTTAGCTAATTTTGATAAAAATCATAAAAAAAGCCCTGCGTTTGGCAGGGCTTAATCATAAAAAAAATGATTTTATGCGCTATGCATGAGCAAATGCAGGATTGAACATGCCGATTTCTTTGGCTTCCAACAGGGACTCACCCATCAGGAATTCATCCACTTTACGGGCGGCTTCGCGTCCTTCAGAGATGGCCCATACAACTAAAGATTGTCCACGGCGACAGTCGCCAGCGGCAAACACTTTTTCAACCGAAGTTGCGTAGCTGTTTTCTGCCGCTTTGATGTTTTTACGAATATCGGTTTCAACACCAAATTGCTCCAAAAGGCTTTGCTGAGGGTGTACAAAACCAGCGGCAATCAGGGCTAAGTCGCACGGAATCAGGCGTTCATTTTCAGTGATAGGCGCTTTACGACCATCTTCAAGAGTGCGCTCACCCGTAATGTCGGCAATGCGCAGATGCGTTAGTTTCTCACCGTCGCCCACAAATTCTTGTACGGCAATGGCCCAAAAACGCTCACATCCTTCCTCGTGCGAGGTAGAAGTACGCTTGGTCAAAGGCCACAGTGGCCAAGGGGTTTTTTCGTCCCGAACTTTATAAAACGGCTCGTTTTTATCGTCGTATTTAGGGGCGGGCATTACTTCAACCTGTGTGATGGTCGCCGCTTTATGGCGGTTGGAAGTGCCCACGCAGTCGGAGCCTGTATCGCCACCACCAATGACCACCACGTGTTTGTCGGTGGCCAAAAGTTCACCGTTGCTATATTTTTCACCCCGGTGGTCTACCACGCGCTCAATATTGGAAACCCGTTTGTTTTGCTGACTCAAAAATTCCATGGCGGGATGAACCCCTTTGCCAAGGTAAGACTGCCAACCTGGGATCGTAATGGAACGCGGTTCGGTAGAGCCGATGGCCAGTACGATGGCGTCAAAGTCGCGCATCAATTCTTCTGACTTAACCGTTACGCCCACGTGTTCGTTGGTTTTGAAGGTTATACCTTCGGCTTCCATTACCGCCACCCGGCGTGCTACCACAGTTTTTTCCAATTTAAAATCAGGAATGCCGTAGCGGAGCAGTCCTCCAATTTGGTCGGCGCGCTCAAAAACGGTTACCCAATGACCCGCGTAATTCAACTGCGCCGCTGCGGCTAACCCCGCAGGGCCAGAACCAATAACGGCTACGTGTTTGCCAGTCCGTTTTGATGGAATACGGGGGGTAACGTAGCCTTTTTCGTAAGCGGTTTCAACGATTGATTTTTCAATAAATTCAATGGCCACGGGTGGCTTGTTGATACCCAACACGCAAGAGGCTTCGCAAGGGGCGGGGCAAATGCGTCCCGTAAATTCGGGGAAATTGTTGGTGCTGCTCAAAATTTGGTAAGCGTATTCCCAGTTGCCTTCGTAGACGGCGTCGTTAAATTCGGGAATAATATTACCCAAAGGACAACCGTTGTGGCAAAACGGAATGCCGCAATCCATGCAGCGGGCGGCCTGCTCTTTTGATTGCTTTTCGTTGCCGATGGGCTCAATTTCTTTATAATCGGTGCGACGAACTTCTACGTCGCGTTTTTTTGGCAACTCACGGCCAAATTCTATGAATCCGGTGGGCTTTCCCATTTTTTTAAATCAGTAAGCGGTTCGCCGCTGCGATGAGTGAGTGAGTAATGGAACGAATAGCTTTGTTCAGTCCTTTATTCGTTCATCAATGTATCTTTTGACCAAACCTTTTACAAAGACCTTACAGGCTTTCGCCTGCAAGGTCCTACTTATTAAGGGATGGGTTAATTGTGCGCTACGTCCACGACGATGTCTTGGTACACTACGTTTTTGTCGGCCAATTGTTGTGACAGACTGATGCCGCGACTTGCAAGTGCTTTTTTGAAATCGCCAGGCATTACTTTCACAAACTGATTGATGTAGGTATCCCAATCCTGCAACATCATAAAAGCGACGTTACTGGTCGTGTATTGGAAGTGTTTTTCTACGAATTCTCTAACAATCAGGTGGTCTTCTTCGGTAAGTTCTTCCAGGTTCACCATTTCGCGGTTCACTTTCGGAGCAAAATCGCCGTTTTTGTCCCAGACATAGGCTACACCACCCGACATACCAGCGGCGAAGTTACGGCCTACTTCTCCCAAAATCAGGGCTAATCCTCCCGTCATGTATTCCAACCCGTGGTCGCCAACACCTTCTACAACTACTTTAGCTCCTGAGTTACGGACGCAGAAGCGCTCACCAGCGGTTCCGCGTATAAACGCTTCTCCCGCAGTGGCTCCGTAGAAGGCTACGTTACCGATGATGATGTTTTCTTCGGGTTTGAAGGTTGCTTCACGGTCGGGATAAACGATGAGTTCAGCCCCGCAAAGCCCTTTTCCGAAGTAGTCATTTGCATCTCCTTCGAGTTCGAGACGAATACCAGTTGTGTTGAATGCTCCAAAACTTTGCCCTGCCGTTCCTCTGAACTTAAAGTGAATAGTGCCTTTCGGTAAACCTACGCCACCAAACACTTTCGAGATTTCGTTGGAAAGCATATTGCCCACCGAGCGATTCAGGTTATTGATTGCGTACTCACCGTAGACTTCTTCCGAGCGTTGAAGGGCTGGTTGAGCGGCGTCAATCAATTTCCAGTCAATGACATCGGCAATGCCGTGGTCTTGTTCTTCTTGTTTAAACTGTGCGACGTCGAGGCTTACGGGCTCTTTGAATAGCATGGCACTGTAATCCAGCGCTTTGTATTTCCAATGCTTAATGTCGTCGCGCATTTCGAGGTACTGCACCTGACCCACCATTTCGTTGATGGTCCGGAAGCCCAATTGCGCCATGATTTCACGCAATTCCTCGGCCATGTACGTAAACATATTGACTACGTATTCAGGCTTACCCGTAAACAACGCCCGCAGCTCTTTGCGCTGCGTGGCAACGCCGACGGGGCAGGTATTCAGGTGACATTTACGCATCATGATACAACCTGCCGTGACGAGGGCGGCCGTGGCTACGCCCCATTCTTCAGCACCGAGCAGCGCGGCAATCGCCAAGTCGCGTCCGGTACGCATCTGACCATCGGCCTGAATGGTAACCCGTCCACGTAATTTATTTTTAACGAGGGTTTGATGGGTTTCGGCCAAGCCAAGCTCCCAAGGCAAACCCGCGTGACGAATTGAGCTCAAAGGCGAAGCGCCCGTTCCGCCGTCGTGACCAGCAATCAAAATATGGTCAGCGTGGGCTTTGGCTACCCCAGTGGCGACCGTTCCTACTCCTGCTTCCGATACCAGTTTTACGCTGATACGGGCGGCACGGTTGGCATTTTTAAGGTCGTAAATCAACTGGGCCAAATCCTCAATCGAATAAATATCGTGGTGAGGTGGCGGTGAAATCAACCCAACACCCGGGGTAGAGTGACGGGTACGTCCAATCCAATCGTCCACTTTATGGCCCGGCAACTGACCGCCTTCTCCAGGCTTAGCGCCTTGGGCCATTTTGATTTGAAGTTCCTGCGCATTACTTAAATAATGGCTCGTTACCCCAAAACGTCCCGAAGCGACCTGCTTGATGGCCGACGACATGAAGTCTCCGTTGGGAAGAGGCTTGTAGCGCAGTTCGTCTTCACCACCTTCTCCAGAGTTTGACTTGCCACCGATGCGGTTCATCGCAATGGCCAACGTGGTGTGCGCTTCCCACGAAATAGAACCAAATGACATGGCTCCTGTGGCAAAGCGTTTGAAAATATTTTCGACCGATTCTACTTCTTCTATTGGAATGGATTTTCCTTTTCTGAATCGCATCAACCCGCGCAACGTGAGCGCTTTTTGGGTTTGGTCGTCAATGAGTTTTGAGAATTTTTTGAAAATTTGATAACCTTCTTCACCGCCTTTACGGGTCGATTGTTGCAGCAGGTGAATCGTTTGCGGATTAAAAATGTGGGCTTCGCCGCGTTGTTTCCACTGATAAAAACCACCCACTTCCAAACGTGGATTGACAACTTGGGTTTCGGGATAGGCTACTTTGTGGCGGACGATTACTTCCCGCGCAATTTCGTCGATGCCCATTCCGCTGATGCGTGAAATGGTTCCCGTAAAATATTTGTCAATAACGTCCTTATTTAAACCTAAACATTCAAAAATCTGCGCTCCTTGGTAAGACTGAAGCGTCGAGATGCCCATTTTAGAGAAGATTTTCAGCAACTCTTTGTTAATGGCTTTGATGTAGTTGGCGCTTAATTTTTCATGGGTAAACTCGCCATTGATCATGCCGTGGCGATTCATGTAAGACAGCGTTTGGAAAGCCATGTATGGGCAAACTCCCGAAGCGCCGTACCCGATGAGGGTAGCTACGTGGTGGGTTTCAAACACGTCTCCCGCTTCTACCAAAATGCCAACTTTGCCACGTAATCCTTTGCGAATCAGGTGGTGGTGAATGGCAGAAGTGGCCAACAGCGATGGAATAGGGGCGTGGTCGGAATCGATGGCGCGGTCAGAAAGAACCAGAATTTCAAAACCGTCTTCAATGGCATCTTCGGCATATCGACAGATACGCTCTAAGGCGCGGGTGAGTCCTTTGCCGCCATCAACGGATGAAAAATAGGTGTTGATGGTTTTGGCTTGAAAATGAGCTTTATCTACCCAACGAAGCTTGTCAAACTCTTCAATGGTCAATACTGGCTGATCCAACTCAATCTGACGACAGTGAAGGGGCGATTCTGTAAGTAAATTTTCGGTTGCACCAACAAACGAAATCAATGACATAATCGACCGCTCCCGGATAGAATCAATCGGCGGGTTGGTGACCTGTGCAAAAAGTTGTTTGAAATAATTCGTCAGGTGTTGGCTTTGCTCCGACAATACGGCCAAAGGCACGTCCACCCCCATCGAACCGATGGCTTCGTAACCTGTTTCGGCCATTGGGCCTAGTACCATCCGCAGGTCTTCTGACGAAAAGCCAAATGCGATTTGACGTTTCAGTAACGATTTGTCATCATAAGGCGTAAACGGACGGGGAGAAGGCTCTAAGTCCGAGAGTTTGATTTTATTTTCGTCGAGCCATTGTTGATACGGCTGACGTGAGCAAATATCGGCTTTCAATTCGTCGTCGGGAATGATGCGGCCCTGTTCCATGTCTACCACAAACATTTTACCCGATTGCAAACGGCCTTTTGATACTACCTTGGCGGGATCTACGTCCAATACCCCTGCTTCCGAGGCCATGATGACCGTGTCGTCGTCCAAAACCCAATAACGGGAAGGACGCAGACCGTTACGGTCGAGGGTAGCACCGATGATTTTACCGTCGGTAAATGAAATCGACGCGGGGCCATCCCAAGGTTCCTGAATAGCAGCGTGGTATTCGTAAAAAGCTCGGCGCTCTGGATCCATGGCTTCGTTTCCGTCCCATGCTTCGGGCACCACCATCATCATTACGTGCGGCAGTGAGCGTCCCGATAAATATAAAAGCTCAATCGCGTTGTCAAGGTTGGACGTGTCGGAGTTGGTAATGTCGCAGATTGGCAGCAACATATCCATTTCTTCTTTCGTAAATTTATCCGACCAGAATGACTTCTCTCCCGCACGAATCCAGTTTACGTTTCCGCGTACGGTGTTGATTTCACCGTTGTGTGCAACGTAACGGAACGGCTGGGCCAGTTTCCATGAAGGGAAAGTGTTGGTAGAAAAACGTGAGTGAATGATGGCAAAAGCCGAAACGACCGATTCGCTGTGCAAGTCGGGAAAATAATATTTTAACTGTCCTGTCGTCAATTGTCCTTTGTAGGAAATGGTGCGGCAAGAAAGCGAAGAAAAGTAAAAGTGAGCTTTTGAACCCACCACTGAGTCATAAATAAGACGGGTGGCGTATTGGCGAAACACAAACAGTTTGCGCTCAAAACCAAGTTCATCGGTGACCGAATCGGGCCGTTTGATAAACAATTGTTCGACCTGAGGCTCCACCGAAAGAGAACCTTCTCCTAACGTGTCATTGAGCGTTGGAACACGGCGATAGCCAAGGAGTTCCAAACCTAACTTTTTCAACTTACGGTTGAGAATGTCGCGGCATTCGTCGCGCAGCTTTTGATCTTTAGGAAAGAAAATCATCCCAACGCCATATTCACCAGCGGAGGGAAGGGTGATGTTTAACTTGGCGCATTCCTCCACGAAAAACTCGTGAGGGAGCTGAATGAGGATTCCCGCACCGTCTCCGGTATTAGGGTCACAGCCACAGGCACCGCGGTGGTCCATGCGTTCAAGCATGGTGATAGCATCAGCTACCATTTGGTGCGACTTACGACCTTTCATGTTGGCGCGGAAACCGATACCGCAAGCGTCGTGTTCAAACTCGGGGCGATATAACCCCAGTTGGGCAGGCTCTGACATGGTTTTGTAGTGTATTGGGGTTGGGTGAATGGCCTTTGTGCGTTAGATTACACTTGGGCTTTTACAAAAATCGGCACTCTGTTTTTTGAATAATCACACGCAATTTACACAAAAAATTATTTGGTACAACAACGTTTTTGCCGAATAATGTAGATGTTATTGGGTGTTATTAAGAATATATTAAATAATCTTGAAATTTTACAATTTGGTAAAGCAATCAAAATAAGATTTACAAAATTTTAAATAAATGAATGAATTGTTGATTGTTTATCTAAAAAAAGGTAAAAATATTGAAAAATAAGCAAATATAAAAAGCTAAAACCTCATTTGTTTTGGTTTTTGTCGACCAACTCAATTGTTCGGGAAAAGGAACTCAAATTATCCCATTTTTCATGGCCAGGAATCACAAATGTAATATCGGGGAATTTTTTTCGCACATTGTCTACCGATTGGCGCCATGTTTTGAGGTTGGCGTCGGCAATGTTGCCGATCCCCATGGCTACATAGCTCTTAATCAGACACCCTCCGACCAGTATTTTTGAATCGGGAAAGTAAACCACAATGTTATCATCGGTATGTCCCGCACCCGGAAAATAGGTTTGAACCGTGGTGGTTCCTACCTGGAAGGTCGTGTCTTGCGGCAAAATACCTTCGGGTGCAGGAAGTCCCTGCGCGACTGTTTTCTGAGCAGTGAGCGGAGTGCCGATGATTTTAATGCCCCGTTGCTGAAATGCTTTCACTCCTCCGATTCTGTCTTCATGGGCGTGAGTAACGATACAAAGCACTACTTTCTGTTTAAGTTTTTGCTCTATTTGCTCCAGCAGCAATTCCGTCTGTTCCAAACCCCATCCTGTGTCCACGAGGATAATTCCTGCGGATGTACTGACGATTAACCCGTTGGAAGGAAATGGATTGTTTTGGTACACCTGATACGTAGTGTGGACATAATGGTTGGGAACCAGCGAGGTGATTTTAACGGGAGGTAGTTGACAAAAGCCCTGAAAATGAACGAAAAGAGGAATGAGAAGGAATAAAAAAGCGTTTTTCATACGGTTGAAAATAGATAAATGTAGGGTAAAGATACAAAATAGTTGAGCCTCTGCCTTCAAAATCCTACCTTTGCACCGTGATTACTCGGCAATAGAGTAAAATCAACTAATCACCAGTCACCAACCACTAATCACAACCCCCCCCACTCGTGGAACACGTCGAACAACTTCCTACCGTTGAAACTGCCAAGAAATTGGGTATTCTTCCCGAAGAATTTGAACAAATTAAACAGATACTGGGCCGTACGCCTAATTTTACCGAATTGAGTATTTTTTCGGTCATGTGGTCTGAGCACTGCTCGTACAAGAACTCTATCGTTTGGCTCAAAACCCTGCCGCGTGATTCTGACCGGATGTTGGCGAAAGCGGGCGAAGAAAACGCGGGTTTGGTCGATATTGGCGACGGATTGGCGTGTAGTTTTAAAATCGAATCCCACAATCACCCGTCGGCGTTGGAACCTTATCAGGGCGCGGCTACGGGTGTAGGCGGTATCAACCGCGATATTTTTACGATGGGCGCGCGTCCCATTGCGCAACTTAATTCCTTGCGTTTCGGCGACCCGAAACTGGCCAAAACGAAGTGGTTGGTGAAAGGCGTTGTCAAAGGAATCGGTGATTATGGCAATGCGTTTGGTATTCCAACCGTGGGCGGTGAGGTCTTTTTTGACGAATGTTACAATACTAATCCCCTTGTCAATGCCTTCTCGGCGGGTATCGTAGAAGCTGGAAAAGTAGCTAAAGCCATCAGTTACGGCGTAGGCAATCCCGTTTTTATCGTGGGTTCAGCCACGGGCAAAGATGGCATCGGCGGGGCGAGTTTTGCCTCGGAAGACATCAGTGAAAAATCGACCGAAAAACTTCCAGCCGTGCAGGTAGGGGACCCGTTCATGGAAAAACTCCTGCTAGAAGCCACGCTCGAAATCATCGAAACGGGCTATGTGGTAGGTATTCAGGACATGGGCGCGGCGGGTATCATCTGCTCGACCTCAGAAATGAGCGCCAAAGGTGAGCATGGAATGATTATCGACCTCGACAAAGTACCTACGCGCCAAACCAACATGAAAGGCTGGGAAATCCTGCTTTCAGAATCGCAGGAGCGGATGCTTGTGGTCGTGGAAAAAGGAAAAGAAGAAGATATAAAACAAATATTTGATAAGTGGGATTTGCACTGCGCCCAAATCGGGGAAGTGGTGGAAGGCGGCAGTTTGCATTTCTTCCAACATGGTGAGCTGATTGCCGACGTTCCCGCGCATGACTTAGTATTGGGCGGCGGCGCTCCGCAATACCGTCGTGAATACCGCGAGCCAGCTTATTATCAAGAATTTAAGAAATTTGATATTAACAATGTCAGTGATGTAGATGGAGAAGAAATTGGTAAAGTAGCCAAGCACCTTTTGTCGCACCCCAACATTGCCTCCAAAAAATGGGTGTATGAGCAATACGACTCTACCGTTGGCACGGCCAATCGCACCACCAACCGTCCGTCGGACGCAGGGGTAGTGCGGATTCGGGATGTAAAACGCCCTCATTATCAGAAGTCTATTGCCATGACGGTGGATTGTAACGCCCGTTACGTAAACGCCGACCCGTTTATCGGCGCGCAGATTGCCGTGGCCGAAGCCGCGCGTAATTTGGTGTGTACAGGCGCGGAGCCGTTGGCCGTTACCAACAACCTTAACTTCGGAAATCCGTACGTACCGGAAGTATACTGGCAGTTTGTGAATGCCGTTCAGGGAATGGGCAAAGCCTGCTTGAAATTCAACACGCCAGTAACGGGTGGAAACGTAAGCTTTTACAACCAATCGTCTGACGACGGTCCCGTTTTCCCCACGCCAACCATTGGGATGATTGGGTTGATTGAAAAACCTGAGAACCAAACTTCGCTTGACTTTAAAAACGAAGGCGATTTGATTTACCTCGTGGGCCAATCTCAAAATGACATTGCTTCATCGGAATATCTGTATTCGTACCGGGGCGTGAAAGCATCGCCCGCCCCCGCCTTTGATTTGGACGAAGAATACAGCTTGCAGGTAGCCATCAACCAATTGATCGAAAAACAATTGGTTAAGTCGGTGCATGATGTGTCGGACGGTGGTTTGTTTGTAACCTTGGCCGAATCTGCTTTGCCCAACGGGGTAGGATTTGAAGTGGCCACGATGGAAGGTTATCGTAAAGATGCGTTCTTGTTCGGCGAATCACAGAGCCGTGTGGTCATCAGCGTTAGCCCCGACAAACAGGCTGAATTTCAGAAAGTATTGGGCGGTGAATTGAAAACAGTTCACGCCTTGCTGGGAAAAGTAACCTCGGGTGGATTTGTGGTTGATGGTCAGGAAGTTATTTCGACCGCCGAAGCCAAAGATTTATACGATAACTCATTGGGACGATTGATGAGTTAAGTTCATTTTGTCATATAAAAAAACGCCGGCAGGATTCAATACCTGTCGGCGTTTTTTGTGTGGGAGAGTTTTGAAAATTCTTATTTTGGGCAAGTAAAGCACAAAAACTTAACTCATGTCTGTGTCTTCACAGACCTTTTCTGTAAAAATGGTATGGGATTTTTGCCATATACATCCAAAGAATAGACAAACGTGAAGGGCCTGTGAGGACACAGACCAAGGCTAAGACGACAATTTGAAATGCACTCATATGTAACTTACTTTAGTTCGGAGTATTGATAATAGAATCATTTTGGTATGTGAATTTTTCAAGAGGCTCTCCATCGGGAAACCAACTTTCATAATCACCATGACGTTTACCGTTGGTATAGTGCTCTATCATACTCAATTGGCCATTTTCATACCAAGATTTCCATTCTCCATATGGCAAGCTATTTTTATCAAAATACCTAACTTGTGCCAGCTTACCATTCTCATAAAACCTATCTTTTTTATAGAAATTTAAAGAGTCGAAAGCAGTTTCGTGAAAATATTTTTTAACTGTAAAAGTTTTATTACCCATTTTAATTTTTGAAACCAGGATTTTGGGTGAACCATCAGGCCAATATTCATTTTTATAAGCAGGCGAATAGTTGCACGATAAGTGCATAAGAAATACCAAAAAAAATATGTATTTTTTCATTTTTTTTTGTGATACAAATTTATTCTCCTAATTATCATTTTGCCTTACCCTAGGTCTGTGTCTCCACAGACCTTTTCTGTAAAAATGGTATGGGATTTTTACCATATACATCCAAAGAATAGACAAACGTGGAGGGTTGTGAGGACACAGACCAAGGCTAAGAGGTAAAAAATCAATATTGTTTTCTACCAAACCTTCTTCAACTCCGCAATCGTCTGCACGGGATCGGCGGCGGTAAAGACAAAATTTCCTGCCACCAACGCACGTGCGCCAGCGTGGTAGAGGAGGGCCGCGTTGGACTGATTGACGCCGCCGTCGATTTCAATGATGGCATTACTGCCCGATTCGGCAATCATCGCGGCCGTTTGGCGAACGCGCTCGTAGGTGCGCTCAATGAATTTTTGCCCGCCAAATCCTGGGTTGACCGACATAATCAGCACCAAGTCCAAATCTGCAATCACATCTTGCAATAGACTAACGGGGGTGTGTGGATTGAGCGCCACGCCTGCCTTGACCCCCAATAATTTGATTTGCTGAATGGTGCGGTGCAAATGAGGACAGGCTTCGTAGTGAACCGTGAGCACATCGGCGCCCGCGTCACGAAACGCTTCCAGATAACGCTCGGGGTGAACAATCATCAAATGAACGTCCAGCGGTTTTTGGGCGTGTTTTTTGATGGCCGCCGTTACGGGCAGACCAAACGAAATATTGGGAACAAAAACCCCGTCCATAATATCAACGTGAATCCAATCGGCAGTGCTGCGGTTGAGCATTTCTACGTCGCGTTGGAGATTGGCAAAGTCGGCGGCTAAGACGGAAGGGGCAATCAAAGGTGCATTCATGAAATAAAATAACCAGCTAAAAAGTACAATGAATGAGAAAATCGCTGGCAAAGTTCGCCTTTTTTACGAACTCTGGCTCATTTCCCAGCCTAAAATCGCTTTTTTGCGCGTAATTCCCCATCGATACCCGCCAATACCGCCTACTTTTTGCAACACCCGATGGCACGGAATCAGGAACCCGATGCGGTTGCTGCCTATGGCCGTCCCTACGGCCCGACTTGCCTTGGGCTGTCCGATGTGCTGCGCTATTTCGTCGTAACTGACCAACTGCCCGAACGGAATCCGCAGCAATGCCTCCCATACCTTGATCTGAAAATTGGTGCCGCGCAAAAGCATCGTCAGAGGCAAATCGTTGGAGGGTGTTTGGTAAAAGATTTGGTCAATATAGGGTTGGGTTACATCCGTATTTTCAATCCAGTCTGCATTGGCCCAATCCTGACGTAGTTTATCCTTAACGGCCTCGGCGGTGTCTTCGCTCAAAAATTGTAAATCGGTGATGCCCCGTGCGGTGACCGCAATCAAACAGGCTCCGAAAGGGGTTTCATGAATGCCATAATGGATTGTCAATCCTGCACCTTTGGATTTGTATTCGGCGGGGGTCATGGCTTCGTAGGTGATAAACAAATCGTGTAGGCGGCTGGTACTTGAGAGGCCCGTTTCGTAGGTGGCGTGGAGGAGATTGTCAGCGTTGGAAAGACATTCCTTGGCAAATTCTTTGGTCAAAAAGCGCATAAAACGCTGCGGACTGGTGCCTGCCCAACGGCTGAAAAGACGGTTGAAATGAAATTCAGACAAGGCAACGTGGTCGGCAATTTCGCTGAGTGAAGGCTGCTGTTTGAAATTTTGCTCAATAAACACAATTGCCTTTTCAATGCGCTGATAGTCAAGTACCTGTTGTTCGTTGATTGTTTCCATGTTTTTAACATTTATGTCAACAAAGGTACTTGACCCCAACGGGTAGTTCAATCTGATTCTTGCGGAATCTTCCAGAAAATAATCTACTTAAGTTAGCGATTGACAAATTTGGAAGAATCGGTCAATTCGTACCGCACAAAGGGTGCTGTTGTATCCGCTGTGTATTGTTCCGACGAAGGAGACTTTGCCCTTGTATTTGGCGTCTGACGTTTATAATTGGCGGAAGAATTGCCGTTGCTGTTTGTGCGAGAAGGCTTCACCACAAAAGTGATGCCGCCTATTTTCTTTTTGGCCACCTGAATCTGTTTTTGCTCTTTATAAGATAGGTGAGGCGAAAAAATAAACGGCTCGGCCTGTTGTTGAACCGAAAACTTTATTTTATCGGTTTTGGGGAGGGGTTTGGCGTAGTTATTGCGGTTTTCTTTGGCGGTTTGGGCGCACAAAGTGGACGATAGTAAGAGCAATGCCACGGCCCATCCGCCCAAGCGAAAGGAGACAAGGTACTTCATGATGTTTTTTATCGATTTATGGAATACAAATACTATTGGAATACAGCCACTAAAGTAAAAAAACTAAGTATATCTAACTATCTTTTTTTAGAAAATCTTGCATTATCGCCATTTTTTTGACCATTCTGAGGATTGAATCAGAATCATTATAGCGGTAAATATCGGGCAATTTTACCCAAGCTAAATCTTTCGATTCGTTGTTGATTAGGAGCGGTTTCTGGCTGTCGGATTGGAATAAAAACCGAATATCATAATGGTAGTGGGCGGGGTCTTTGGAGTTGGCAGGAATGAGATGCACGTCTACGTCAAAAATCTGATGGCTTAAAATGCTGATGTCTTCTAGTCCAGTTTCTTCCTGCGCTTCTTTCAACGCAACCTTTAGAATATCAGATTCTCCATCGGCGTGTCCTCCGGGTTGAAACCATTTGTCAAGTTTACGGTGGTGCATTAAAAGGGCCGAGGTTTGGGTTTCATCTACAATCCAGGCCGAGCCCGTAACGTGCCCAATTAGCAGCCAACGTTCAAAACAATCGGGGTTTTGTTCCACAAATTGCAGGGTATCGCGCCACATTTTTTGTTCTTCATCGTCAAAAGGAGAGTGTTGGCGGAGCAGCGTCAGGAGGGCAGTACGTTTCATATGGGTTGCTTAATGAATGAATCTTAATAATAGATAGAGTTTGGGGGGTATTGGTACTTTTCTATATCTTCGCGGTCGAAAGTCTACTAATTTATTAACAAAACTGCTAAAAATCATGATGAAATCACTCACACTAACGGCCCTAATTTTTGGAACCGTAGGTGCATTTGCCCAAATTCGTACCCCTCAACCCAGCTCGGCGGCTACTGTTATGCAGACCGTTGGAGTTACTGATATTACCGTAAAATACTCACGCCCAAGCATGAAAGGACGCGAAATTTTTGGTAAATTGATTCCTTACGGTCAGTTTTGGCGGACGGGTGCCAACCAAGCTACCGCTATCGAATTTTCGACGGATGTGATGTTGGAAGGCCAAAATGTTCCTGCTGGTAAGTATTTTCTGTACAGCATTCCCAACGCCGATGCATGGACGGTCATCATCAACAAATCAGCGGCTACGGCTCCTGAGCAATACAAGCAAGCCGACGACGTGGTACGCGTAAGCGTAAAGCCCACTCAGGCACCCATGACCGAAACATTTATGATAAGTTTTTCGGATATAACTGATTCTACCGCCGCCCTTGACCTCACTTGGGCCAACGTAAAAGTAAGCCCTAAACTGTCGGTGAGCACGACCAAAATGGTAGAAACGGCGATTGACAAAGCGGCCGAAGCAAGCGCAAACAACATGAACGCGGGAGCAACCTACTTGTTAGGAAAAGGAATCAATATGCAAAAGGCGCTTTCGATGATTAATCAGGCCGTTGCGTACAAAGAGACTTTCCGCAACCTGTGGACAAAAGCGCAAATCTTGGCCAAATTGGGCAACTTTGCCGAAGCCGCGCCATTGGCTAAAAAAGCCCTTGAGTTAGGTCAGTCAAGCAACGATGCTTCTTTTCCGTTCTTCAAAGATGCCATTGAAAAAGGTGCTACTGAGTATCTGTCAAAAGTGCCAGTACCCGAAGCTTTGAAATCAATTAAGAAGAAAAAATAGGTTTTCATAAGCATTCGTAAAAATGAAAAGCCCCGATGATGAGTCGGGGCTTTTCATTTAATGGGTCAATGGTATTCAGAAAGGCTAATTTCTGCGTGCAATCTCGTCTCGAATCTTAGCCGCTTTTTCGTATTCTTCGTTGTTGAGCGATTCGTCCAAAATGCGGTGGAGCTCATCGAGACTCATATTTTTGATTTGCTCGCTCAGGGAGCGTGGCTTTGATTGTTGCACTATTTCTTCAATGGCATCGTCGGGTTCTGATTGCGACCCCGAAACAATCCCTGCTTCCGAAAGGATGGTTTCATACGTGTAAATCGGGACGCTAAAACGGAGCGCAATGGCGATGGCGTCGGATGGACGGGCATCTATGATGGTTTCTCTCAGCCCATCGGCACTTGAGCAATGAACCCGGGCAAAAAAGATACCTTCGCGCAAATCAGAAATGATAATTTCGTTGACGGTATAATTAAACGCCTTGGCAAATGACTTGAAAAGATCGTGGGTCATGGGGCGGTTGGGCTGAATTTTTTCAATCTCAATCGCAATGGCCTGCGCTTCAAACATTCCAATGATGATGGGTAAGCGGCGATTGCCGTACTCTTCGCCAAGCACTAGGGCAAACGAACCTGCTTGTGACTGACTCGGTGAGAGCCCCAAAATTTCCAATTTTATTTTTTCCACTACTTTGTTAAGTTATCTTTTATTGGTTGCCTGTGGTTTCTCATCTTAAAAATGAAGGGGACAAACAACGACTCTTCTTTCAAAGAGGATGCAAAAATAATAAACCTGCGGTGAAAATGGAAAGTTTTTCCGTTCTCCGCAGGTTTATTAACGTTTGAAAGTACTTCTGGTGTTCCCGTAGCTAAAACTTTGTTCTAAAAAGGCAATTAAATGCCCTATTTCGCGTCTTTTACGGCTTTTGTCAATCGTGGTAAAATGTCAAAAACATCCCCTACGATGCCATAATCGGCCGCTTTGAAGAAAGGTGCTTCGGGGTCTTTGTTGATGGCTACGATTACTTTGGACGAGTTTACTCCCGCCAAGTGCTGAATCGCTCCCGAAATACCGCAGGCAATGTACAGATTTGGGGCTACTTTTATACCTGTTTGTCCAATGTGCTCGTGGTGAGGACGCCAATCGAGGTCAGAAACAGGCTTAGAACAACCCGTTGCAGCGCCCAAGGCACTTGCTAAATCTAACAAAGGTTGCCAATTATCGGGGCCTTTCATGCCGCGTCCACCCGACACAATAATGTCGGCTTCAGTCAACGACAATTCGCCGCTGGCTTTTTCTTGACCCGTTACTTTGGCCACAAAATCGCCGTTGTTGAGGGCAGGCGTGAAGGCTTCTACCGTAGCGCTTCCCGTTCCTTCCACGGCTTCAATGGCGTTTTTCTTGATTCCTAAAATCTTAACGGACCCTTTGACGTCTACGGTGGCAAAGGCTTTGCCCGTATATATGCTGCGGGTTACTTTGAAGCCGTTTGATACATCGGGTAATTCCGTCACGCCTGAAACAATGCTTGCGCCCAGTTTGGCGGCAGTGCGGGCACCCATGGCGTCGCAAAGCCCCGATTTGGGCAAAATAACCACTTCGGCGTTTTCATTTTTTACGGCGGCGGCCAGCACTGAGGCGTAGGCCATGGCATTTTCGTTGGCCAGTTCAGCGGCATTTGCGTGCAATACTTTGGTGGCGCCATACGCACCCGCTTTGGCTAATTCGGTGGCATCGGCCGTGCCGATGGCCAAGGCGGTCGCGGTGGTTCCTGATGCTTTTGCGACTGCTGCACCGTACGCCACGGCTTCGAGAGATGTTTTTTTGATGCTTCCGTTATCTAATTCAACAAATATTAGGACCATTTTTTTTTACATTTAGCAGTGAAGATTTTACATTAAACAGTAATCATTTAACAATGAACATTGGGGCTACTTCGGCTTTTACCTTATATCATACCTCATGTTAATTGCTCAATGATTACAGCACTTTTGCCTCCGTTTTCAGGAGTGAAATAAGGGTTTCTGCTTGGTCTGCAGGAATCATCTTGCAGGCACCTTTGGGGGCGGGTAGGGTGTATTGGTCGAGGGTGGCCATGTCCCCAACGGCTACGGGTTCTACCACTTTGAGGGGTTTGGTACGGGCCGTCATAATGCCGCGCATGTTCGGGATTTTCCATTCGGCAATGGGCTCCTGACATCCTAAAACCAACGGTAGGGGAGCTTCCAAAAATTCTTTTCCACCTTCAATCTCCCGCGCAAATTTGGCGGTGGAGCCTTCAATATCTAGTTTCATCACGGGCGAAAACGACGGGATACCAAGCATTTCACCTACCAATCCGTGGACTACGCCGCTGTTGAAATCAATGGATTCGCGGCCCATCAAAATTAAATCATAACCGCCTTCTTTGGCAATGGCAGCAATTTGGGTAGCGGTAAAATAAGAATCGGTCGGCTCGGCATTGACGCGTACCGCATCATCGGCTCCAATGGCTAAGGCTTTGCGGATCTGAGGGTCGCTTTCGGCTTCCCCCACGTTCAATACCGTTATGCTGCCGCCCTGCTGCTCTTTTAGCTCCACGGCCCGTGCCAAGGCATAGTCGTCGTAAGGGCCGATGATGTACTGCACGCCCGCTTTGTTAAGTTTGGTGTTGTTGTCCGTAAAACTAATTTTGGCCGTTGTATCAGGTACGTTCGTTATACAAACTAAAATTTTCATGTGCTTATCTTAATGTTTGAAATATAACTTTTAGGAGATTTACTTTGTTGGTGCGAATATAAAGCAAGGTTTTTAAAAATAGTATGCTTGCATAATAATTTTTTATGAATAACACTCGTCTCGCCTTTTTGCTGCAATTTTTTGAGGAGGATTCCCATGATCCCTTCAACGCGTACGCTCTTGCGATGGAATATCAACAAAGTGATGTGACCAAAGCGACGGAATATTTCCAATTATTATTGGAGAAACATCCTGATTATTTGCCCACATACTACCACGCGGCGGCTTTGTTTACGGAGTTGGAGCAATTGGATTTGGCCGAACAACTCTACCAAAAGGGGATGCAATTGGCGTTGAGTCAGCAAAATACCAAAACCTACCAAGAACTCCAACGGGCGTATCGCGGCTTTCAGGATGAATACCTGTCTTGAATAACGTCTTAACGTCGCGAGGTGGTTTTAACATCGGCGAGGTTCCCAACCTCGCCGATGTTGCTCTTTGTTCTCCAAACCTCGCCTACGTTGTTACTAAAATATGTTAAAACCTGACACTTTGTCAGCGTTTTCGCGGAATCTTTGTAACTTTGCACCCATTCATAGAGTTAGGTAAAAATACCGATGACTTTATGAACTAACGACCATTGATTGACAAAATGATTACATCAACATTAAAAATACTTTCGGAAGCCGATAAAGAGGCGTGTGAATTGGTCAAGGTAAGCGAGGAGGAATTGACCGTTGATAAAAAGAGACTGTTCATCGAAAGCTATGGCTGCCAGATGAACTTTTCGGACAGTGAAATTGTGGCGGCGGTGATGCGGAATGCGGATTTTGCCACGACTTCTTCGGAAGATAACGCCGACGTTATTTTTCTGAATACCTGCGCCATCCGTGACAACGCCGAACAAAAAGTCCGGAATCGGCTTCAATACCTCAATAATTTGAAGAAAAAACGCCCAGGACTCATCATTGGAGTGTTGGGTTGTATGGCAGAGCGACTGAAAACCAAGTTGTTGGACGAAGAAAAAATGGTAGACATCGTGGCGGGCCCCGATTCCTACCGCGATTTGCCGCGCTTGGTGGAAGAAGCCGAAACGGGTCAAAAAGCCGTCAATGTGTTTCTTTCGAGAGAAGAAACCTACGCCGATATTTCGCCGATTCGACTGAATTCCAACGGGATTACGGCCTACATCAGTATCATGCGCGGTTGCGACAATATGTGCAGTTTTTGCGTGGTTCCTTATACCCGTGGACGCGAGCGCAGCCGCGACCCGTTTAGCATTGTGGAAGAAGCGCGTTTGCTTTTTGCCGATGGTTACAAAGAAGTGACCCTGCTCGGACAGAACGTGGATAGTTATAAGTGGAAAAAGGAGGCCGAAAAAGGCGCCGAACCTTCTCAAATGGTCAACTTTGCCCAGCTGCTAGAAATGGTGGCGTTGATTCACCCTGATTTACGGGTTCGGTTCAGTACGTCGCACCCCAAAGACATCACCGATGATGTACTTTGGACGATGAAAAAGTACGAGAATATTTGTAATTACATCCATTTTCCCGCCCAAAGCGGTAATAGTCGCGTATTGAAGGTCATGAATCGCACCTACGACCGCGAATGGTACATCCAAAAAATTGACCGCATACGGGAAATTTTGGGCGAAGATTGTGGTATTTCAACCGACATGATTACGGGCTTCTGCACCGAAACGGAGGAAGAACATCAAGATACGTTGTCGTTGATGGAATACGTAAAATATGACTACGCGTACATGTTTGCGTATTCTGAGCGCCCAGGCACGCCAGCGGCCAAAAAACTCAAAGATGACGTTCCCGAAGAAGTCAAAAAGCGACGTTTACAGGAAGTCATTGCCGTACAGCGCCAACATTCAAGTGAGCGCAACGAAATGGCCTTGGGGAAAATTCAAAAAGTATTGGTTGAAGGACCTTCCAAGCGCTCCGATGCTGATTTATGCGGACGAAATGATCAGAATAAAGTGGTGATTTTCCCAAGGGAACACTATAAAAAAGGGGATTATGTGTATGTGTTGGTAACAGAATGCTCCTCGGCTACCTTGATCGGGAAAGCGGTAGAAGCGGTTCTGGCATAAGGTTAGTTGAAATGGATATATATCCGGTTAGTGCCCAGAGTTCTTATTAAAAATTTTCTAACGTAGCGTTGCTCAATCGTTGGTTTTTAGCCATCAAAAATCGGCAACTGTACATTGTAGATGTTATAAATGCTTTCAAATCCGGAAATACAATCCATCAAAAACCGCTTTGGGATAATCGGAAATGCTCCTGCCCTCAACTATGCCCTCAACATAGCCTTACAGGTAGCGGCCACTGATTTGACCGTGCTCATTACGGGCGAAAGCGGTAGTGGTAAAGAATCGTTCTCAAAGATTATTCATAACCTAAGTTCACGCAAACACGGCCCTTTTATTGCCATCAACTGCGGCGCTATTCCCGAAGGGACCATTGATTCTGAGTTGTTTGGGCACGTAAAGGGTTCTTTTACGGGAGCCATTGAAGACCGAAAAGGCTACTTCGAAATAACCAACGGTGGAACTATTTTCTTGGACGAAATCGCCGAGATGCCCATCGGAACCCAGGCCCGGCTTTTGCGGGTGTTGGAAAACAAAGAGTTTATTCGTGTAGGCTCCTCCAAGGTGCAGAAAACAGATGTGCGGGTTGTGGCGGCCACCAACGTGAACCTCATCGACGCCGTACAGCGCGGCAAGTTTCGGGAAGATTTGTATTATCGCCTCAATACAGTACCGATTGCAGTGCCGCCGCTGCGCGAACGGGGGAGTGATATTGACATGCTTTTTCGGAAATTTACCACCGATTTTGCCGAGCGCTATCGCATTACACCCATCACCCTTACGCCCGAAGCGCGAGATATGTTGATAAGCTATAATTTCCCAGGCAACATTCGTCAGCTGAAAAATATTGCCGAACAGATTCAAATTCTGGAAGCGGAAAATAAAGTGCCAATTGCGCCAACGGTTTTGGTAAAATACTTGCCCAATTACGCATCTTCCACGCGTTCGATGACGTTGCTGGGCGGTGCGGCAGGGGGAGCCAACGGCCCCGAATCTTTCAACGAACGGGAGTTGTTATACAAAATCCTGTTTGATATGCGCCGCGATGTCAATGACCTGAAAAAGTTGGTGTTGAAGGTCTTGAATAATGAAGCCTACGGCAGTGATATTTTGCGGGAACACGATGGGCTGTTTAACGGCATTGAAGCAGAAAGTGCATTCACAAAGCCACATTCAGATACCAAACTGTTGCCCAGCCATAGTCAGCACCAGCCAACGGTCAGCAGCCAACCAACGCAGAGTGCTACCCCAAACATTATTCAGATTTCGCCGTACGACGACGTGGAAGACATTGCCCACGAAACCGCCGAAGACGAGTCGTTGTCGTTGGAGCAGAAAGAAAAAGAGATGATTATCAAAGCCTTACAGCGAAGTAATGGCAAAAGGAAATATGCAGCACAGGCGCTCGGGATTTCGGAAAGAACGCTGTATCGAAAAATTAAGCAATATGATATTGAAGAAGAATAGGAAAGGAGCGGGAAGCGAGAAGTGTGGAGTGAGAACGGAGAATCAGAGCGTTTTTAGAAGTTATTTTATGCTACTTGCGCTCCTTGTTTCTCAATTCTTACTGAATTCCTGCGGGATTTACTCTTTCAGTGGCACGTCGCTGTCGCCCGATATTAAGAGCGTGACGGTGGTCAACTTCACGATGGCTACCGCGGGTGGGCCTTCCAACATGGCGTTGCAGTTCAACGAAAAAATGAAGGAATATTACCAGCGAAATACCAGTTTGGCGCTGTTGCCTTCCAACGGTGACATGCAGCTTGAAGGCACGATTACGGGCTATGAGGTGATTCCCGCCGCGCCAACAGCCAACGACCAGGCTGCTCTAAACCGGTTATCTATAACGATACAGGTAAAGTTTACCAATAATAAAGACGAAGAGAAAAACTTTGACCAAAGCTTTAGCTTTTTTAAAGACTTTCCCCAGAATCAGACACTTAACCAAGTAGAAAGTAGGCTCGTACCCCTCATTTTGGATCAACTCGTTCAGGACATCTTCAACAAGTCGGCGGGCGACTGGTAAGTTTTTGTAGAAATCGTTCCTGTTGTCTGTGAATCGTAGTATCTTCGTTACCTAAAAAAATAAAAGTTGTTCGTTTTCCTTCCGACACAGAGGGCCGACGACGGATTGAATTACTGACCCCATTGTATGAATAATCGTTACGTTAAAGAGTCCTTTTCGTACTGGACGGCTCACCCCGACGATACTTCCGAAAGCGATATTTCGCAACTCCAGGAAGCCGCCGGCACTTATCCTTACTGCCAGTCGTTGCATATATTAATTGCCAAAGCAATGGCCGTTCATCATCCTGAGCAAGCCGAGGCGAGCATTCAAAAAGCGGCGGCGTATTCCCTCAGTCGCAATACGTTACGAAAATTAATCCAGAATGAATTTGAATGGTCGCCCAATTTGCGCAGCCGTCAGTTTGAAAATGTATTGATTTGGCCAGGTGATTATCAGAAACCTGCCGCCACTTCGTATTCCAAGCAGGAATGGAAATTGCCTGAATTGCCAAAAATTTCTTTTTTTGATGCGCCAGAAACCCCGCAGCCAAAACCAAGTCTTCCCGAATTACCACCCATAGACGATACTACCTTGCGCGAAAACGCACTACAAACCGAATTGGAACAGATTGAGAGTTCAGTGATAGAAGAAAGCCAACCGGACCAACGTGAGTTGGAGCGTCAGCGTCAGATTCAGATTATTGACAGTTTTATTGAGAATGAAGCCCGCATGGGCCCCATCCGCGCTAACTTCAAAGATTTGTCCAACCAAGAGCAGGAAGACCTGGCCAAAAAACGCAATATGAACTTTTCAAGCGGGGCCGTCAGCGAAGGAATGGCCAAAATTATGGCTAGACAAGGGAAAATTGAACGGGCGATTGAAATCTACGAACAACTAATGTTGAAAAAACCGGAAAAAAAAGCGTACTTTGCCGAAAAAATTAAGGATTTAACAACTGAGTAAAACGTTAAAAGTGTAAAGCGAAAAGTGTAAAGATGAGAGGTAAGGGGGAAACGTTAAGAGAGAAGAAAATTTGTTGAAAACAGAGAATCGGCCTTTAAACGCAAACTGCTTCCTAGAAAACTGAAACTTTGAACCGAAAACTGAAACTGTAGACTCTAAACTGTAAACTACAATGTTCACCGTATTTATTGTAATAATCGCTATCATCGCTGTATTATTGATTTTGATTGTTTTGGTACAAAACTCAAAAGGTGGCGGATTGACGGGCGAATTGGGCGGAATGGGCGCTACGCAAATGTTTGGCGTAAAACGTACCACCGACTTGTTGGAGCAAATTACTTGGGGCTTGGTAGGTGCGTTGGCCTTACTTTGTCTTGTATCTAATTTGTTTATCGGTACTCCCCAAGCCGATGCCGGCATTAACAGCGTAAACGTAGAAAAGGCCAATCAGCGCTCGGTACCTGCCGCGCCTGCCCCTGCCCCCACTACCACTCCTGCGCCTGCACAGCAGCAACCTGCTCCCGCTCAGAAGTAAACAAAACATTTTTTAGCTCAAAAGCCCCGAAATTTTCGGGGCTTTTGTTGTTTTAGGGGGTTAGAACTGTGGGCAAGTTAGGCCGCGGCGGCTGTCACCAGCTCAACTAGGATGCGTTGGAGTTCGGCCCGGTGGGTTTCGACCTCGGTCATGTTTTCAAAATACATCATTCGGCGGTCTTTGTAATCACCTTCCAATAGGGCCGAAGAAATATTGACAATGGCCGCGTGGTGAAATACCAAATGAACCTTTGAGGTCATCCGTAGATTGAAAGTGACCAAGTCAACTCCCGCATAATAACTCGGCGCATTCCATTTGATGCGCTCCCTGAGGGCAGGATGCGCGGCCATGATGATAGCTCTGAGGGCGTTAATTTCGGCCTTGAGCGGATGCTCCAGCAGCTGCATGTATTCGCTTACCTTTTCATCATCTGTTTTTTGGGGAGTGATTGGTTTGGGCATAGTTAATAAAAATAAAGTTGCTTATTAAGCTAAATAGCATACATACAAAGGGTAATGCTTTGGACGCCCTCACACTACAGACTTTTTTTACCCCCCTTTACTCTCTGCTTTTTTCAAATTTTCTTTTACCCTAAACTGCACCATTTGGGTGATGAGGTCAAGGGGGAGCGGTTGGCCTAGCGGAAATTGAACGGTTCCTTTGGATAATTTATACGGGGCCAGCTCATTTTTGAAGGCCTCAATGCCCGATGCCCCCGGATAAAACCCGATGTGGTGCTTGTAGGCCGCAAAATGAACCAAATTCCCTTTGAGGGTAAAGGTCGGAATTCCGTAACTGATTTTTTCTTCGGCGTCGGGGGCGGCGTCTTTTATCGTGGCTCTGAGCTGCTCTAATATTTCCTGCGTCTCGGGCGGGAAGCCTGAAATAAACGCATCAATGTTGCTGATTTTAATGTCGTGCATGGCCATAGGGAGAAGGTGTTAAAGGGTAAAAGTAGGCTTTTTTGCTCGTAAGCACATAAACGCAGGAAATTCGTTCAATTCACGGTAATGTTTGGGGTCAAGTTCTTTGAATTTTTCCACGGGTTTGGGTTCGAGCAGGGTATCTAGCTGGAACCCGTTGATGAGCAGCGGCATAATACAGGCTTCCAACGGCCGCCGAAAACTGTGAATATCGACGGGTTTTCCAAAACCTTTCCACGTACACATGACTGGCTCGGTTTCAAAATAACGCGTAGATTGAAAATAGGTAAACTCAAAAAACGGATGTTCAATAGAAATAACGAGGTATCCGCCGGGTTTCAGAATCCGATAAAATTCTTTTAGGGTCGGGCCCCAGTCTTCTACGTAGTGCAAGGCCAACGCGCAGATAATCAAGTCGAAAGAAGCATCTTGGAGTTGAGGCAGCGGGGTAGATAGGTCATGGACAAAAAAAGTGCCGTTGCCTTTGTTGCGCTCAATGGCCAGTTCTACCATGCGCGGACTAATGTCAAATCCAGTGACAATTGCGCCATTGTCGAGAAATATTTCGGCGTATTTTCCTGGGCCACAAGCGGCATCAAGAATGTGTTGGCCCTTCATTTCTGGAATCAGCGAAAGCGTGTTGGGGCGGTCGTAGTAAGCGTTGTGGGGTTTATGGTCAATGAGCGCGTTGTAGCGCTCGGCCAATGATTCGTAGGCTTCAATGATTTTTTGTTTCATGGCTTTTTTGGGTTATTTATCAGAATCTCAACTTCATTGAATGTATTCCTGAAACGAAACTCCTTCGAGCGGCCAAACCATCAACACACTACAATTTCCCGCCGTGGGGTCGTCAAGGTAATGATAAATAGGCTGTACCCACTCAAACCCCGCTTTGCGCTGAGGCGTGATGGTGGGGTCGGTGAGTTCATTGTTTTTTAGTTTTTCGCAATAGGTTTCAATGGAAAACTGGTCTTTATAACGGGCATACCCAATCGTCATGCCCACGAGGATTTGCCCCTTCATATCCAACGATTTAACCAATTCTTGCTGCGTGTTGTATAATTCTGTAGAAAGTTTCTGTCCCCGATACGCGGGCAACACCCCAATGTCAAACTGGTACAGCCATTCTCCGTTGGGGATATGGGAGTTGGTAATCCATAGATTATCAGTGACTTCCATAAAAGTGTGGTCGAGTTTTGGGAACGAAATTCTCAGGGTACTTGACGACGCAATGACTTTGTCGTGGTCGGTAATGACGAGTTGCCCCTCGGGAAAAATGCGGATGTGATTGGCAAAATGTGCCTTTGTCAACAGCTCATGCGAAGCAAGGGTGGGGAAACAAATCCGTTGTACTTCTTCCATTTGCTCGGCATCGGCGGGAGTAGCCGTGCGGAGCGTGTATTTCCCATCCTTTGTTTTTTTGTGTATCATTGACCGTTGGAATTTTACCAAAAAACCATACTACTTTCGATAAAATAAACGGGCACGAAAACGGATAATTTATCTTCAGACGGTTTTTTTTGTTTGGTGCCAAAGGTAATGGGAAAGAAATAGAAAGGCAATGGGCAAGACCATAAAGGTAATTTGTGGCTGGAATCCTTCTTTGGAGATGATTGAATAGGCCGCCCCAATCAAATCAAAAAACAATCCTGCATACGCCCATTCTTTGATACGATTAAAGTTGGGGATAAGGATGGCCACCACTCCCAATGCTTTGGCGACCCCTAAAAAAGGTATGATGTATTTGGGGTAGCCCAAACCCGTTACCATCGTGACGGCTTCGGGTACAAGGAGAATGTCAGGAATGGCGGAAAACAACATAAATGCCCCGAAAATCGCAGTAATCACCCAATAAGCAATATTTATTTTTTTCATTTTTGAGGTTGAATAAGTGGGGAGGTCCGTTAAGACACTCCCCAAAGAGGTTAAGAAAGAGTGGCCAAAACTTCATCTAATCCTTCCATGGCCATCGTCAACCCTTCTTTGAAGCCCATTTGGATGGTTGCTTCGAGTTGAGCTAAGTCATTGTAGGTGATTAGAATCGTTACGAGAGTAGCATCGCCGTTATCTTGAAAAATATTTGTCCATTTTGATTGCGGTAGTTCGGTATTAACGTTTCCCTCAGCATCCGAAAAACCGTCTGTTCCGCTAAAACTTTCTTTGGGTTGGATGGTTCGGTAGCTAGTAAATCCCCAATGCTCCTCGCCCTCAGGCCCGATCATCGCATAAAGCCAATGCCCACCTTCTCGGAAATCCATCGTTTTGGTGCGGGCTTTCCAAGGTTTGGGTGCCCACCACTGGTCAAGGATTTCACTTTGGGTGAAGGCATCCCACACCAACGGAAGTTGGGCGGAAAATTCTCTTTTTACCGTGATTGAATTAGTCGCTTTGTCGACGGTAAAGTCCATTAATAAGGCATTTTTCATGGTTTTATTTGTTTTTTAGGTTCAATAATACGTTGTCAAGCTGGCTAAAGCGGTCTTCCCAAAGGGCTCTGAATTTTTCGAGCCACTGGTCTATTTCTTTCATTTTAGTAGGATTGAAGTGATAATAAATTTCCCGTCCCGACTGTTCCTGTCGGACCAATTCGCACTCGGTCAGGATTTTAATGTGCTTAGAAACCGCCTGTCGGCTCGTGTCAAAATGCTCCGCAAGGGCATTGGGGGTCATGGCCTGTAAGGCAATGAGGGCAATGATGGCCCTCCGGGTGGGGTCGGCAATGGCCTGAAATACGTCTCTTCTCATTACGTCTCTAAATTATTGTGCAACTAATCGGTTGCAAATATAAGTGCAACTAATCGGTTGCGCAAATATTTTTTCATTTTTTTTGTTAAAATCAAAAATGAAGGAGGATGAGGAGGTGTAAAAAAAGGAGTTAGTTTTGGGTATTCAATTAAAAATCAGGTACTTTATCTTGAAGTATTGGAGAAACTTAAATAGTAAAGAACATGACAGCAGTATGGATTTTGGTCGGTATTCTTCTTCTTTGTTATGGCGGTAAAGAGCTGCGGAACAGTGAGCCTAACTGGTCCAGAGCGATTAAAATGGTTATTTTCTGGCCTTTTTCGTTGTTATTCAAGGGGTCATCCAAAGGGTGATTTTAACGCAAGTTGAAATCGTATCATTTGTTGATTTTTTCAATTTTGCTAAATCATAGACCTTTGATACTTTGGGCTGTTTTAATTTTATTGGACGAGGCTTTTGAAAACCAATAATTCGCAAAACACCTTATGAGTAATGTAAAGCAGATGAGAAGGTAGGCATTGTTGAGGCGTTGGGGTAAAATAGTCCAAAAAACAAGGACTAGTGCCAATAACAAACCATTTACGAGGCTCATTTTCAGAAATATGGGGCTACGTTTTTTTGAAAAAAGTAGAAAGGATACTACGAGATTGAATGGGTTTGCCCAAAGAATATTCAGATTAATCTGTGAATGATGGGTGGTAAAAAACCATAAAAAAAGGAGGAGCAAGCCCACCGCACCAGAAGTCAAAAATAAAGTAAAATCAAACAGTCGCGCAAATAAAGTTTTGTGAAGAGCAGGAAGGCTCAAAAGGCATGATAAGACCAGAACGAAACCGAAAATGGCTTTTGGGCTAAATTGATGATTTGGGGGAGATGCATTATTGAGTGCCTGAAATAAAACGACTTTTTCTTTTACCAAAGGCTCCCATGTTCCGTTTGACCGTATTTTGGCTTCATCGTAGTTCCACATCAAATAATCGGGTAAAAACTTAAATTGATCTGCCGTTATTTTTTTATCCATGTCGATACCCAGACATGTCTCAATTCCTAATTCTCCCCAAGGGTTTTGCAACAAATAACCGTGCGTTAATTGTCGAATCGACGTACCAGTGGTATTGTGTTTTTGGGCGATGCTCTCGGGAGAGAATTTTATGTTTTCTCCCAACACTTTTTTTAAAGCGGCGTCAATACGGTTAGAGCAATTGTCGTAAAAATAATCATATCGGTACACGCTGTTTTGAGGCAGGGCATTGTTCTCTAAATAACCAAATAGAGCATTCTTTTGGTTATGATTGAGGTTTAGTACTTGTTGTGTAACAGTACGGTTTTCATAAACGGTCCATGAATAAAACGCTCGATAGAAGGGAGCAGTGGAAAGCCAAAAATTCAATTCCCCTTTGGTGAATCTCAGATAAAAACCTTTGTTAAAACTAAATGTACCGTAATTATAGATGTTGTCGATGCCCAAGTCAGGGTCAGAAATCCGTAATGCGCTATGACCAAAGGCGGTAAAGACTTCTTGGCCTGACCCTACGGTGATGAGGCTGATGCTTGAATTGGTGGTGAGTTGTGGGAAGGCCACTTGGGAAGCAAACAGAAAAACCCCAAGAAAGAGACGTACTTTTAGACTCATTGGTGGTTGTCTTTTTCAAGAAATTCATCAATCCTTTGCTTCTGTCTCTCGTGATGACGAAAATGCATTTCCGCAAATTGAAACCATTCTTTTGCGCTGAAATAGCCTAATCCTGGGTGTTTTGTTTTGCCATTGTATGTACTTTCTGAAATCAATCTTCCAACTGCATAGAGTTCTTCTTTCAAACTCAAGAGGTCACTCAGGAGTTTTTCCTTCGAATCAGGTTGTGGGATGGAGGCGTTTGAAGGGGCTCCTTCAATTTGTACATCAGGAAAAGCGTTTTGTATAAACATGGTTATTGCTTCAGGTACAGCTTCTTGCAGGGTGTTTTTATTGGTGGATACACAAATTTTTATTTGTTCAATATAAAAACGGGTATCCTCGATAAGGTGCCCATATAGCTGCCCAAGCGACCAATGGGTTGGCGAAGGTTTGTTGCATAATTGGCTAAAGGTGTAGCCTTCCAGCGCTTTAATCCATCGGTCTATGGTAGGGCTAAAATCATCCGTCGACCTAGAGAAATTTGTTGGGTGGGCGTAATCAGGCTTGTTACTTCTTGACCCTAACATATTTTTCGATATTGATTCGGTCAACACCCGCGCCAGCCACTTTCTCCACGCCGTACTGGACGAGGGTATCATTTTTTATGCTGATGGCAAACGTAAATGCGTTCCGCTCCCAATCCCTGGCGCTGCAATAGTCCAACTGCTCGGTATATGTACTGTCGACGAGGGTATAACTGCCCCCGCCCGCCGAAAAAACGGCCATCGAGTCTTTTCCTTGATTCAAATCATGGTGTAAAAATGCGAAATGGCTATCGTTAATGATTTTAATAAACGAGGTATTTTGGGTATAATCCGTAACGGCCGTATCGCCTTTTTCAATGAGGGTGCCCGTCAGCAGCTTCCACGTGCCAATGAGGGGCGGAGAGGAAGATTTCTTGGAGTTATCAGTGGTTTCGGCTACGCACGACATCAAAATGACGCAAAGGAAGAGACAAGGAATGATGATTTTCATGAGAAACTGGTTGATAATAAAGGGTTTATGATTGGCGCTTTTGGGGTTTTCGTTACCCTTGCGCCAAAGATAAGGAGATTGGCAGCGATAATACCGTTAGCGGTTATTTTTGAGTAATCCGTTGGGAAATATAATTGTGAGCAGCACAACAATCAGCAGAAAATTAAATTCTACACCGTTGCGGCCACCGCCTACGACAAACCAGCCTTCTTTGAAATGTACAAATACAATACCCATCACCAGAATAAAAATGGTAATCCACGCGGCCCACTTGGTGTATTTTTGGAAGAGAAAACAAAACGCAAACACGACATGCGACCCTTTGATGGACCACGCAATCGGAACACCCAGCGGGGCAAACCCAATCTGATTAAGGTACAAATTGCCAAAGTCATTGACTCCGTTGTTAAACATTCCTGGAATACTGTGCATAACTAAAATAATAGCGACTGCCAACCGAAGCAAAAAAGTACCGTTAGATGGATTCATGGACTGAAAACGGGGTTGAAATTGGCGGGTAATTTAGTGAAAAACAAAGAACGTTTGCTAGATTTTTTGTGTAATACAATCTATCACTTTGGACAGTACCCATCATCGTGGTCAGTGTCTTTCAAACTACTAAACAGCCTTAAAGCGTCTTAAGTCCTCTATTTTATGTAATCCTGACGAGTGATTTAGCCCATTTTAGTAAGAGGCGAATACTTTTGAAGTTTTATAAAGCCTTCTTAGTGACGATTAACCACAATTGCGTCCAAAACGAGTGAGTTCAACTTTGCTGAGCATGGAGGGGAGCATTATGTTCAAAATCTAATATTCAATTTAATCGGTCGACTCGGACGTATTTCTAAACTCAAATACAATGAATAGATGAACCAAGAAGCTCTTTTTTGGCTCGAGGGCCTTTTGATTTTCTCTATAATTTTGGGGGCTCTTGCTCTAGTTTTATGGAAATTAATTTCATTTTGTAAAGTTATATAAATTCGACTTCTTAAATTCTTATCAAAATGGCGCTAACAATTCCATCGCTGTGTTTCAAAATTAGTTTTTGATGGTAAAAAATAAGTTCTATGGAGACACAGACCAAGGGGTTGAGACACCGACCACGGGTTAGTTTTTGGTGGTAAAAAATAAGGTCTGTGGAGACACCTAAAGTATATACACAAATAAGGTTTGACAATTTTCACCCAATTTTATTTGGCAACCTGCGTCATAATCGCCCAAAATAGGCAGATATGGAGTAGTAAATACTTATTATTTAGTGCTGAATAGTATCAAATTCGGCTAAAAAAATGTGTATATACTTTAGGTGGAGACACAGACCAAGGGGTTAGTAAGGGTAGATTAATCATCGATGATAACAAATCCCTTGTGGGGTTTGTGTGGTGTAAAAGTTAAGATATAATTCACAGATTTGTTTGGTAAAAGCAGTTGAATTGGTAGGCTCAATTTCTTTTAGACTCATATTGCTGAAAACAACAGACTTTTGGTTTTTATCAAGTACCCATGTGTAAATCAACGAATTAGCTTTGATAGGAGTTGGTATGTAAGCCCCTAAGGTGAGCAGTCCTACTCCTAATCCTTTCCAACTTTGACTACGATAATTGGATTTAGTTCTCGTAAATCCCTTATGGTATGAGATAATTAATTGATCAATATTGTGTTCAGTAAAGACTTTATAAATCGTTTCGGAGATGACGTAATTGCCTGCTACTACCTGCTTTTGTTTTTTGCTTTTGGCATGATTGAGTTTTTCTCCTAAGGAAAATATTTCCTGATAGATAATTTTTTGTGTATTAACATCAATTTCAATGTGTGTAGGTACTTTGTCAGTACCAGTCATTTCAGCGGTATTACTGAATAATTGATCAGTGGTTTGTGATGATAAAGTAGAATCATAAATCATATTATTTTTTTCTCCAATTGTACTAATTAGGGATATTGGTTTTAAAATACCTATATTTTTTTTATTACTATTATCATAAGACTCATTTGAGTATTTAAATCCTGCACAACTACATAAGTATAAAATACAAAAAAGAAAAACTGCGTTAAATGTGATTTTACAATAGGTCATTTGATGGTCGTATTTTTCAGCTAATTATTATGATAATGTATTGATTAATTCTTGTACAAGTATTTTTTTAGTAAAAAAATCGTTCTGCAATACTAAAAAAAATCCCTCATTTACTCCATACGAAACAGAGCAAATGAGGGAAATAGTTATCAAACGGTGCGAGGCCGTTTAGCGGCTCAAATACAGATTCCGCTCGCCGTATATTTTTTGGAAGAAATCGTCTTCTAGGCTATCTATGAAATAAATGCCTTCTCCTGTAGACTTCATCTCTGGCCCTAATTCTTTGTTTACGTTCGGGAATTTGTTGAACGAGAACACTGGAATCTTGATGGCCCAACCTTTCTTGACGGGTTTGAAGTCGATGTCTTTCACTTTCTTGTCGCCGAGCATGAACTTCGTCGCGTAGTTTACGTACGGTTCTTGGTAGGCTTTGCAGATAAACGGCACCGTGCGGGAGGCGCGTGGGTTGGCTTCAATCACATAAACTACGCCATTTTTGACCGCAAACTGCATGTTAATCAACCCTTTCACCTTCATCGCTTTGGCTACTTTTACCGTAATTTCTTCAATTTGACGGATTTCGTCGGGCGTCAAATCAAACGGTGGGAGGGTAGCGTGTGAGTCGCCTGAGTGGATACCAGCGGGCTCGATGTGCTCCATTACCCCGATGATGTACGCATCCTCTCCGTCGCAAATCGCGTCAGATTCGGCTTCGATGGCGTTTTCGAGGTAGTGGTCGAGGAGGATATTGTTGTCAGGAATATCGTTCAGGATTTTCACCACGTGTTGCTCTAATTCCTGCTCGTTGATGACAATCTTCATGCTCTGTCCACCCAATACGTAGCTCGGACGAACCAACAGCGGGAAGCCTAATTTCTTGCCGATTTCGGCGGCAGCATCGGCCGTGCGTACGGTGTCAAACTGCGGATAGGGAATGTCTAAGTCGCGCAACAGGGCCGAGAAACGACCGCGATCTTCGGCCAAATCGAGCGTATCAAAGCTGCTACCGATGATTTTGATGCCGTACTGATGGAGTTTTTCAGCGATTTTTAGGGCCGTTTGTCCACCCAATTGCACAATCACGCCTTCGGGCTTTTCGTGCTGGATAATGGCGTGAACGTGTTCCCAGAAAACGGGTTCAAAGTATAATTTATCCGAAATATCGGGGTCGGTCGACACCGTTTCGGGGTTACAATTGATCATAATGGTTTCGTAACCAGCCTCTTTGGCCGCCAACACCCCGTGTACGCATGAGTAATCAAACTCGATTCCTTGTCCGATACGGTTAGGCCCAGAACCCAACACGACCACTTTTTTGCGGTCCGATGGGATAGATTCGTTGTCTGGATTATCGGCTGATATACAGAATGTTGAGTAGTAATAAGGCGTTTTGGCTTCAAACTCAGCCGCGCAAGTATCTACACATTTGTACACGCGCTTGATATTGAGTTCTTGACGACGTTTGTAAACCTTACTTTCTTTGACGCCCAACAGGTGCGCAATCTGACGGTCGGCGTAGCCTTTTTGCTTGGCTAACAGCAGGAGGTGCGCGGGCAGGTCTTCCAAATCAAATTTTTGGATTTCTTTTTCCAGTTCCACCAATTCTTCAATTTGGTGCAGGAACCACGCGTCGATTTTGGTAAGGTTCTGGATGGTTTTGAACGACAAACCGATTTTGAACGCGTCGTAGATGTGGAACATGCGGTTCCAGCTCGGATGCGCCAAACTTTGCTTGATGGCGGCCACGTCGGTCAATTCTTTGCCGTCGGCGCCGAGACCGTTGCGGCGTATTTCGAGCGACTGACAGGCTTTCTGCAACGCCTCTTGGAAGTTGCGCCCGATGCCCATCGCTTCACCCACTGACTTCATTTGGAGGCCCAACGAACGGTCAGCGCCGGGGAATTTATCAAAATTCCAGCGGGGAACTTTTACGATAACGTAGTCGATGGTTGGTTCAAAAAACGCCGATGTGCTACCCGTAATGGGGTTGATGAGTTCATCAAGATTGTAGCCAATGGCCATTTTCGCGGAAATCTTCGCAATCGGATAACCCGTGGCTTTAGAGGCAAGCGCCGAAGAGCGAGATACGCGCGGGTTGATTTCGATGACAATGATGTCGTCGGTTTCGGGGTTGACCGAAAACTGAATGTTGCAACCACCCGCAAATTTACCGATACCGTTCATGGTCAAAATGGCAAGGTCGCGCATTTTTTGGTAGAGCGTATCGGGCAGGGTCATGGCGGGGGCCACGGTGATGCTGTCGCCGGTGTGGATACCCATCGGGTCGAAGTTCTCAATGGAACAGACGATGATGAGGTTGCCGTTGCCGTCGCGGAGCAATTCGAGTTCGTATTCTTTCCAGCCCATTACGCTTTGCTCAACCAATACTTCATGTACAGGTGAGGCAATGAGGCCGTGTTGGAGTGCTTTGTCAAATTCTTCGGCCGTATTCACAAAACCGCCACCCGTTCCGCCGAGCGTGTATGAAGGACGAATAACGAGCGGGAAGCCGATTTCTTGGGCAATTTCTTTTCCTTCCAAAAATGATTTAGCGGTGCGACCTTTACACACTCCCGCGCCCAATTCAATCATTTTGAGACGGAATTTTTCGCGATCTTCGGTGGTTTCGATGGCTTTGATGTCCACCCCGATGATTTGCACGCCGTATTTTTTCCAAATACCTGCCTTGTCGCAATCAATGGCTAAATTTAACGCCGTCTGACCACCCATGGTTGGCAAAACGGCGTCGACTTTATGTTTTTCTAAGATTTCAACAATGTACTTTTTCTCTAATGGCTTGAGGTACACATGATCGGCGTTGATGGGGTCGGTCATGATGGTCGCCGGATTGGAATTTATCAGAATGACCTCAATTCCTTCTTCTCTCAATGACCGGGCGGCTTGCGAGCCGGAGTAATCAAATTCACATGCTTGACCGATGATAATGGGACCGGAACCAATAATGAGGACAGAGTTGATGTTTGGATTTTTTGGCATTTTTTTGAGGAAAAGTTATCAGTTATCTGTTATTCGTCGCTCGCTTTGACCTTTTCAGATACCCTAAAAGGGATATTTCTGACAAATGGGGCGCGTCTAACTTTTAACTTTTGCAACAGGGTTGCTGCAAAAATTGCACAAAATTAGGGGATGAAATGTTTTTTGAGGCATTAAACCTTGAAAAAAAATGAATTGTTAGACTAAATTAATGTGAAATAAGAGGTATATCATTGATAGATAGTCTTTTAGCGAATAAGTGCCGTGCAAAATAGGTACGGTAAATAAGTGCATTTTTTGATTTCATGCTAAATGAGCACCTTTGTTTATATGAACCCTTTATCATTTCTTTTGGATGAGTGGCAACAACGCCACCTCCTGACCGACGAGCAACGTGTGCAATTGGAAACGCACGAGCGCACTCGCCCCGTTTCGTTGTATATCTTGTTGCGCAGCCTGCTCTACGCGGGCATTCTACTGTTTACGTCGGGTGTTGGTGTGCTCATTTATAATAACATTGACACCATCGGCCATTCCGCACTCATTGCCCTTTTGGCGGTGCTGACTGCGGGAAGTTTCTTCTACGTCTACCGCACGAGCGTTCCATTTTCGCGGGGACTCATCGAAAACGAAGCCAAGTTCAGCGATTTTGCGTTGCTCATTGCCTGTACTTTGTTTCTGATGTTGGAAGGATATGTACAATGGCGCTACAATGTTTTCGGCACACGC
The DNA here is from genome assembly GCF_003325355.1 of Runella rosea. Classification (GTDB taxonomy): domain Bacteria; phylum Bacteroidota; class Bacteroidia; order Cytophagales; family Spirosomataceae; genus Runella; species Runella rosea. The sequence goes on from NZ_CP030850.1 coordinate 699,940, forward strand.
TACGGTTTGGCGACGGTTTTGCCCGCTGTCCTTTTTCTGTTTTGTGCGTACCGTTTCGACCACCGCGGTGTTCTTTCGATGGGTCTGACGGCCTTTGCCTCTTGGGTGGGCATTACCGTTGCACCAATGGAAGTGCTGAGCAACAACGATTTTAACGATATGAGACTCATCGTGACGGGCGTGCTTTTGGGCGTTTTATACATTGGGGTGGGAGTGGCTTCGGAGAGAATGGACTTCAAAAAACACTTCTCGTTTACGTATTTGTTGCTCGGTGGAAACGTCTTTTTTATTGGTTCATTGGCTGGCTTGTTCCGTCAGGAAAGTTGGGCCTTTGGGTTTGCGTTGCCGATTACCGCAGGATGTTGGCTATTTGTAAATCATGCCCGACGCTCGCAGTCGTTTCTTTTCTTATTGATGGCGGTGGTTTACGGGTACATCGCATTTACGTACCTACTTTTTGAAGTGATGAACGAGGCGTTGTGGGCGTTTTTTGGGATGTTTTACGTAGCGGCAAGTACGGGAGGAGTGATTTGGTTTTTCCTGAATTTTAAAAAATTGTTGAAAGGAAGGGATGAGGAGCGGCCGCCGCTGCGGTGAGAAGTCAGGAGTAAGTCAAAAGACCTAATATTTATCATAAAAAACAGTATTCTATTTTTCTTATTCAACATGAAAGCTTACAACGAGACGCTTCTTCTGAACGAATACGCCCAAAAGATGGCCCAAAAATGGCATTCTGAGCGCTTGCTGTCGACGGAACAACTGGCGGAAGCCGTTCAATCGCACGCTCAAGTACCTTATAATCCCAACATATTTATCAAAATCGGCCTGTTTCTGTTTGGAAATGTTTGTTTCATGTTTGGAGGAGGATTTGTGTTTATGATTTTGGGTGAGGGGGGAGGATTTGCGTTCACGGCATTGTTGTACGGCTTGGGCGTAACTTTTTTGTTGCTCCGACTCATCAAACAGAAACAACTGCATTTTGCGGGGGTAGACAACGCGCTCATTTACGGCATCATTGGTGCCACGATGCCGCTCATTTTTGAACTGTATGATGCGCTGAAAATCAATGAATTTTGGGTAGGCGTGTTGTTTTGTTTACCCGTTTTGGTGGTGGTGGTTTATAGTTTTGGGGAGCCGTTGGTGGCGTTGGGGGCTTTTCTGTCGGGCTTGTTTATTCTGGCTTCCATATTAATGAAAACCCCCATTGGCAAGGCACTCCTGCCTTTTGCGTTGATGATTTACGCGGTGGTGTTTTTTGTCGTTACTCGAAATCTGAGCCAAAAATCAAGTGCTTTTTATTGGAAATTAGCCATTTATTGGGTCAACACTGCCGCTTTGGTGCTTTTTTATGCGGCGGGCAATTATTTTGTGGTTCGTGAGCTAAATGCCGAACTGAACGGACTCGGCTCGCCCTCTCCTGAGGTTGCCTTTGCGGGGTTGTTTTGGGGATTTACCCTTTTAATTCCTGTACTTTATCTGTACGGCGGTTTTCGCTGGCGCAACCGTACTTTGCTTTTGTTGGGTCTATTGGGCATCGTGGCTACGATTCTGACAGTCCGTTATTATCATGCCATGCTGCCCATTGAATGGGTGTTGATTTTGGTCGGTGTTGTGGCGGCAATTAGCGCGTTTGTCCTCATTCGTTCACTCAAAACGCCTAAATTCGGTTTTATCTATGCTCCAGAAAAAGACAATGACGAGCGTTTTGCGATTGAAATGGTCGTGATTTCTCAAATGACCCAAAATAGTCAATCGGTCGAAAAAGGTGTTGAATTTGGCGGTGGAGATTTTGCGGGAGGCGGCGCAGAAGACAAGTACTGAAGTTGCGGCCTCGCGAGTGGATGAGAGGGTAAATTTTCTTTTTTCGTTCCTTTCATTAGTTATACACCCCGAACGAACCCATCCAGACCTCAATGAAAAAGCTGTGCTTCGCGCTTTATTTTCTGCATCTTTTTTTGCCATCCCTTGCCCAAAAAAATACGATTTCTACCGCGCAATGGCCCGTCGATATGCCGTGGTGGAAAAAAAATAACCTGCGGGTCATTCAGACCAATTTGCCCGCATACGAAGCCGCAACGCTGAATCCTGATTCGTTACTCAAAGATTTGGAGGCTTGTTCGGCCAATACGCTACTCATCAACGCGGGCGGAATCATGGCATTTTATCCCACTAAACTGGATTTTCACTACACCAACCCTTACATGAAGGGAAATATGTTGGGCGACGTTATTCAGCGGTGTCATCAGCGGGGGATAAAAGTCATTGTGCGGTTTGATTTCAGCCGGGTACACGAAAGCATCTTCAAGGCGCATCCCGATTGGTGTTATACCTCGCCCAAAGGCGAGCGCATTATCAATACGGATATGTACGTGGTGTCAATCAATGCGCCGTATGTACAAGACCGAGCGTTTAAAATCATTGAGGAAGTGATTGATAATTACGGTATTGACGGTATTTTTCTCAACATGCCTGGGTATCAGGTCAATAACCCTTATGAGGGAAAATACCACGGCATCGACCAAAATGAATACGACAAAAAGCGTTTTGCGGAGTACAGCAACGGCCTGACCCTACCCACAGAAGAGAACAAAGCCGACCCCGTTTTTCAAAAATATTTGGCTTTTAAAAAGTTTACGGTCGAAGATTGGTCGAAGCGACTGCACGAATTGGTCAAATCAAAAAGCAATCAAATCGCGATTTGTACCTACATGGACAAGTACGTGGACATTATCCGCCACGAATCACAGACCAACAGCCTGCCGTATTGGCCGTATTCGGCCTCCGACAACGTGGGGAACGCCGTCAATTCCTTTCCTGACCACATCATTAGTAATAGCAGTATTCAGCAGATTTCGTTTCAGTCGCGCTACAATGCCGTGGAGTCTGAGGAGGTTTCCATTCGATTGTACGAAAATATCGCCAACGGCTCGGGGCTAGACATCAGCATGATGGGGGATATGCGCGGCTACGAAGACGAGCGGAATTATGACGTGATCAAAAAAGTCTACGCCCATCATAAAAAGTATGAGCCTTATTTTGGGAAATACACATCGGTGGCCAAAATCGCGGTGGTGGCACCGGGTGCGTGGCCGAGCGGCGCGCCGATGCAGGAGTATCGCGGCATTCAACTGATGCTCAAAGAAGCACATATTCCGTTTGATATTGTGGAAGACGCCCAAATTGAGCACTTGGCCGATAAGATGAAAAACTACCGCCTCGTAATTTTACCCGACATTACCTATTTGAGCAATGCCTCAATACAGGTATTGAAAGAGGCCTCTCAGCAGGGCGTAAATCTGATAGCAACCAACCAGACAATGTTTGATAACCCCGACGCTTTGCAGCAATTGTTTGGGGCAAAAATCATCAACAAAGACCATGAAGGCAGCGGTTTTTACCTGAAACCCGACAATAATGCGATGTTTAAGCGCTTTGTGAAGCAAAAAATGCTTTTCTGGAAGTTTAATTTAGGCTTGTATGACCTTTCAGGAACTGACAAACAATTCTTGCCCATCTTGAGCAAAGGCCGTCCCGGACCGCCCGAAATCATCGGCGGGCACGAGCCAACGGGCTATTTTGCCATGGGTTTGAAGCAACATTCGCGCAGCAAAGCGGTGATTTTGCCCGTTAATGTGGGGCGTTTGTATTACTTGCACGGGTACGAAGAACACAAGAATGTTGTCCTGGATGCCATTGATGCCGTTTATCCCGAAGCGACCCAACTGCTTCAAACCAACGCCCACGAGCGTGTGGAGGTGATTTTGAAAGAATACGTCAAAAACGTTCCCGAAAATAAAGACAAAAAATCGGCGGATGGCCTGATATTGCATTTGGTCAACATTACGGGCTTCAGCGGCAATACGTATTTTGAGCCTTTGCCTGTGTCCAATCTTTCCTTCAAAATTCAAACAGCCTTCAAACCTTCAAAAATATTCTCGATGGTCAGTAAACAGCCGATAGCGTACACTTGGAAAAACGGTTATTTGGAGTTTAAACTGAATAAGCTGGTTGATTTTGAAGGAATTGTGATTGATAAATAATGATTCATCCTATTACTTTGAAACTTTTTGAAAATAAATTAGGTTGACATATCAACAATATTTATTTTTGCGCCATGATAACGAATGAACAGCAAAGTATAAAGGAAAAAATATGGGGACAGCTGGGGCAATATTTGACCTTTAATATCAACCATGTGTCGCATTTGTTTGCTCGAAAGGTAAACCGAGAGCTTTCAAAATCTGGGTTTACGCTTCAAATCGAACAATTCCCCATTTTGTTTTTGGTCAATCATTCAACCGAAGGGTTGCTATCGCAGCAAGAGATTGCCAACTTTCTCCAGCGCGACAAATCGGGCATCCAGCGCTCTATTCGCACTTTAGAGCGCGATGGCTACGTCAGAATCGTGAGCGATGATACCGACCGACGTAAGAATTTAATTCAATTAACGCCCGCAGGAAAATTTACCATTGATAAAATCAGCGAGATGGCAGCTACCCTCAACCAAGAGGTAACCAACCAACTCACCCCTGAAGAAGTGTCAACGTTACTCACAATTTTGAGAAAAATTTCTGCCGCCATTGACAATTAGTTTTTTTTATTTAATTAGTTGATATGTCTACTATTGATATATCAACAATCCATAATTTTCTTTATTTTTTACAAAAATGAAACGTTTAGCAGCCTTTTTAATCATCACCTTCGGTGCAGGGTTAACCGCTTCAGCGCAGCAAAGTCGGTCGCTGAAAGAGTGCATCGACTACGGATTGCAGCATTTTGGTACGATGCGCGTGGCGCAGTACCAAGTCGAAACCGCCAACCAGCAGGCGCGGCAAGCACTGGGACAGTATTTGCCCCAAGTGTCAGGAACGGGAAACTTTACGGACAACCTTAAACTGCAAACCACGCTGTTGCCAGCGGGTTTTGCGGGCCCCGAGCCGCGACGTATTTCGTTGGGCTCTAAGTACCAAACCAACTTATCGGCGCAACTGACCCAAACGATTTATGACAAATCGCTGCTCATTGGCATCAAAGCCAACGAAGCCAATCAAAAATTGGCGGACCTCAGTGTGCGGCAAACCCGTGAGGAGATTATTTACAATATTGCGAGTAATTATTATCAGGTATTCATTGTGCAACAGCAGATTGCGTTGCTTAAAGATAATCTCGAACGCACGCAACAAGTACTTAATATCTTGAAATTACAGCGCGACAACGGCGTGATTCAGCCGATTGACTATACCAATACGGAGGTAAGTTTTAATAACACTCGCTCTCAACTTTCGCTCAGTGAAAACAACTTGGCACTGGCGCTCAACCGCCTAAAATACCAGATGGGACTGCCGCAGGAAGCAGAACTTACACTTTCAGATTCTCTTTTAATAAAGAAAGTACCCACGGTGGAGGAAGCCAATTTTAGTGCGCAGAGTTTGATTTCGTACCAGAAAGCAACCGCAAATCTGGACTTGCAGCGCTTGCAGTTGTTGCGGACCAAAGCGGGCTATCAACCCACGCTCAATTTTTCGGCGAGTTACGGAACGCTTGCATTGGGTAATCAATTGGCCGATGGCTTCCGCAATTTTACGGGCTTCGGTAGCATAGGGTTGCGGTTGAACATTCCCATTTTTGACGGATTTCAGCGTGACGCCCAGATTCAGCAGAATCGCTTGACGGTCATGACGCAAGAGGAGCAACTTCGGTTAAATACTGCTGCGTATCAGTTGCAATTCAGTAATGCCCAAACGCAGATTCAAAAATCGAAAACCAATATTCAAAACGACGACCGCAACGTAAAACTAGCGCAGGAGGTGTACAACATCACCACGCTGCAATACAAGCAGGGCACCAAATCGCTGACGGATTTGATCAATGCCGATAATTCGTACCGACAGGCACAGTCGAATTACATCAATTCACTCATCAATTTTTACCAAGCCCGACTTGATTTGGAACAATCGCAGGGCTCGTTACTCACTTTTTACAACCAACTTTAGAAATTTCAGCCGAACCATGAAAAAGACCACATTCATCGTCATCGGGGCTGTATTGGCCGTTATGGGCCTGATTGCCTTTCGCCTTTCTTCCAATAAAAAGAAGATTGACACCCAAAATCAATTACCTGCCACCAACGTCAACATCGCTATTCCCGTTACGGTCAGTCGCGTAGAAGAAGGCGATGTAAGTCAACAACTGATAAAAACGGGAAATTTAATTCCTTTCAAAGAAGCCGCTATTTCGGCCACCACCGCAGGTCGGGTAACCAACGTCAACTTTAACTTGGGCACACAGGTGAGCCAAGGAGCGGTGTTGGTTCAGGTAGACAACAAATTGAAGGAATTGTCACTAGAAGCTACTCAGCTTACCATCAGCAAGTTAAAGAGGGATGTTGACCGTTATAATACGCTGTTGGCGGGCAACGCCACCACCGAACTGCAAGTAAATGAGGTGAAGTACAATTACGAAAATGCCATAAATCAGGCAGAGCAAATCAAAAAACAGTTGCTTGACGCCACCGTAAAAGCACCCATCAGCGGCCGCATCGTTAAAAAAGACATCGAAGTGGGTGAGTTTATCAATGCTGGAGCCGTTCTCGGAACCGTTTTGGACGTCTCTAGGCTGAAAGCGGAAGTGCTGGTCAACGAAAGTGACGTGTATCAACTTCGCGTTGGGCAGTCGGTGCGGGTGAGCAGCGATATTTTTCCTAACCGGATTCTGTCGGGGACCATTTCCTACATTTCTCCGCAGGGAAACAGTGAGCATAATTATCCCGTCGAAGTGACGGTCAGTAATTCCCTTGGTTTGAAAGCAGGAACGTTTGTAAACGTAGATTTTTCGCAAAAATCAAATCAAAAAGCCTTGCAAATTCCGCGTTTGGCTTTGGTGGAAAGCCTCAAAAACCCTTACGTATACGTGGTATCGAACAACGTAGCGCAACAGCGTATCGTTAAAATTGGCCGTGAATTGGGTGATAAAATTGAAGTACTCAGCGGCCTTTCGGCGGGCGACACGGTGGTCGTAACGGGCCAACTCAACCTGAGTGAAGGCAAGCTGGTACAGATTACGAAATAACACACCCTCATTAAAATACTACAACCATGTCAATAACCGAGATTGCCGTTAAGCGACCACTACTGGTTACAACGGTGTTCATCGTTCTGATTTTATTCGGTGTTTTGGGGTATAAGCAATTGTCTTATAACTTATTACCGAAATTTGAAGCCAATGTCATCAGCGTGGCCACGACCTACATTGGGGCGTCGGCTGATGAGGTGGAAACCAACGTTACCAAACGCATCGAAGACGCGCTGTCGTCGCTCGAAGGCTTGGATAGGATGACCTCGATTTCGCAACAAGGCGTGTCGATTGTCACCATTCAATTGAAAAACGGCATTAATACGACCCTTGCCCAACAAGACGCGCAGCGGAAAGTGGAGCAGATTATTAACTTATTGCCCGATGAAGCCGACCGACCGATTGTCAATAAATTCTCGACCGACGAATTACCCGTTTTACGGATGGGCGTTACCGCCGATTTGTCGCCTACCGAGTTGTTTGATTTGATTGATGACGAGCTGAAACCGCAGCTTTCCAACGTTCCTGGAGTAGGACAAGTAAACCTGATTGGTGGCAATGAACGCCAGATTCAGGTCAACGTTGACAGTGAAAAACTCAAGGCGTACGGCGTCTCCATCGTGCAGGTTTCGCAGGCCATCAACAGTGCCAATACGAGTTATCCAGCGGGCCAACTCGAAACGCGGAATTCGCAGTATTCTATTCGTTTTGACGCCTCTGTCGAAACTACCAGCCGCATGAGAGAATTGGTGGTGGCGCGCCGGGCCGATGGAAGTCAGGTGTTACTCAAAAATGTAGCTGAAGTGGTCGATGCAACCGCCAAGCCCAGTGCCATCAACCACATCAACGCCAAGCCGTCGATTGGGATTCAGATTTTAAAACAATCGGATGCCAACGCCGTGTCGGTGAGTGAGTTGGTGCGGGCAAAAATTACGGTGTTGGAAAAACAACACGGTAAAAATAACCTTAAATTTACCATTGCTTCCGACCAATCGGTGTACACATTGGCCTCGGCCCACGCCGTAGTCGATGATTTGTTTTTGGCGATTTTGATTGTATCGGTCGTTATGCTGCTGTTTTTGCACAGTTTTCGCTCTTCGCTTTTTGTACTGGTAGCGTTGCCGTCGTCTATTTTGCCCACGTTTTTGCTGATGTACGTGGCGGGCTTCTCACTCAATTTGATGACGCTCATGGCGCTTTCGCTCGTGGTCGGGATTCTGGTGGATGACTCCATTGTGGTTTTGGAAAATATAAATCGACACCTTGAAATGGGCAAAGATAAACGCACCGCCGCCCTTGACGGACGGAGTGAAATCGGCTTTACGGCCCTCGCCATTACCTTGGTGGACGTGGTGGTATTTATTCCCTTGGCATTGACGGGAGGCCTGATTGGCAATATTTTAAGGGAGTTTTCGCTCGTGGTAGTTTTCTCTACTTTGATGAGTTTGGTGGTGTCTTTTACGCTGACTCCATTGTTGGTTTCGCGTTTCGGAAAAATGGAAACCCTGAATCCCAAGAGTTTGTGGGGCAAGCTCAACATAGGTTTTGAGCGCTTGCTCGACCGCATCATTGCTACTTACACGCATTATTTGAAGTGGGTATTGGGCCACAAGCGCTGGATGTATTTAGCGGTTATCGTGTTGTTTGTGGGTTCGGTTTCGCTGGTTCCGGCGGGCTTTATTGGGGCGGCTTTTATGCCCAAAAGCGATCAGGGTGAAATGAGCATTCAGTTGGAATTGGCACCGACGGCTTCTATTTACCAGACCAACGCCATGGCCCAACGTGCCGAGCAAATCATCATGCAACACCCAGAGGTGACAAACGTATTTTCGAACATTGGCTATACCAGCAGCGGTATCAGTACGGCCTCCAATAGCAACATTGCCGATATCAACGTGAAGCTCATTGATAAAAAAGAAAGGAAGTTCTCGACGGATGATTTTGGGCAGATGCTAAAAAAAGAAGTGGGTCAACTCCCGGGCGTAAAAGTGACCGTGAACGCGACCAGCATCGTGGGGTCGGCGCAGGCTCCAATTCAGATTGCCGTAAAAGGAACGAGCCTAGAAGTGATTCGGAAATCAGCCGCTGAAGTATTGAAAGTGGTACAATCGGTGCCTGGCACGCAGGACGTAAAATATTCGGTGAAAGACCCCAAACCCGAAATTACGGTAAATCTTAACCGCGAAAAAATGGCGCAACTGGGCATCAGTGCTTCCGACGTGGGTATTGCTTTACAAAATGCCTTCCGGGGAAACGATCGTTCTAAATTCAAACAAAACGGTAACGAATACGACATTCTTATCAGTCTGGACCAATTCGACCGCAGCAATTTAGAAGATGTCAGCAAATTGCTTTTTGTGAATAACCAAGGCAAATCGTTTGAACTGTCGCAGTTTGCTAAAGTGGAAGAAAAGGTAGGGGAAAGCGTGCTTGAACGTATCGACCGCTTGTCGTCCATCACCGTCAATTCGCAGGTAATCGGCCGTCCAGTGGGTACGGTGGGGGCTGATATTCAGAAAAAAATGGCGCAGGTAAAACTCCCCGAAGGCGTAACGGTCCAGTATCTAGGTCAATTACAACAACAATCCGACGCCTTTGGCAGTTTGGGATTGGCGTTGGGGATTGCCATTCTGTTGGTGTATTTCATCATGGTGGGCTTGTACGAAAGCGTTATTTACCCCTTTGTGGTTTTATTTTCCATTCCCGTTGCCTTGATTGGAGCCATCTTGGCTTTGGCCTTGACCATGGAAAGCATGACCGTTTTCTCCATTGTCGGGATGATTATGTTGCTGGGTTTGGTGGCTAAAAACGCAATTTTAATCGTTGACTTTACCAACCAATTGAAAGAGCAAGGCCACGACGTGATTCATGCGCTCATTGAAGCTGGAAAAGAACGGATGCGCCCCATTTTGATGACGACACTCGCGATGGTGTTCGGGATGTTGCCCATTGCGTTGGCCAGCGGGGCGGGTGCCGAAACTAAGAATGGAATGGCATGGGTAATTATCGGTGGACTGACCAGTTCTTTGATTCTCACGCTTTTTGTGGTTCCGGCCACGTATTTAATAGTTGACCGTCTCAAAGACCGTTTGACTGGCAAAGGACGCAAACCGCTAAAACCAGAAATGGCAGAAATTGCCTGATTTTTTTATCCACACCTACAATAGTTCAAGCCCGCATTGGTTCTCCAGTGCGGGCTATTTTTATGGGGTATGGGGAGTTCTAGAAAACTGAGTTTATTTACGAACGGAGTTTCCATAACTGCAGCGTTTCGCTCCACCAGCGCGCCCATCGGTGCGCAAAATAACCCGTAAAAGGCAGCGAAAGCGTGTACAACGCGGAAGTTTTTAAATCGGTGAAACCCAAAACAATGCCCCATTGAATCAGCCACACAAACGGGAAGGTAATGAGGGCAAACAGCACAAGGCGGATGGCGCTCGAAAACTGTTTGTCTTTGAGTTTTTTGGTAACATAAAACGGAATAGAATACGGTATAACGCTATTGAGCCAGCCATACAGCGCCACGGGAGCGCAGAGCAGCAAACCCAAGGTTTGTGAAACCAAGGCAAAAACGGAAGGTTTGGGTTGCCCGTAAATTTCGGCTTCGATGCCCCGTTTGGATAAAGTATGCTTTAGGTTTTTGGTTTCTTCCAGTCGCTTGTTGTAGGTTTCGGCATTGAGTTGGCGTAGTTGTTCCAGTCCTTTGGCTTTGTTGAGTACGTTATCCATCAAATCCCCGTCTTTTCGTATCTCGTTATCGGTCAGCCACTTGAGTGTGTCGTGGTGGGGTAGGTCGTCAAAATGCAGTATCTTGCTCTTGATTTCGTCCGACATGCGCTTCGTGAGTTGGGTCAGGGAGCGGGGTTGGTTTTGCTCGTATTCTGCCTTAAAGTCGCGGACGCTGAAGGGTTCTCCAAAATTAACGACCAATTTTTCGCCCATTTTCTGGCAGTTTGTGTAATACAGACCGCAGGGGAGAATTTGCAGGTTGAGGTTCCAATCGTGGGCCGTTTCGGCCTTAAATGCAATGCGGGCCAAGCCTTTTTTGAACGGTCGCAGGTGGTACTGTACTCCGTGATTGCCTTCGGGAAACGCCGCCAACGTACCACCAGCACCAAGAATATTGACGCACATTTGAAAAATCTCGTCGTTTTGCTGCATTTCATCCATGCCGTCGCGCAGGCGGTACACGGGCAGCATTTTTAGGTACATGAGCAGTTTTCGAACAAAATCTTTTTTGAAAATATCGGCGCGCGTTAAAAAATAGGGTTGACGAGCGCCCACATTCAGCACCACCGCCAAGGCGTCCATTAGCGTATTTTGGTGATTGGTGATGATTAAAATCGGGGTATTGGGAGCAAGGTCTGTTGGGAAATTCTTGATTTCTACTTTACGGTAAAAGATAACATTGTGCCAAAATCGAATATAAGAGCGAAGAGCGTGATAGAAAAAAAGATTATTAAACATTGCCGGCCGATGGGGTTTGGGATGATTGTTTCGGTGTTTTATATAAAAATACGGGTAAATGTGGCTGCAAAAGTAACCCATTTTTTGACATGAATCACGGCAAAGTATACAGCAAAACCTTTACGAGGTTTGAGGCCCGTAAAGGTTTGAGGTAGAGGGAACCAAAATAATTAAATTGGGTAATTGTTTTGAGTGAAAGTGTTGACAAACAGGTTTTTAGGCTATTTGTCTTCAAAAAGATAGTTAAAAAGGTTCTTGCTTTCCAGCGCTTTGCGGATTTTTGTCGAATAGCCGTTGGTCAGTACCGCCACCGTTACTTTTTGTTGGGGAAAATGATAAACCGTTCCCCAAAAACAATGAACATGGCCGCTGTGACCTACACCAACGCCGTGATCAGTTTCGATTTTCATCAGCCCGAGGCCGTATTGCTTGATATATTTTAGGTCGTCGGGCAATTCCTGTGTGATGTCGATGAAGTTCTCAAATTGGGCCATTGAACTTGCCGTTAAGACTTGACCCGTTTTTAAGGTATGTAAAAACGTGGCCAAATCGTACGAATTGGAAATCAACCCGCCATCCAGCATTCCTTCTCCACCTACGGCGGCATTGTCGATTTCGGTGAGGTCTTTCATAAAGTCGTTGTCAAAAGTGTCGTAATATCCTCTGATCAAAGTGGCGGGGAGCTTTGTGTCGGCAAAAGTGTTTTCCAAACGCAACGGGCGAATTACCTTTTCGGTTACAACTTGATAGGCACTTTTACCCGTTGCATATTGAATCACCAGCGAAAGTAACAGGTAGTTGGAATTAGAATAATTTTGACCTTTGCCCGGCTCAAAATCCGCTTTTTGGCCGTAAATAAAGTGCAGACTTTCTTCGGCTGATTTTTTCGCGACCGACAGATTCAGGATGTTGAGTATCGTATTCAATCCCAAGTATTCAGGAATCCCCGAAGTGTGATTCAGGAGTTGTTTGAGGGTTACTTCGTTGGCATTGGCAATCTCCTTGGTGATACGTTCAGGAATGTATTTCGTTAACTTATCATTGATGTTCAACACGCCTTCTTCCTGTAGTTTGAGAATGGTGACGGAGGTAAAAAGTTTGGAAATGCTGCCAATGCGTAACGTATGGCAGGGTGTCACGGGGACGTTGTTGCCCAAATCGGCCTTTCCGCCACTCAAACTCCACGTCCCTTCGGGTGAAATCACCGTGGCGCTCACGCCCGTTACGCCCGTTTTAAGCAAGTCATCAATCATTTTTTGGTAACGACTAGCCCGTGGGTGATTGGTATCTCCTTTGCGGCATTCCGCAACGGGCACCGTTTCGTTGATTTTTTCGCAAGAAATGCAGAAAATAGAGACAATTATGGCAACTATGAGGGTATTAAACGAGGATGTTTTCATGTTGATTGGAAGTTAAATACTGTAAATTTTTGAGTCAAATGGGCTTATTTAGCCAACTTTACCTTCATGCCAACGCCGATAAAGGTGTGGGCTGAAAACGGTAAAAAATCGGAGTAAGGAATCACGGCCATGATTTTATAATCGGTCGTCAGGCTTAAGGTGGGTGAGAGGGGGTATTCTAACCCCGCGCCGAGTTTAATGTTCATTTGTGGCTTGCCGGGATGCGTCGTTTTGGTGTATTTACCCGCCTCAAATAGGTAGACATCGCCCGGCAAAAAAGAGCGTTTGTAGCCAACGCCCGTGTGCAAGTTGGTTTGTAAGCCAAACCCAAACTTGTACCCAAGGGTGTAGGCGGCATCCAGCATGACGGCGTATTCGCTCAGTCGTTGGTAGTACATCGTGAGGTCGGTACCGAGAGATTGCTGCCAATGTTTTCGGGATCTGACCCAAAAGTCCATCCCCACGCCGACGGTCGGGTGCAGTGGTGCTTTGATGAGTTTGGAGAAAGGTAAGCCTGTTGCTTCGTTGGCTACCCAGAATCGAATGGTTTTGGGTTTGAATTGCGCGAAAGCACCGGAAGTACCGACGACGAACAGGAAAGCCAACAGGCCGACAGGAAAGGAACGTGTGTTTGTTTTCATGGTTTTGCATTTAATTTTCTGCAAAACTCAGGGGATTTGAGCGTTCCATCGCCCCAAAATGTAAGGTGGCACCCCTTAAAACGGAATAATTTGTTAGGCAAATGTCGCCTCTGTCTGCTTTAGATACTCTGAAGGTGCGAGTCCCGTCGCTTTTTTGAAATTTCGGTTAAACGACGTTTTTGAATTAAACCCGCAGTCGTAGGCCAAGCCCAATAGCGTGTATTTTTGATTTTCGGGCTGGTCGGCCAGTCGTTTAAACTCTTCAATCCGCAGGGCATTGATGTAATCAAAGAAGCTTTTTTCCTCAAATGTGTTGATGACTTGCGATAGATAGTTGGGATGAACGCTCAAGTGAAAGGCCAAATCGGCGAGCGATAATTCGGCGTTGGTAAATAACTTTTTTTCATGCATCGCCTCGGTAAGTCGTACATAAATGTGTTCGGCCATTTCGTCGCTTAAACCTGATTTTTCGTATTTCTTAGTGTTTTCGTTGAGGGTAAGTGTTGTTTTTTTTTCTTCGATTTCACTCGAATGTACCGAAAAAAGCCCCACTTGTCGGATGCCGAAATAGCCGATAAACAAGACAAAAAAGACGACGGTCGTAAAGATGATTTGGTCGTTGCCGCGAAGGATGATAATCAGCCACAGGAGTCCCATCCATAAAAAAAGGTAACGCAGCCAATTCAAGTTGATTTTTTCCTGATACGAAAATTGATTGAGCAGGTGCAATCTGTAGCGACGGAGCTGTCGGTTGGAAAAAAATACGTACAAAACACCCGCTATGCTGATAAATACCAACAAAATGGACATAAACCCTTGGTAGCCCTGTCCTTCGTGTTCGTAAACGGCGATTTTTTGGGAGGCTGTTGAGGTGAAAAATGGCATCAGGTAAAGATAAACCAGCAAACTAGGCACAAAATGAACCATCCATCGGTAGGTTTTCAAACGGTCTGGGTGGATCAGGGTGGTGGTGTAGAGGTAAAGAAAAGGGCCGTGCAGCAGAGGTAGGGGAATTTCCAACCCCAGTAAATCAGGATAAAGGTAGGTTTTAGTAATGCTGTTGTGGTAAAACAGAAAAAGATGAAACCCCGTGATGCCCATCCAGACGGCCAAAAATGTATCGGCCGACGTTCTGCCCTTTTTGGTGATTAAAAGAAACGAAAGAAAAAAGGCGATGCTTATCCCAATTACATAAATCATTGCAATAGCTATTGAAGTTCTTAACTAAGACAACTATTCGGTGATTTACCCCTAGTGTATTAGGAGAACGAATTACGTCCGCCTCGCTATTGTAGAACCGCTGTTTCCTGCTGCTATTCTGTCCATCGCTCAGTCGTAAAACCCTGTCCATTCATACGGTTGGGGATTGGACAGTTTGTAAATCGTTTTTTCTCTGTCGGTCAAACTGTGATAAAACTTACTAAATTCAAATAAATAATTTTCTCCTTTTCCCATTCTCCAAAACATATCGTTGCTGTCAATATTGGGAAATTTTGTCCAAGGAGGTTGAATTGAGTATTGAAGAGCTTTGAAATGTCCGAATGCTTTTAAAAAGTCTCTTGTCTCCATTAAAGCAAAGCCAAACAAATTTTGTCCACGCCAAGCATATATATATTCTATGTCTTTACTTTCTTGTGAAAGTCCAATTCCCCAAATAGTGTCAATTGGACTTGCTTCGACTAATATTCTGTTTTCTGTCTTCAAAAGATAATCTGCAAATTTAGGATGTTGATTGAATTTATGGATGTTACCAAGTCTCACAATTTCAAATTTCATTTCGTTCCAAGTCTGGTCGTTATAACCTTTAACTTGTCGTCCAAGTTCTTTTGCCTCTGCTGGGTTGTTACTTCTAATAATCTTCTCAAAAATATTTTTGTCATTAAACACAAGCGCTTTTTGAGCCATCATCCAATGTTCAGCCGTCATATAAGTTATATTGTCAACCGTAAATGGACTTTCAAACCACTGGCTAAAACAAAATTTGCCAACTTCTTCATTATTTTTGTTCGTATATCCCCAAAAGAAGATATATTTCAAAGTGTCGCCACTTTCAAATTGTTCTGTCAACCAATTTATGTCGTAGTGTGTCGTCATTTACAATAGTCCAACAAAAAAATCCTCACCAACCTAATCCTTCACACCCACCAACGTACTTTTTCGTTGCCAATAAAACGCCAAGGTCGTGCCTGATACAATGTGCCAGATACTCCACCAGCCCGCTACGATGGCCATGCCGCCCAGCGGCAAATCGGGTGGAAAAACGGCGGGGTTAAAAAGCAACGCGAGTCCTAAGCCCGAGTTGTGGATGCCAGTTTCGATGCTGAGCGTGCGGCGGTTGGTTTCTGAAAGACCAAATACCGTAGCGGTCAGGTACCCCATGCCCAGCGCGATGCCGTTGTGAATCAGCACCAATAGAAAAACGTAGGTGATGTGATTGATGAAAATGTCGAAATTTTTGGTGAAAGCCACCACCACCAAAACGATAAAAAATACCAACGAAGCCTGCCGCAGGGGTTTGATGAGGCGCTCCGCGAGTCGGGGCAAATAAACTGAGCAAAGCATTCCGAGCGCCATCGGCAGTCCCAAAATCATCATGACCGATTTGAGCAACTCCCGCCAGTCCAGTTCGATGGGCCGCACAAGCGAGTTAGCTTGCGCGTACATGTTGCCCCAGAATGTGAAGTTAAAGGGCGTCATAACCACCGCCAAAATCGTACTGATGGCCGTTAGGCTGACGGCCAGCGCTACGTTGCCTTTGGCAAAAGAAGTGATGAAATTGGAAATATTGCCGCCCGGACAGGCGGCCACCAAAATCATTCCCAAGGCCACGCCCACGGTGATATTGTCGCCCAGGGCCATCACCAGACCAAAGGTGGCGGCGGGTAATAATATGGCTTGGCTCAACACACCCGCAATCAGTTGACGGGGATTTTGAATGAGGTTTTTGAAATGTTCGGGTTTGATGTCCAGCGCCACACCAAACATAATCAGCGCGAGCGCCACGTTGATGGTGGCCGAGCTTTCGGCCGAAAAATCGAGGCGGATGTAGTCCAGCGCCGCTAAAGATTCTTTCATAAAAGGGAAGAGGTCAGGTATTTACAGGTCAATTTTGGGCAAAGACAAACGGTACTTTACGGCGAATAACCGAACAATAATAATCAATAATACGCATCCAATCGCATTCCAATCGGAATGAAAATCGTAGTAATCCAGTAAAACAAAGACGACTGCCCCCGCCATGCAGGCTGTGGCGTAGATTTCTTTTTGGAAAATCAGGGGGAGTTCGTTGATGAGGGTGTCGCGAATGACACCGCCAAAGACCGCAGACACCATTCCTAATATAATGGCCGCAAAAGGATTGACGCCGTATTGCAGGGATTTTTGCACGCCCAAAATCGTGTAGACGCCAATGCCAACGGTGTCGAGCAGAAAAATGACTTTATGCAACCGAAAAATGACGCGCTTAAAAAGTACCGTAATGATGACCCCCAACGTAATAAAAATCAAGTAATTCATGTCTTTCACCCACGCCAGTGGATACACGCCCAGCGTGACGTCGCGGAGGGTGCCGCCGCCAATGGCCGAGATAAATCCCGTAAAAAATACGCCGAACAGGTCTTGGTACATTTTCTTATCGGAAGCCGCCAAGGCGCCCGATATGGCAAATACCAATACGCCAATCATATCAATATAGTAAGGGAGCTGCATAAAGGGGGTTGATTTGACGAATGCACAAAATAAAGACAAACCTAATTGAGAAACCAATTTTTACCTTTCATGAAGTTTTTTTTACACTTCATGCAACCTTTAGCTACGTAAATACATCTTATCTCTGAAATTAGCAGCGTGAAAACAAAGTAAGCAAGAGATTACAGGCAGTTAAATATTCTTATACGTGCCTTATTGGCTGCCTGTAATCTAAAGTTTTTCCTAAACGGCTCCTTCAAACCGTTTGTCCAAAAAATCAAACCGCTTGTGTAAAAAAAGGTAGCTTGTATTGCAAAGTACCGTAGTTTTGAAGCAGTAATTAACAACAGCCATTTTAAACAACAGCCATGAAAACTTTTACGAGTTTGGTTGCAGCTATGTTGCTGCTTTCTACTTCATTATTTGCCCAAAGCCCCGTTCGGGGGAAGGTATCGGGCGAAATCCGTGAAATAAACGGAAAAGCCCTCCCATTTGCCACGGTTTTATTGCTCAAAGCAAAGGACTCCACGCTCGTAAAAGGAGCTATTACGAGCGAAACGGGTTATTATGAAGTCGAAAACGTGCCCGAGGGTAGTTATTTGATTGGGGCCAACATGGTTGGATTTCAAAAAACGTATTCAGCTCCCTTTTCGGTTTCGGCCGCCGCTGCCACCGTTCAGGTGCCAGCACTTCAGATGACCGAAACTTCACAAACCCTGGACGAGGTGAAAGTGATTTCCAAGAAACCTTTTGTGGAACAGCAGATTGACCGGATGGTGGTCAACGTTGAAAACAGCGTCGTATCGGCAGGGGGAACTGCCTTGGAAGTGTTGGAAAAAGCACCTGGCGTAACGATTGACCGCCAAAATGACCGTTTGCAATTGAAAGGCCGTCAGGGAGTGATGGTGATGATTGACGGAAAATTGCAGCAGATTTCGATGCAAGACCTCATGAACATGCTCCAAAGTATGCCCAGCGACAACGTTGAAAAAATTGAATTGATTACCAATCCACCCGCCAAATACGATGCCGCGGGCAATTCGGGCTTGATTAACATTGTGTTGAAGAAAAACAAAAACTTCGGCACCAACGGAAACTATACCCTCAGCGCGGGGGTGGGAAGATACGAAAAGCTGAACGGCTCGATTGGACTCAATCACCGCACGGCCAAAATTAACTCATTTGCCAACGTGAGTCTCTTTCATGCCCGTTTTCAAAACACGCAGGACATTGACCGGACCATTGCATACAAAGACCAAATTACCTATTTGGACCAAAACAGCCCCCGCGTAGGTAATCCCCAAAACCTGAGTTTTAGGGCAGGAGTGGATTATTTTGTGACCAAGAAAACTACCGTCGGTATCTTGGCAACGGGCTTTTTGAATCAGTTCAAAATGAACGGAATTTCAAGTACGGATTTTTACGACAAAAATCGTACGCTGACGGGCCGTTTTGCCACCGATGCCTACAACCATAATAAGTTGAATAACTTCACGGGCAACCTCAATTTGAAGCATGATTTTGGGAACGGTCGCGAATTGAGCGCCGATGCCGACTACTCGGTTTTTGACGGAAATTCGGGTAACGACCTCAATACCAATTATTATGATGCGAAAGATGTGCTTACGAGCAAAGAAATTGTGCGCAACATCATGCCTTCAACCATCGGTATTGCTGCCGCGAAAGTAGACTATATCCATCCCCTCAAAAAGGGTAAATTTGAAGCCGGGGCCAAAAGTAGTTTGGTAAATTCAGACAACGATATGCGTTTTGAGACGCAAGTGGATAAGCAGTGGATTTTGGACCCTTCGCGCTCTAATCGTTTTAAATACACCGAAAATATCAACGCAGTTTACTCCAATTACAGCACAAAACTTGATAAAAAAACGCAGTTGCAATTGGGATTGCGCGTGGAACATACGCACTCAAAAGGAAATTCAGTTACGCTCAACAACATCGTAGACCGTAATTATGTCAACGCCTTTCCCAGTGTGTTTGTGTCGCGTCAGTTGGATACCAACAACGTACTGAACGTGTCGTTTAGTCGTCGAATCGACCGTCCGAACTACCGCAATTTGAATCCTTTCCAGTTCTTTTTAGATCCGTTGACCTTCCAACAAGGAAACCCGAATTTGCGTCCGCAGTTTACCAATTCGTTTCAGGTAACGCACGTGTTTAAGGGGATGTTCTCGACCACGTTGGGTTACAGCCGCATCAACGACGTCATTGCCGACCAGATTCCGAAGCAGATTGCCGAAGAAAATAAAACCTACGTTACCACCGAAAACCTTGATCATCAGGATAGTTACAACGCCACGTTCAGTATTCCCGTTACCGTCAGTAAATGGTGGACGATGCAAAACAACGTGAGTGCGTTTTATAACCGCTACCGTTCGTTCTACTACGGTGCCGACTTGGATTTGGGTCAATTTGGAGCGACGGTATTTGTGACCAACAATTTTACGCTTCCCAAGGGTTACACGGCGGAATTGAGCGGATTCTGGAATTCACCAACGCAGTATAACATCCTCCAAGCCAAAGCACAGGGGCAAATCAGTGCGGGTTTTGCCAAATCACTTTGGAATCGGAAGGCATCGTTACGTCTGAACGTTCAAGATATTTTCTTTCTGAATCGTTTTGCGGGAACTGTCAAATACCAAGACTTAAATTTCCGCGTCAATTCGCGTTGGGAAAGCCGTCAGGTACGCTTGTCGTTTACGTATCGATTTGGAAATCAGAATGTTAAAGCCGCCCGTCAGCGGAGCACAAGTACCGAAGATTTGCGTAACCGCGCTAATTCTGGTCAGTAATAAAATATAGATATTGACTGTAACCATTTCCTCTTTTGCCAGTATCGACAATCAGGAAATACACATAAAGATTTTAGTTTAGGTTAAGAAAACGTCGGAAAGCCGTCCTTCACTTGAGGGACGGCTTTTTTTTGCCTTGTGTCGCAGGATGTTTTCTAATAATGGCCATCCAAATCAAAGAATAAGGGCTTGATTTACTTTTAAGAACAACTCATTCTCTCATTTTCAAAAATACGATGAAGTACTTTGTGTTGATCTTTGGCTTGTTTTATAACCTTTTTGCGAAGGCGCAATTGGTTGAAAAACTCACCCAACTTCGCCCTGATTCGCCGTGGAAATTAACTTCTTCGGTGCGGCTTCAATTTCCGAGTTTTCATCCGCAAGGGATGGTCAAAATCGGAAATTTTTTTTACCTGAGTTCGGTAGAAGTCACCCGTAAACGGCAAGACAACGACGGAGGCGCGGGCCTCGGCCACCTTTTTAAGTTTGACGCCACGGGCAAATTAATTGCTTCCATTACCTTGGGAGAGGGTTTAATATACCATCCTGGCGGGATAGATTTTGACGGAAAACACATCTGGGTTCCGGTGGCAGAATACCGGGCCGACAGTCGGGCGGTAATTTATAAAGTAGACCCTGACACAATGAAAGCCATTGAAGTGATGCGGGTGGATGATCACCTTGGGGGCATCGTCCACGATACCGAAGCCCATACCCTGAACGCGGTAAGTTGGGGTTCGCGCCGCTTTTATCAATGGGAAATGTCGTCAATTACCGCCGTTTCACCCAAGCAGTTGCGGGTAGATAATCCCGCCTTTTACGTTGATTATCAGGATTGTCACTACATCGGACAACGTAAAATGCTTTGCGGTGGGCTGAAAAAATACAAAACCGCTCCCGACGCGGTTGCTTTTGCGTTGGGTGGTTTGGAAGTAGTAGATTTGAAAGACAACCGTCCTGTACATCAGGTACCGTTGCTGCTGTGGTCGCCCACGGGTGCGCCCATGACCAACAATCCTTTTTGGATGGAATCAACCGCTACGGGACTACGCGGGTATTTTGTGCCCGATGATGATGCCGCTTCGACGCTGTTTGTGTACGAGACCGACTTGAAATGAAGTAGAATAAGGCCTTTATTGCTTTGATAAATAATTGTAATTCACCCCAAAAACTTGTTTTCTTATGAATAAAATTGCCGCTAAACCGTTCATTTTTGCTGGGTCCATGCTTGTGGTTGGCTTGGCGTTTCCCGTGGTTGCCCAAGTAGGAGTCGGGGTAAAAGCCCCCAAAAAAGCCGAAGTGTATTTTGACGGGTCCCGCAAAATGCTCGATGAAAAATGGACGTATTGGGATGGCCCGCGCTTGGCCGCGACGCTCCCCATCAAGTGGTTTATTGTCAATGACCCCGTCGATAAAGGAACGGTCGTCAATACCAATGACCCTGCCGCAGCGGGTGGAAAATACGGCGCAGCCGACATTGTGACCAAAGAAAAATTCAAGGATTTTCGCCTTCATGTGGAGTTTTACATCAGTAAACCTGGTGGCAACAGCGGTGTGTATCTCCAAAATCGCTACGAAATTCAAGTATTAGACGGTGATACTACCTCGCATGGCATGGCGGCGGTCATCAACGAAACGCCTTCCCCTTATTATGCTTATAACGGCGTAGGAAAATGGAACGCCTACGATATTATGTTTAGGGCGGCGCGTTTTAAAGATGGAAAGCTGGTTGAAAAACCGCTGGTAACCATCTATTTTAATGGTAAAAAAGTACACAAGAACCAACGCATAAGTCAAGTGTGGGGCGGCCCGAACTCGGGCATTGATGGGGGTAACGATGGAGGTAAAGGCATTACCGACGTACCGGGCGGTCTAAAATTACAGGCCGAAGGCCACGACGTGCTTTACCGCAACATCTGGATTCAGAAAATGGACATTACCGAAGCAAATACCGATTTTTAGCAATGGTTAGCATCGGCTTGAATAGGTTTGGAAAGTTTGAAACTTCCCAAACCTATTTTTTTACTTTTTATTTCGTTTAAAGGTTTTTTCCACTTCTACGGCCCAAAAGGTGATGCTTGATACGCCAAAGGCAACGGCTAATTCTTCCAATGTAAGGGGTTGGGTATGAAAGAAATTATTCAGGAACGGCACGTAAATCACCGCCATCTGCAACGCAATCGTCAACAACACCGCACCGAGCAGGGTTTTGTTACCTAATAAACCTTGGCTAAAAAGTGATTCTTTATGACTCCGCACGGCCATCACGTGCCAAAGTTGACTCAGACACAGCACCGTAAACACAATCGTTTGCCAGTGGTCAGCGCCTGAATTGATTTCGTACCACTGCGTGCCAACGGTCAGTAATCCCACCAATATACCCACCCAGATGATGTGTCGGCCTACTCCTTTGGCAAAAATGCTTTCTTTTGGGTCGCGTGGCGGGTGACTCATAATGCCTTTTTCGGCAGGCTCTGCGGCCAGCGCCAAGGCCGGCAAACCATCCGTTACCAAGTTGACCCATAAAATATGAACGGGCAACAACGGAATGGGCAAGCCAATGAGCGGAGCCAAAAAGATGCTCCAGATTTCGGCGGCGTTGCCGGTCATGATGTACTTAATGAATTTGGTGATATTGTCGTAAATGCGGCGACCTTCGCGGACGGCTTTGATGATGGTGGCAAAATTATCGTCTAACAGAATCATGTGCGCGGCCTCTTTGGTCACGTCGGTGCCCGTTATTCCCATGGCAATGCCGATGTTGGCGCGTTTGAGCGAAGGCGCGTCGTTGACGCCGTCGCCCGTCATGGACACAAACTGGTCGCGATTCTGAAGGGCTTTAACGATGTTTAGTTTTTGTTCGGGCGACACGCGCGCGTACACTCGAATATCCAGCACTTCTTTGGCAAATTTCCTTTCGCTCATGGCGGCCAGTTCTTTGCCCGTGATTACCTTTTGTTGATCGTTGTCCAGAATGCCGATTTCGCGGGCGATGCTCGCCGCCGTGAGCGGGTGGTCACCAGTAATCATCACTGGCACAATTCCTGCCGATTTACATTCATGGATGGCTTTTTTTGCTTCTTCGCGGGGTGGGTCAATCAGGCCGACCAGCCCCAAAAAATCAAGGTCTTTTTCGATGGTTTCAATGGTAATGTCGGCGGGTAACGCGTCCAATACTTTGGTGGCAAACCCCAAAACGCGCATTCCTTCTTGGGCCATGCGTTCTTCTTGTTCTTTGATAACTGTGTCGTCGCCGATGCTGATTTGGGCGATGGATTCGGCCGCACCTTTGGAAATAACCAAAAATTTACCGTCGTATTCGTGAATGGTGGTCATGGCCTTGCGGTCCGAATCAAAGGGTAATTCATGCACGCGTTTGTTTTTCTTCCGCCATTGTTTGTCAAAAGACTCCTGTGTTTGCGCGTAGTTCAAGATGGCTACTTCGGTAGGGTCGCCGGTGAGGATGTTGTCCTGTTTTTTTACGTCCTGATTAAGGGCCATTGCCTGCACCATGCGCATTTGGTCGGCTTCATTGGTCACCCAAAGATCCACCACTTCCATTTTGTTTTTGGTCAATGTGCCCGTTTTGTCGGTGCAGATGTAGGTGACGGAGCCGAGGGTTTCGACCGCGTATAGTTTTCGAACGAGGGCATTTCGTTTGGCCAAACGGCCTGCGCCCAACGCCAATGAAACCGTAATGACGGCGGGTAATGCTTCGGGAATGGCAGCAACCGCGAGCGAAATGGATGTAAGTAGCATGTTGCCGATTTCTTCGCCTCGCAGATACCCTGCCAAAAACAGCACCCCGCAGAGGAGCAGGATGATAATGGTCAGTCGTCGGCCAAAATCGCCCATTCTTTTTTGAAGGGGTGTTTCACTGCCTTCTTCCTGCAACATCCCCGCTATTTTACCCAGCTCTGTGTCCATACCCGTGGCCACTACGACGCCCTGCGCTCGTCCGTTGGTGACGTTGGTGCCGCTGAAAGCCATGTTGGTACGATCGCCCAAAGGCAGCGATTTGTCGTCAAGTGGGTCGGTTGTTTTATCCACGGGTTGTGATTCACCCGTCAGGCCCGCTTCTTCTATTTTGAGCGAATGCACTTCCATCAGACGCAGGTCGGCGGGGACGGCCGCGCCCGCTTCGAGCAAAACGAGGTCGCCTTTGACAAGCTCAGGGGAGGGAATATCGGTGGGTTTGCCGTCGCGGATGACTTTGGTGGTTGGAACCGCCAGTTTCCCGAGCGCTTCCATGGCTTTTTCGGCGCGGTATTCCTGCACAAAACCAATGACGGCATTGAGAAGAATGATGACCAAAATAACAATAGTATCCGATAACTCGCCCACAATCCCCGACACCACGGCCCCCACGATGAGCACCAGAATCATGACGTTCAGAAACTGTTGGAGAAAAAGGAAAATGGGCGATTTTTTCTTCTTGGTCTTCAATTCGTTACGTCCTTCGCTTTGCAGTTTTTGCTGCGCTACCGAAGTTGTCAGGCCAGTTGGTGAGCTGTGCTGCAGTTTTAAAGCCTCTTCTGGGGAAAGTAAATGCCAGTGTTGTGTCATCATTTAACCGTTTATCAATGCTGGTGGATAAAACATTTTTGTCAACTGTAATTCGCAAAAAGCCCAGAAATCAAGCTGTCTTTGGGGTGAAAACTAAAAGGAACTTTTGTGCAATCTGCTAAATTTACGCCCTTAAAATGATTTACAGCCATTTTAGGGCTTGAATTTTACCGATTTTTTTCATCAGTAGCTCACTTTGTTGGTTTGCTTAGATGCCGAAATCATTCAACGAGTTGGGTGAAAAATGGGCATTAACCAGCGCAAAATTGGCTAGTTGAAGCAGTTTTAAGGAGAAAGATTGTCGTGGTTATGGATAATTTCAGTCTTCGTAACGACTACGGTACAAATTGCGCATTCCGTAAATGTACCGGATGGCTACGCCGAACTGATAGCTAACAGGCCGTAAAGTAAGTGAAGAAGTGCTTTCAATCAGTCGGTTGATGTATAATTGGGAGTCGGAGCGTAGCGCAGAAGCACCCGCGTAGTGAACGCGCCCGAAGGCGACGAGTTCGAGGTGGGTCGATACGCGGCCCACAAATTCAAGGCTTACTTCGGGTTCTAATTTAGATTTTCCAGTGGAGAAGGTTTGATTTTCAACCAAAAGTGTATCGGGGGCGTTTCCAGCGCCCGATGAGCGGGTAAGCCCCGTCAATAAAAAAGTTTCGGCGTCTTGTCGTTTGCGTGTTGGGGTCCACAAAATTCCCGCACCGACGTAGATACCCGATTGTTTGAGGACGTTGCCCAACCGAAGAATGCGCCATTTAAACCGCAGTGGAATACTGTGTTCAAGTTCATTGACCCGAACTGTAAATCCCCGAAAGGCGTTGACCCGCATGATGGTATTGGAGGGGTTGCGAATATATCCTGATTCGATAGACCACCGTAAATTATGCGAATACCCCAAATGCCCGCCCGCGTAGCTATCGGTATAGCCAGAGCGATAAGCCAACAGCCCAAAAAGGGAATTGGAGAGGGTAGCCCCATTCCATTTTCCACCGCCTTCAATGCCGATGTACCAGTGACTGTTGGAGCGAACTAAATCGGGTTGGGGAAGAAAAATGGCCGTTTTGGGCCGTTTAAAAGGACGATAATATTCCTCAATCTGGGCTTTTGCGTTTAGAAAGAGCCCACCCCAACATATCCCAAAAATTAGTATCCGTTGTATCATTAAAAAGCTGAATAATTACAGAACGATTTGCGTTTTGAATTGTTCAATAATACGGTGAAGGTAACGACTTCGTTGCAAAGGACTGCCGTTTTATCGTTATTCGCGTTATTATGAAACTTTTATTTCCATTACCTACCATTGAATCCCCCTTTCGTATTGGCGAGCGGGTAAAGATTGATTTGTTTACTTTGTACAAAAAACCTCCCTACGAGACCATCGAAGGGACGATTTATCAGGTACGGGTGGACTTCCCATTACTATCGACGACCAAAAGCGATTTTTCGTTTGAATTCACCGAAATTAAATTTCGTTATGGAATCCAACCTGATACCAAGATGTTCCCCAAAATGAAGGATGTTGAAAATGAGCTCTACGATGTGCCGGCGGAATATATTAATGAATTAGACTGAACGTACCACCTTTTGAGAACAGGTTGCGGAGACTAAAGGCCAGAATAGGACACTTCGCAATCTGGAAATGGAAATTATAAAATGGCTTATTTTAAAGGATTAATCATAGAAAGTTTGACCGCTTTGCGAAAAGAAGCTTCAAGTGCTGTTCGTCAACGCGGAAATGATATTTTTAGAAGTGGAGGAGTAAAAATTGCGAGTTTTGACGGAGACTATTACGCGGCAAAGTTTAACGTTGAAAGTCAATCGAGTCCGCAGAAATACGAGGTGGAACTGTCGAGCATGGATGATACCGATGCCATTGAATGTTACTGTAGTTGTCCTTCTGAGGTATATCCCTGTAAGCACGGCGTAGCGGCGGCCTACGCCCTAGAGAATTTTCTAAGTGAAGGCTCAGAAAAAACCAAGCCCACGATTCATGATCTTAAAAAAATAATTATTGACATCACGGATTCGTCGCGGCAGATAGAGCCCCAAAAACTCGTGTTTCATAAGCCCACCCTGCACCGAATGACGGATACAACGGTGGTTTTACGGAGCCTCGACGACCAGCAGATTCAGAACAACGTACCGCTTTCTTTTTGGGCAAGTCGCCGTCATTATTTAGAAGTAAAGCCTGTAGAGCAGGGCAAAGGCTATGAACGTTTTGAGCTCTTTGTCCGTAAAAAAGGCGCAAACACGGTGCTTATCACCCGATTGGAGAAGTTTAAGTACCATTTTTCGTGTACTTGTCAGCAGGAACTTCGTACGCCGCTTTGTGAGCACATGATGGGTGTCTTGGTGTGGCTCAAGCAACAGCGCGGGCTGTATGCGCTCGAATTGCTGAAGAATTGGGAGCGCGAAAAAGATGCATTGTTGGCCAAATATGGCTATACTTCGGGAGATAACTTGGTCGGAAAATTTGACTTCAAGATCAATCATTACGGCGAATTAGAACTGGTCTTGCTGGACAAAAGCATTCAACCGATTGCGGGGGTGCAGTGGGGAAATGTCTTCAAAAGTACCCTGCCCATCAAGTCTGCCAGTCCTTTTGTACCCGCCGAAAATGCCAAAGATAAGCCCGTTTTTGTGTACTTATTGGAACATTTTACGACGAAAGAACTTCCTTTTTTCAGGCTGGAAGTAGGCAAAGGGTTCTTGAATCCTAAAACGGGAAAAGTGGCCCATTTTGCCCGCATCAACTGGACCGATAAAGAACGTCCCGCCGCCGATGCCACCGATTTGGAGATCATGAATTCTAGTCGGTTATTAGGGCAAGAATTTATGCATGAAACCCTGCGTCAGCGTGGGTTCAAGCTCTCCACTTCTTCTTGGAACATTAAATACACCGAAGAAATCATTGATGCCGCCCTCGAAATCACGGGTAAAGTGCTGGAAAAATTGTTTCCGTTGCTGGTCGGTCATGCCGTGCGGGTCAATCAAAAAATTAGTTCCAACAGCACTGGAACGGCCGTAATGGTCAGCGAAACCCCGCTAGACTTGCATTTTCAGCTTTCTCGAACCGAACAAGAAACCATTCTGGAAGCATTCGTTAAACACGGCAATGAAACCTTGATCCCGTTTCAGGAGCTTACTGATTTGGAAACATACTGGTTGGCACTGCTGCCCGGTGATTTACTTTGTCGTTTTCGTTCGGCGGCGGCGGCCAAAGTGGCCCGTCATTTTTTTGAACTGGGTGGGGCCATTCGCCTGCGTTCGGTGCGGGATGATGCGTTTTTTAACGGCTTTGTGATTCCGTTGGCCGACCAGTTTTCGGTTGAATTTGATAAAAATCAGGCCATTTCGCAGACTGACCTCGAATGGCAAGAGGGAAGGGTGTACCTTAAAGAAGCCGACGATAACTTACTGATTGTGCCCGTTTTTGTGTACACAACCGAAGACGGAGACGAGATAGAACTACCCCGAGATTTTCGGCAGGCGCGGGTCAATGCCTACAACAATACCGTGCAGATTCAACGCCGGGACCGAGATTCTGAAGAAACTTTTGTGCAGTTTTTGCAAAAGCAACATCCTGCTTTTGAGCACCAAACCGACGAATATTTTTACCTGCCCTCCGAGCAGGTGTTGGAAGCGGGCTGGCTGTTTCAGTTTTATGAAGCCCTAAATCAGTACGGTACCAAGCTTTTTGGGTTTAATAACCTCAAAAAATTCCGTTATAACCCCAACAAGGCAACCTTCAAAATCCGTAACTCCTCGGGGATTGACTGGTTTGATTTGCAAGTAGAAGTCTCGTTTGGCGACCAGTCGGTGGCGCTGGCAGACGTGCGGAAGGCCATTCTGAAAAAGCAAAATTACGTCGAACTCAAAGACGGTTCGTACGGACTGCTACCCGAAGAATGGGTGGCGCAATATGCGCAGTTGTTTCGGTTTGGAAAAGTGGACGAGAAGAAAGGCGTGTTGCGGCTTTCTAAACAACATTTTACGATTTTGGAACGCTACAAAGAGTTTATCGAGAATCCAAAATTGCTTGAAGAACTCGACGAGAAGCGCGAAAAATTGTTAAATTTTACCGAAATTAAAAAAATAAAACTGCCCAAAAACATCACCGCTACTCTGCGACCGTACCAAGAAGAAGGCTACAAATGGCTACACTTTTTGGATGAATTTGGTTGGGGCGGTTGTTTGGCCGACGATATGGGGCTGGGCAAAACCCTGCAAATGCTGACGTTTTTGCAGGAACAAAAAAATCGAAATCCCAAAGGAGTACACTTGGTAGTGGTGCCTAAAACGCTGATATTCAACTGGCAGGCCGAGGCGGCAAAGTTTTGTCCCGAACTGACGCTCTACGTACATACGGGGCCGCAACGCACCAAAAATGCGAAGGTATTTAATCGGTACGATATTATCCTTTCAACGTATGGTTCGGTCCGTTCAGACATTGAATTGTTGAGCAACTTTCGGTTTCATTACGTGGTGTTGGATGAGGCACAGGCCATCAAAAATCCCGATTCGATGATTTCTAAGGCGGTCAAACTTCTCAACGCCCAAAATCGCCTGACCATGACGGGGACACCCGTTGAAAACAATACCTTTGACCTGTATTCACAGTTTGATTTCTTGAATCCGGGCTTTTTGGGGCACGAAGATTTTTTCCGGACAGAATACGCCACCTTGATTGATAAATATCAGGACAAGAGCCGGGCGGCGGAGCTACGCCGTTTGATTTATCCTTTTATGCTCAAACGCACCAAGGAGGAAGTAGCCAAAGACCTTCCCGAAAAGACGGAAACGGTGCTGTATTGCGAGATGGACAAGCGCCAACGCAAAGTCTACAATGCGTTTCGGGATAAATACCGCGACATGATTGCGGGCAAAATGGCGGAAGTTGGGCGAGAACAGGCGTCGTTTTTGATTTTGGAAGGTTTGCTGAAGCTCCGCCAAATCTGCGACTCCCCAGCCTTGCTTTCCGACGACGAAGACTACGGGCAAGAATCGGTCAAACTGGCCGAAATTGTGCGCGAAATTGAAGAGAATGCCTCCCACCACAAGATTGTGATTTTCAGTCAGTTTCTGAAAATGCTTGATTTGATTCGCCAAAAACTCGAACGCGACCGCATTCCGTACGAATACCTCGATGGCAAAACGCAGGACCGCGCCGAACGGGTGAATCGTTTTCAGGGAGACGATGAATGCCGCGTGTTTTTGATGAGCCTCAAAGCGGGTGGGGTAGGACTCAACCTGACCGAAGCCGACTATGTATACCTCGTAGACCCGTGGTGGAACCCCGCCGTGGAGCAGCAGGCCATCGACCGCGTACACCGCATTGGCCAAACCAAGCGCGTTTTTGCGTACCGAATGATTTGTAAAGATACGGTAGAAGAAAAAATCGTGCAGTTGCAAGACCGCAAGCGCGCCCTCGCCGACGATCTCGTGTCGACCGAAGCGGGCTTCCTGAAAAAACTGACGCAAGATGATATTTTGGGGCTGTTCAGTTGATGGTTTACGTAGCGTCGCAGAGTGTTTTTCAATTACGCCTTTGCGTGAAAGAAAAACTGTTAGAAAGAGCGGTATTTTTCCTTTATTGAAAAATGTCTCTCAACTTCTAAACAATTAAAATGAAAAGATTTTTTCGTTACCTCAAACTTAGCTTTTTTGCCCTTCCTCTACTCGCAGCTCAGCAGGATAAACCCCTGAGGGTCATTTTCTTCGGAGATTCTATCACCCAGGCCGGAGTTCGCCCAGGCGGCTATATCGTGAAATTGGGCGAAATGCTCGAAAAACAAAACCTCAAAAGCAAATATGAACTCATTGGCGCGGGTATCGGCGGTAACAAAATTTATGACCTTTACCTACGCATGGAAGACGATGTACTGTCGAAAAAACCAGACGTGGTTATCATTTACATTGGCGTAAATGACGTGTGGCACAAAGCATCGCACGGAACAGGTACTGACCCGGATAAGTTTGTGAAGTTTTACGAAGCCATCTTGAAGAAATTGCAGGCGGCCAATATCCGCGTAGCCCTTTGCACCCCTGCTGCCATTGGTGAGCGCACCGATTTCTCCAATCAGCAAGATGGCGACCTTAATCAGTATTCCCAAATGATTCGGAATTTGGCCAAGAAAAACGGCCTACCGCTGATTGATTTGCGCAAAGCATTTCTTGACTATAACCTCAAAAATAACCCTAACAACGAGGAGAAAAATATCCTTACTACCGACCGAGTTCACCTAAATGAGGTTGGTAATCAGTTTGTTGCGGACGAGATGTGGAAAGTACTTAAAGGGATGTAATAATCTTTTTATTTGTTCTACATGCTCGACATAATTAGGGTCGGTTAGTTTTGCAATAATTAAAACATGAATTTAGACAAGTACGACCTCAAGGTTTCTCAAAACTTTATTTCTTTCCAATTTGTTAGCGAAGGTAAAAATGGTAAAATACTCAAAGGCATTATATTTACTTTGATTGAAGCTCCTAATATTTGGAATTTAGGATTTGGTGACATTGATGCAATTTCGGGTGAGATTTCTGATTTGGTAGTTTCCGATAATAGAGATAGTGAAAAATACTGGCAACAGTAGCACAATCTGCGCTGGTATTTTCGGAAAAATACCCTGATGCATTAATCTATGCGGAAGGCAGTACTCCCTCACGTACAAGGCTTTATAGAATTGGTCTCAGTAGAAATTTTGAGAAAATTACTGAAACGTTTATGATTTGGGGTTTATTGGATGATGAATGGTACCCTTTTCAGAAAAATACTGACTATCAAGCCTTTGTTGTGAAACGAAAAGTTGATAAATTTGGATAATAAGAGAACTGATGTGTTATGTTAAAGACCATAAAAATAACAAAAGTCGAATTTGACTCTACCATCAATGAAAAGCAAAAACATGCTTTCATTGAGAAAAAGGTAACCCAAGCAAAAAAAACACTTAAACGAGTTGGCTTACCGAAAGATTTAGAGTATTGAGGGATGAAAAATACCCTATCATCTAAAAATCAGCCCTTCGCTTCTGAAATGTGGAGGTTTTGAAAATGACTTTATTAAAATTGTAGCTTGGCGTTGCATAGCCAAAGGCATTTATCTAACCAAAGTCATTAGCGGTTGCAAAACCCTAATGGCTTTTTTTGTTGCCCTAATTTTTGAAAATTTATAATTTGGTAAACTTATGTTTAAAATAAGTAAACAAAAATTTAGCACCTTTGCGAAAAAACGAATACGAAGCACAGCATGAGTTCAGGGAAATTGATGGTTTTTAACGGCCCGGGTGAGGAGATGCAGTTGCAGCACCGTGAGCTGCCTGAGTTGGCGACGGGAGAAGTATTGATTCGAAACTTATACACCACCATTTGCGGTAGCGACTTGCATACCTTTTGTGGGTTGAGAAAAGAAAACACCCCGACCATTTTGGGGCATGAGATTGTGGGGAAAGTGGTAAAAATAAACGAAAGCCATTCGGGGAAAGACTACGCGGGGAATACATTAAAAGTAGGCGATATTGTGACGTGGAGCATTTTTTCGGCCGACCCTGACTCGGAAATGTCGGCGCAGGGGATGCCGCAAAAAACGGTAGGAGTGTTTAAGTACGGCCACGCAACGGTCACCGAAAAAGACGCTTTTCACGGCGGATTGGCCGAATATTGTGTGCTAAAACCCCATACCGCTATCCTCAAAATTCCTGATAATGTGTCGCTTCCCGTGGCGGCTACGCTCAATTGCGCGGTGGCGACGGTTGCAGGAGCGTTACGACTTGCGGGAACGGTAAAAGGCAAAACGGTGCTGATTACGGGTAGCGGCTTGTTGGGAATGGTTTGCGCGGCGATGTGCAAAGATGCGGGTGCCAAAAAAATAATCACGGCCGACATTGCGGCGAGCCGTTTGCAACAATCCTTGGCTTTTGGCGTAGATGAAACTTGCTTGTTGACGCCCACGTCAGGGGGTGAAAATGAAAGCGTTTTAACTTCTCTTTATTCAAAAATTGAGGTGGTGTTTGATATGAGTGGCTCACCAGAGGCGATGGAAGAAGGTGTAGCTACTCTGGCCGTGGGTGGCGTGGCTGTTTGGGTAGGAGCGGTGTTTCGTCAACGGAAAGTAATGGTGGATGCCGAGCAAATCATTCGTCGGTTAATTACCCTCAAAGGATTGCACAACTACAATTACGATGATTTTGTGTACGCCGTTGATTTTATGCATCGAAACGCACAACGTTTCCCATTTGAGCAGATTGTGGGGAAGGAGTTTTCTCTGAATGAAGCGGAACAAGCCTTTGAATACGCCTTGAAAAACAAGCCATTACGCGTCGGGATTCGAATACAAGAGCTGTAAACAAAAGAAAAAATATGCAATCGTCTTTCAGAGGTCAGCAGTGGAAAATGTTGTTGGTAACAATGTTTTGTTACCTGTTTTTTTACACTGGTCGGCACAATTTTGGATGGGCTGCCAAGGGCATGGCCACGTCACTTAATGTATCTTATTCGTACATTGGCTGGATTAGTTTTTCGATGTTGTTGGGCTATGCCATTGGCCAATTCATCAACGGCAACCTCGCCGACCGACTAAGCGCCCGTGTAATGGTCACTACTGGCGCTTACTTGTCGGTTTTGACCAACATTGCCGTCAGTTACAGCGACTCCATTACCACAATCATGATTTTATGGGCGTTGAACGGATATTTTCAATCCATGGCGTGGGCACCGGGCGGAAAGTTAATCAGCAATTGGTGGAACGAAGCGGAGCTGGGCAAAGCTTTCGGATTTTATACGATGGCGGCGGGATTGTCGTCGGTTTTGACGTATCTACTGTCTATCGTGCTTTTGCAGCAGGGCATGGAATGGCGTATGCTTTTTCGTTTGCCAGTGCTGTTTCTGCTGGTAGCAGCAACCATTTTTTTGATGATAGTTCGGGATAAACCGTCTGATGCTGGCTTTATTGACCCTGTTAAGAAAGACGGCACTTCCGAAAAAATTAGCTGGCTGACTCGCTACCGTGTGGTTTTGTCCTATCCTCATTTTCTGCTTACGTCTTTCGCCTTCGGTTTTGAAAGCATGGCGCGTTATGGGCTTATTTTTTGGGTGCCAGTGCATTATCTTGGCAAAAACTGGAAAGACAATCCTGGTAACTTATGGGTTACGTTTCTGCTGCCCGTCGGGATGGCGGCTGGTGCGTTGTCTTTCGGAATGCTGTCGGACTCGTTATTTAAGAAAAATCGCATCCATTCTATCCGTTTTGGGATGTTAATGAGTGCGTTGATGGCACTGTTGGTCTATGTGCTTCCCGCCAATAACCTGCTGTTGGCGGGATTTCTGATGCTTTCGGTCGGTTTTTTTGTGTACGGGCCTCAATCCTGCTTTTGGCCATTGAGCCCCGAAATGCTCGGGCGCGATTATACCGGAACGGGCATTGGTTTTATGAACATGTTTGGCTACGTATTTGCGGCGTTGGGCGAACCGCTATTCGGCTTTATCATTGATTGGGTGGGCAATACCAACATCATTTTTGTGTTTATTTCGGGCATTTGCCTCCTGTCGGTTTTTATGATTTCCTTAGCTAAAAGGTCTTGGAATGCTTCTGGTAGCGTTGTATCGCAGCCAGAAGCATTGTCTTCTTAGCGTTTTTGTTGGCGGTGGAGAACACGGCCAACAAAAAAATTACTGGCCAATCGCAATGATGGTATAACTATAGCTGAGAAGCGAGACATTGGTCACGGTGGGGTTGCAAAATCTGACGTATCCTCCCGTGCTCGTAACACTCTCGACCGTGAGGGTCAATCGCTCGTCGAATGTTCCCCCTGCGGTCTTATTTCCTACCGCAATTGCAGGGACGGCCGTAAATGTTCCAGCGGGAAAATTGAAGCCTGCGATATTGCAGCCGTTGCTTTGGACCAGAAAGGTGGAGGATGGGGTAGTGATGCTGCCCGTATATAATTTTAACTGGGTGGCGTTGCTATTTTGGAGCATACCCACGTTGGCCGATGAAACATTTCCGCTGAAAGCTCCACCTCCGCTCACGTTTAGGGCGGCGGTGGCTGAGGGTACCGTACCTATCCCTATTGCTCCCCCATTATTAATAATCATTCGGGGGGAAAAACCTGTTTCGGTTATTTCAAACCTGTCCCCACCATCAGCGTAGGTTAAGCGCCATAATTTTGCATCAGCCGTACTTTTAATGGCGAAATTTCCATCCGTAATCTGAAATTTTTCGATGGGTGGAACCGAGCTGTTGATGGCAACCTTTGCACCGACGGAAAGTGTCGAATTGAACCGACCCGTACCGTTGACATCGAGCGGATAAGCAGGGGTAGATTTGTTGATTCCGACCAACCCTTTGGTATAATAGATGTTATTATTCTTTCTTTCCCATTTTGATTCGGCATAAGATGATGAGTTGACAAAGTTAATGCAGTAACTCACTTTGTTATCGACGGCATTGTAGTACAATTTCCCAGTGTTTCCCGCGCTACAAGGAGTTATCGTTAAGTTGGGTAAGCCAATGGCATCAGCAGTTAATTCACTGAATTGGGCCATTGATTTTTGGGTTAAAAATAATATTCCAACGAAGAAGATGGCTAGTTTCATG
The DNA here is from genome assembly GCF_003325355.1 of Runella rosea. Lineage (GTDB taxonomy): Bacteria > Bacteroidota > Bacteroidia > Cytophagales > Spirosomataceae > Runella > Runella rosea. The sequence goes on from NZ_CP030850.1 coordinate 735,182, forward strand.
GCTCGATTAGTTTTTGAATTATTGACCAATACATAATACGTTGAAAGTCATGCCAGTTAACGTGATTGAGCTAGTCGTAGGGTTACAAAAACGGACCACAGCTTGGGTGGTAGTAGTGGATTGTACATTGATGACCAGTTTTCCAAAATCTCCCGTACCGCCCGTAAGATTTCCAACTGTCACAGTCGGGGCAGTCGTGAATCCAGCGGCGGTCAGGGAGGCATTAGCTGTAGCGCAGCCTCCGTTTGTGACCGCAAAGGTGGTACCCAGTGAAACCGATGCCGTATGGTATTTGAGTTGAGTGCTTGTCGTGCTTCTTACGATTCCCTTTCCGCCGTTTACGGTCAAGTCTCCGCTGAAACTGCCGTTGCCTTCCACGGTCAATTTAGCCGTGGGCGCTCCCGAGCCGATGGTAATGTTGCCACCGTTGGCAAATACCATACGTGCAGTGCCGTTTTCGCGAAGGGCTAAGCTGTTGCTTTCGTCGGTGTAGTCCAATTTCCAGGTTTTTACGTCGGCAGTGCTCGTAATGGCAATGTCGCCGTCCAGTACTTCGAGGGCAGAGGAGGGGGTGAGGGTGCCGATTCCCAGTTTTTCGGCGTATATATCGCCCGTAAATCTTCCCGTACCGTTTACGTCCAGCGAATATTGGGGGATGGTGGTGTTTATGCCCACGTAGCCCGCGTTAAAATAAATGTCGTCAGGTTGAGAGAAAGGGGTGCTCCATTGCGAGGAGGCTGGTTTCCAAGCGGAGCCATCACAAAACAGGAGGTTATTGGTGGTGCTGTTGTAATAAATCTTCCCTTTATCACTTACGGTACACCCAGGGGGTGTGGCGGATTTTGGGATGATAAAGCCGTCGGGCAAGATGGTGCCGTATTGGGCTTGTGAACTGAAAGTGACGAAAAATGAGAGTGAGATGAGTGTGAGATAAATAGTTTTCATGCGTTGCGTTTTCTTGATTACTGCCCCAAAGTTGGGTCATGACTGGGACGAAGTCTAAAAAAAAGCGAGCGAATCGTTGAAAATGAAGCTTAAATAAGGGTGTTTTTTTAAGTAAACCGTTTTTGTCCCATTGATTTGGATGAAGCCCCCCATGATAAAGTTTACCCAATTTGGATATTCTGGCATTTAAATTGTTTTGAAAAATAAGAGAAGCTAAATTTACGCGTGGTGTGGTGCTTTTATGCTAATTAATGGCTTTTTTAACGTTGTGCGAAACTCATTGTTTATGAAATTTTGTCTACTCTTTTTATGTTACTGCGCTTTCTTCATCCCCCATTTACGCGCTCAATCAATCATTACTTTTGGCCAGGGAAATACCCCGAATGTTTCGGTGACGGCTTCTTCGCAAAGTAGCGCCGCGATTCAGACCTTGACGGGTACAGGCTACCTGCCCAACTCAGCGGCGGCTTCGCGGTTTCTGTCGCAGGCTACACTTGGGCATAATTTTGCTTATATACAGGATGTTGCCAACCTTGGCGTTGAGAAATGGCTGGATAATCAGCTTGCCCTGCCCAATTCCTTTCGTACTCAAACGTACCTAGCGCAGATTCACCAAATGATGGTGGATTCGCTGACGTTTAAATATCCCTCCAATACCTACACGCTTTCCAACGTGTTTGTGGGCAATACGCACTTTGATGTTTCGTGGTTTCAGGGGGCCATGACCGCTCCTGATGTGGTCAGGTGGCGCGTGGCGTGGGCGTTGAGCGAGTTGTTTGTGGTGTCGAGGTTGTCGGCGTTTGACGACAACCCGTATGCGCTCTCAAGTTACTACGATTTATTATTGGAAAATGGCCTGGGAACGTATCGTAACCTGCTGGAGAAAATCACGTACCATCCAGCGATGGGCGTTTATTTGACCTTCATGAACAACCACGCGACGGATTCGACCAATAAAGTTTACCCCGACGAAAACTACGCCCGGGAGCTGATGCAGCTTTTTTCGATTGGACTTTACAAGCTAAATGTGAACGGAACAGAAATGCGGGACGCCAACAATAACCTCATCCCGACGTACAACAACAACGACATTGCAGGCTTGGCTAAAGTATTTACAGGACTGTCGTGGGGCGATAGCCGTTATCTGGGCGATAATGAAAAAAACAATTGGAGTTACACTTTGTCGATGAAGTTTTTCCCGATTGATTCGAGCGATGCCAAAAGAAATCCGTGGAAGACTCAACCGCGTATCGTGAACGGGCACGAACCTGGCCCAAAGACATTTTTGGGAGTTACCATTCCCGCCCGGCCCGTATTGCAGGGAGAGCAAGACATCAAGGATGCCTTGGATGTGTTGGCCAACCACCCCAACGTAGGTCCTTTCATTGCTCGAAGGCTCATTCAGCGGTTGGTAATGTCAAATCCTTCGCCGGGCTACATTCAGCGGGTGGCGACGGTGTTCAACAACAACGGAAGCGGAGTGCGCGGTGACTTAAAGGCGGTGGTTCGGGCCGTTTTATTGGATGCGGAGGCGCGGGATTGCGGTATCGACCAAGCCGTTAGCACCGTTGGAGCACTTCGCGAACCTTTTCTGAGATACATGAATCTGATGCGCGGTTTGCCACTGACGACGCAGGGAGGCGTATATCGAAACGTAATGGTTGATTTGTTTTCTAGATTGGAACAAAAACCGCTGAATTCACCTTCGGTGTTTAACTTTTTTCAGCCTGATTTTCAACCCGACGGCGAACTGAAAACGCAGGGGAAGTTTGCGCCAGAGTTTCAGTTGGTGAATTCCCAAACCATCACTGCGTACGTAAATGCGCTCGGCAAATGGTTGATTGATGACGACCCCGTTGAATATTGGGGATTTTTTAACGGTGAGGCATATAAGTCAGACCAAAACGCGAAATTCAATTTGGTGGCCGATTATGCCTTTACGCGTAACGATAAAATTGTCCAATTGCTCGACAAATATAACCTGCTTTTTACGGGTGGAAAACTGTCGGCCAAGACTTTGGATTTGATTCGTGCGATGGTCGTTAAAATGCCTTATTCCGAAAGCACCAACGGAGTGCCCAACGCAGACCAAGCTTATCGCCGCGTCAGATTGATGCTGGTGTTGATTTTATCTTCGCCAGATTATCTCATTAACCGCTGATAATGTGTTGGTTATCAAAAAACATTCATTGCAGGGTTTTATACTTAACTTATGAATAGACGGAATTTTCTGAAACAAGCTGGTTGCGTTGGTATGGGTTCAACTACCCTGCTCAATACGCTGACCAACCTGACTTCCTTCAACGGTCTGGTGGGCAAACAGCCCAGTGGAACCGCTTACCCCACAGACTATAAAGCACTGGTCTGTATTTTGCTTTCTGGAGGTGTAGACTCGTATAATATGCTGATTCCCATGGGGGTTAACACGGGTGGTGATAACGGCTTTAACGAGTACAAAGCCATCAGAACCGACTTGTCGGTGCTAAACCCCATTGCGCTCACAAATCCCCAATGCGTGGGTTTTCGCGGGATTGCGTGCAATTATGGTGCGTATGGTGTCCATCCCCAGATGACGGGCGTGCGCGATTTGTTCAACAGCGGGAAATTGGCTTTTATGTCAAACATCGGAACCTTGGTCGAGCCGATTTTGACCAAATCAGCCTTTGAAAGTGGGCTAAAAAAGCTGCCGTTGGGGCTGTATTCCCATTCCGACCAAATTATGCAGTGGCAGACGTCGGTGCCGCAGAGCCGCGATGCCCTCGGTTTCGGCGGCCGCGTGGCCGATTTGCTCAACGCCGCCAATGCCAATCAGGAGGTATCAATGAATATTTCGTTGGCGGGAAAAAATGCCTTCCAACGGGGAAAGGACATTTCCGAATATGCCATCAGTAATAATGTTGAGCCCAACAGTGTTGGTTTTGAAGCCCTGCCGTCGTGGTGGGGAAACTCAGGTTATCTGACCGATTTGCGCAACTCGACCATGGACAGTCTGGTGTCGCAAACCTACGCAAACTTGATGCAGCAAACCTATTCGTCGAGCACCAAAACGGCCACGGCGGCATTTGCATTGTTTAAAGAAGCCCTCAAAAAAGTACCTACCATTACTACCGCTTTTCCGACGAGCAGACTGGCAACCGACCTATTAGCCATCGCCAAAATCATCAGCGTACGGAATGAGTTGGGCGCAAAACGGCAAATATTTTTTGTCAACTACGGAGGCTGGGATATGCATGATGACTTGTTGACGGGGCTGAATGATAAGCTTCCCGTGGTGAGTCAGGCGCTCAAAGCCTTTTATGACGCGACGGTAGAATTGGGCGTGGCCGACCGGGTTACTTCGTTTACCATTTCTGATTTTGCCCGAACCATCACCTCCAACGGTAAAGGCTCGGACCACGCTTGGGGAGCCAATCAAATCGTGATGGGTGGGGCTGTAAATGGCGGGAAAATCATGGGTGCTTACCCAAAAATGGACATTAATTATCCGTTAAATGTTTCGTTTAGAGGTAATTATATCCCTGCGGTGTCAACTGATGAGTTCTACGCGGAGTTGGCACTCTGGTACGGTGTCAGTCCGAGTGATTTGTGCTATGTGTTGCCCAATATCGGCAATTTTTATAGCTATTCGCCAGGCCAATATCCCATTGGATTTATGAATTTTAACGGAACCACGATTTCCTCCGACAATCTTCCCCAAAACTGTTTGACGTATTAATGAATGGATTTAAAAGAAATAAGGATGGTATCCGTTGATATGACAATTCCAATGATAAAGCTTTCAATTTTACCCCGTTATTGCATTTGGATGGTGGTAGTTTGGGCGGGTTTTTTCCTGAATACCAACGCGCAAACCTGCGTAGGAACTCCTGGTCAGGTCAAATGGTCGTACTGGACGGGTTTCAATAATTCATTGCCCGACAGCGCCGATTTGGCCGCGCTCGAAAATTTCCCCAGTCGCCCCGACGGCTCCCAAATGCTGAGTTCGTTGAAAATGCCCGTCAATTATACCGAGTACTTCGCCGCCATGACTAGGGGCTATATTTACGTGAATCAAACCGCTACGTACACCTTTAACCTAACGGGTGATGATCACGCCCTTTTCTATTTAAGCACCGACGAGTCGCTCGCCAATAAAAGAAAACGAGCGGAAGTTACCTCTTACACGGACGTAACTGAACACAACAAAACGCCCGGCCAAACCTCCAAGACCATCGAATTGGTGGCGGGACAAAATTATTACTTTGAAATTTACAGCTTTGAAGGCTGTTGCAGCGACCATACAACGCTTTATTGGCGTAAAACCGCCAACTCCGACACCACTTGGCGAATCATTGACTTTAATAACATAAAACAATACGCTTGCGAGCAATCGTGCCCCGTGCGCGGCACCGCTTGTAATGACGGCAATGCCCAAACCACCAACGACCAACACGACGGGTTTTGTAACTGCGTAGGAGTTGCCCCGACGACGAACCCCTGCGTGGGTGAGCGCGGCTTGGTGGAAGCCTATTATTTTGACAATATCACGGGCAGTTATGTAGAACCCGACTTGGTGAACGCCCCGAAATTTCCGTTGTTGCCCGACCGAAAAGAGAAATTAAAGGGGATTTCAGGTCCCGATTTTGCGTCGTATGCCAAAGACAATTACGGATCGCTGGTGCAGGGCTATTTGACGGTTCCTGTTTCGGGAATGTACGAATTTAACCTAACGGGCGACGATCAAACGATGTTTTTTCTGAGTAAAAATGACTCTATTCAGTACAAACAGTACCACCAAGCCATGGTGATTTTTGGAATCAACGAAACGGCTCACTCCACGTATACGTTTCAAAATACCTCGCCTATCTACCTCCAAAAAGGCCAATTTTATTACTACGAAATAAGGCACAAAGAGAATGGTTGGCGCGACCACTTTAACCTGTATTGGAAAACACCCTTTCACGAGTTTAAAACGTGGAAACGGGTGTCTGATTTTTACCTTTACGACTACAAATGCGAGATTTCGTGCGTACCCAACAATACGCCGTGCAACGACGGGAATGCGTTTACGAAGAACGATACCTACCAAAATTGCGAATGTGTAGGTACGCCCTGCACGGGTCCCGATTGTGATGATGCATCGGCGCAATACCAAAAATATGATTACTGCGCCCCGACCCAAAATATCACGAATACCAATGAAACGGGTTGGCTCTCTTGCGTAAAAGCGACCAATCCAAACCCCGCCAGAAGCGGCCAGAATCACTGGATTAAGTATGATTTGGGGAATTTATATACCTTAAAAGGAACGCGCGTGTGGAACTACAACGTGTTGAATGAAACGACCAAAGGCTTTAAGACGGTGTACATCGACTACTCGACCGACGGCGTTGTTTGGACGCAATTGGGGGGGCAGTATACGTGGCCCAATGCGCCTGGTGCGGCGCAGTATGCGGGTTTTACAGGGCCTGATTTTAATAGTCTTTCGGCCCGTTATGTGCTGATTACGGCCACCGAAAACTGGGGTCATGCCACTTGTGCAGGTTTTAGTAAAATAACCTTCAACGCACAACAGTGCCAACAAAGCGGCACCGCCTGCGACGACGGCGACCCGTTGACGGTGTACGATAAATTTGACGGCAACTGTGGTTGCAAAGGCATCAAACTCGCCTGTTTGGAAGATACCATTAAGACGGGAAGGGTGGCGCTCGTTTCTGCTCCGCACAAGGCTCAGAAGGCGATTTTTTCAGAAGGACAATTACCGACGTCCAAAAATATTGGCTTTACAGCTGGCAACAGTATCGTGCTGCTACCGGGATTTCAAATTGATGCGGGAGCGGTGTTTTCGGCCAAGATTGAAGCTTGTTTGCAATCGTTATTTGCCCAAAGTCAAATTTCGCAGGAGGGGAAATCCCTCGCCACTGAATTTGGGGCGGAGCCAACCGACCAACCCAACATCAAGCGTATCATTTTTCGTCTCAACCAACCTGGGCAGGTGAAGTTGTTATTGAAAGATAAAAAAGGGCAAACGCTGGCTACGATAATAGATGATTACTACCAGAATTTGGGAACGCAAATTAAATACCTACCCACGGGCCGTCTTTCCAAAGGTGCATACGCGATTGAATTGACAGTGAATGATGCTAAAATCAACCAACAATTTTTGGTGGAATAAGGATTTGGGATATTTCGTGCTGACCAAAAAGATTGATTTTTGGCCTTCATTGGTATTCTTAGCAACAGGTTGTAAATTTTCCGTCTACTTTCTTACCCATATACCGACCCACCCATGCAAGATGTAACCGCCATCCAATGGCCCCTGTGGCGTAGCGTTATTTTTCGTTTTACTGCTATTTATTTAGGATTTTATCTATCTTTTCTCCAATGGATGGGCAACTTGCCCGTCGTTTCTACCTTTACGGAACTGTACAATGAGATTGAAAAATTGTTGGTCGAGTGGGGCAATCGCACCATTTTTCACGTCAAAGATGTCCTGATTCCGATGGGCGGCAGCGGAGACACTTCCTACGGCTACGCCCAATTGTGTTTTTTTGCGTTGGTATCTATCCTCGGCACCTTGGTTTGGTCGCTTTTTGACCGTCGAAAAAACTACGACAAGGCCTATTACTGGCTGATGGTAATTTTGCGGTACTACATTGCCATGATTGCCTTTACTTATGGCTTCATCAAGGTATTTGGCTTTCAGATGTCGTTCCCAACGCTGACCCAGTTGGCCACTCCGCTCGGTGATTTCCTGCCCATGCGGTTTTCGTGGCTTTTTATTGGTTATTCTACCCCTTATCAATTCTTTTCGGGTGCGGCGGAGGTGCTGGTGGGCGTTCTTTTGTTGTATCGTCGCACGGCCGTTTTAGGTGCTTTTTTGGCCGCAGGGGTATTTTTAAACGTGGCGGTTCTGAATCTTTGCTACGATATTCCGGTCAAATTGTTTTCAATACACATGTTTGTTTTCAGCAACATTCTGCTGTTGGCAGATGCCAAGCGATTGCTTAATTTTTTTGTTTTGAACAAACCCGCGCCGTCTTCTCCCTCGTTTACCTTGCCCGAAAAATGGATGAGAATTGGTCGAATTGTGCTTAAAACTGCCTTTGTCGCAATATTTGCGGTGGTGCCTTTTTATAGCATGTACCAAAGCCTCCACCAGGTCAATGTGGTATCTCCCGCAAATAAGCCCATCACCACGGGGATGTTTGAGGTGGTCTCTTTTGAGGCTAGTGGACGAATGAACGAGGACAGCCTTCGTTGGAAAGACATTGTTTTTGAGAACTACAACGGGGGCAGCATCCTGACCACCGATACCCTTTTTCGACAGCGCTACAACCGGGCCTATTTTGCATACGTAACGGACTCGTTGAAGCAGAATATCTCGTTCAAAAAGCGTTCGGGCGATAGCCTTTCTCTGTTTACCCTTCAATATTCGATGCCCGACACGAATCAACTTTTGTTGAAAGGAAAAATCAAAAATGATTCCTTAAAAGTGGTGCTCAAACGCCGTCGTCGTAACTTTCAACTGGCCGAAAGGCAATTCCATTGGCTGTCGGAAGATAATCGGTAATGACTTCAAACCCTTTGGGTGTTTTATTTAAATTCAGACTATGAAAAACTATTTTTGCGGGTTAACTGTGTGTTTGTCAGTGATTTGTGTTTTTGGCGTGCGCGCCCAAACGCCGATTAATATCGTTCAAGAAACAATCAAGAGCCAGGTAAAGGACCGTATTGACAACAACTATTCAGTGGGAACGGTGGTGGCTTTTTATGAAAATGGTAAAGAAACCTACTTTACGTATGGCTACGCTAATGCGGATAAAAAGCAGGTGATTCTGCCCCAATCCGTCTTTGAAATCGGCTCCATTAGCAAAACATTTACGTCGCTACTTTTGGCGGATTTAGACCAAAAAAAGCGTATCCGCCTGGAGGATTCCGTCGATAAATACCTGCCCGATTCGGTTAAAGTTCCGTCGTTCAACGGCCGTAAAATTACCTTTGCCGAGTTGGCGACGCATACCTCAGGCCTCCCAAGAATGCCGACGAATATTGTTCCTAAAAATCCCGAAAATCCCTACGTCGATTATGGCGTAAAAGATTTATACGCTTTTCTGACAACGTCTCAACTCGAAAATGGAATGGGGAATTATAATTATTCCAACGTGGGCGTTGGGCTGTTGGGTCACGAGCTGACGCTGATTGCGGGGAAAAGTTATGAACAATTACTCCAAAATGTGATTTGTACCCCCCTGAAAATGACCCAAACCAGCACGTTGAATGCGTCAACTTGGCTGACGACAGGGCATGTTGACCACAAACCCGTGTCGCATTGGGATTTTGACATCATGGCGGGCGCGGGTGCAATTCGTTCCAATGCCGAAGACCTCATGCGCTACCTGAGGGCGGAGCTTGACTTGTCGGCAGATGCATTGGCCAGTGCCATGAAGCAAAGCCAACAACCGCTGCACATGGTGGATTCAACCCTAAAAATGGCGTTGGGTTGGCACATTACGGCGGTAGCCAATGACGAAATCTATTGGCACAACGGCGGAACGGGGGGCTACCGGGCGTTTGCGGGATTTAGTCATAAAAGCAATAAAGCCATCGTGATTCTAAACAATTCTACCCAGTCGGTAGATGATTTAGGGATGTATTTTTTCAACCCGTCCGTGACAATCATCCCTTCCAAAAAGCCCTTAACACTGCCAAAGCCGTCAATGCAGTCGTTTGTAGGAACGTACAAAATAGGGCCCAAACTTGAGTTGGAAATAACGCTGGAAAACAATCAACTTTTTGCTAAAATGACGGGAGAGGCCATCGTGTCCGTGTATCCAGAAACGGAAACAAAGCTGTTTTGCCGTGAAGTAAACGCCACAATTGATTTTTTTCGGGATGATAAAGGAGAATTTGACAAACTAATATTAGACCTTAATGGGGATAAAATGCCCGCTACGCGGAAGTAAGGAAGGCTATATTTTTCGGTAATGTTCGGGTGTTTCCGCAGGGTGCAATTTTTGGTACACAACCGTGCGCCAATGCATCGCATCTGCATTTTCACCCCTCGAAAACCATACCGCTTTGTCGAGCGAAAGGTAGGCGTCTTTCAATTCCTCCAGTTCATAATGAACCAATCCTTTCTTTAAGTGCACTTCCACAAGGGTGGTATCAAACGATAATGCTTCGGTAAAATCATACAGGGCGGAGTAGAGATTGCCGTCTTCCAAATTGCACTTTCCCCGGTATTCATACGCTAAGGCAGACTTACGGTTTTCTTTTATTTTTTGGTCAAAATAAGCGTGTGCGGCGGTATAATCGCCCGATTCAAATAGCGCAATTCCCTCCGCAAAACGCTTGCGGTCTTTGTCGATTGGGGTGTCGTGGTCGGTAAGGTAGTAATGCAGAAAAAACAGCGTTACGACAAGCGGGACAACGATGAGAGCATCCATGGTGGGTTATTTTTTCTTGAAAGAACCGTTATGTTTGAAAAACCGTTTTTGCGTCGTTTTGGTTTCTGTTGGTCGAAAATTGCCAAAAAGATGCCATTAGTCATAAAAATAAGGGTACTTGTGTGACAAATGTCGCAGACCGGGCGCTTGGGTTGGGGGATATTTGCATCATATTTACTAAATACAAATACCATTATGGCACAGGAACATTTTTATGAAGTCTCGGTTGAGTGGAAAAGTGAACGCAAAGGAACGATGAGTTCGCCCGTATTGAATGATACCCTTGAAGTGGCTACTCCGCCCGAATTCCCCAAAGGCATGGTGGGCATTTGGTCGCCCGAACATTTGCTGGTAGCGGCGGTGAATAGTTGTTTAATGACCACTTTTTTGGCCATTGCCGAAAATTCAAAATTAGATTTTACCCATTTTGCATCCAAAGGTGTGGGAAAACTTGAAGTGGTTGACGGTAAATACATAATCAGTGAAATCACCCTCATGCCTGTGTTGACGCTTCCTGCCGATGACCAAAAAGAAAGAGCAATGCGGGTGCTTCACAAAGCGGAAGCGGCCTGTTTAATTAGTAATTCAGTAAAATCAAAGATTATCTTTCAACCCGAAATTATCGTAATGCAAGCGGAATTAATTGCTTAAAATCCCCAAAAATATGACCAAATACTCTTTCATCCTCCTGATTGCGTTGATTTTTGTGTTCAATGCCTGCAACCCAAAAGGCGAAGGTGGCGGTGAAACCACGGGCGGGGCGTTGTCGGCCAAGGAGTTTAAGGCCAAAATCGACGCCAATCCCGCCATTACGGTGGTGGATGTACGAACGCCCGAAGAATTTGCGGGCGGGCATTTGCTCAATGCGCACAACATTGACTGGAACAGCAACGGGTTTGAAAATAAAATTGACGGTTTTGAGCGTGACAAGCCCATTTTGGTCTATTGCCTCAGTGGAGGCAGAAGCGCCGATGCGGCCCAAAAAATGCGAAGTTTTGGCTTTACGCAAGTGTTTGAATTGGAGGGTGGTATGATGAAATGGCGGGCCGAGGGCTTGCCCGAAACCACCGCTGAAACGCCCAAACCGACGGGCATGAGTCGCCAACAGTTTGATGAATTACTGAACTCCGAAAAACTGGTTTTGGTCGATTTTTACGCGGATTGGTGCGCTCCTTGCAAAAAAATGGCCCCATTTCTCGAAGAAATCAAGACGGAGAAGGCTCACAAAGTCAACCTCGTTCGTATCAATACCGACGATAACCAAGAGTTGGCCCAGCAGCTTGGCATTGAAGGCCTGCCCACCTTACTTTTATTCAAAAACAAAACCCTCGTTTGGCAAAACGTTGGGTACATCGGAAAGGAAGAAGTGGAGAAGCAATTGAACTGATTTTGACATTTTCCGTCGCTTTTATACTTCATCAATACGTTATTTAGGGTTTCATTTGAGTGGCGAGGTTTTTCTCGCCACTCTTTTTTTGCCCGTTCTGACGGTCGTTTTCAAAAAAACGCCCTAACTTTCGGGCTCACTTTTTGAAGAAGTAAACGACGCAAGCATAAAATGGCTGAACCTGAAATCAATATCCGAACCGTCAACGTAACCCGCTACGTCACGCCGTTGCGGGAGGGCGGCTCGCTACCTGCCATTGTGGAGGCCGACGATGATTTTTTGTACGTGATGAAATTTCGCGGTGCGGGGCAGGGAGCCAAGGCGCTCATAGCGGAGCTGATTTCGGGCGAAATAGCCCGGACGCTCGGTTTACGCGTCCCCGAAATCGTGTTCAGCAATCTGCACGAAGCATTCAGCCGCATGGAGCCCGACGAAGAAATTCAGGATTTGCTGCGCGAAAGCGTAGGGCTGAATCTGGCCCTGCATTTTCTGTCGGGAGCCATTACTTTTGATGCCTTGGTAACCAACATCAACGCTACCCTCGCGTCGCGGATTGTTTGGTTGGACTGTTTGATTACCAACGTAGACCGCACCCCGCGCAATACCAACATGCTGATATGGCACCGCGATTTGTGGCTGATTGACCACGGTGCCTCGCTGTATTTTCACCACTCATGGGACAATTGGGAGCAGCAGGCCAAACGCCCTTTTACGGCCGTTAAAGACCATGTTTTGTTGCCTTTTGCGTCCGAATTGGACGAGGTAGATGCCCATTTTAGGACTATTCTAACCCCCGAACGGATTCGGGGTATTGTGTCGTTGGTGCCCGATGAATGGCTCATGGATGAGTCCACGACGATGACGCCCCAAGAGCGGCGGCAGGTGTACGCTCAATTTTTAGAAACGCGCGTTGCCGCGTCCGAACTGTTTGTCAAAGAAGCACAAAATGCCCGAAAAACACTTATTTGAGTACGCCGTGATTCGCGTGGTGCCGCGCGTGGAGCGCGAAGAGTTTTTGAACGTCGGGGTCATTGTCTATTGTTCTGCCGAAGGTTTTTTACAAACAAAATTTGAACTGAACGAGGCGCGACTGAGGGCGTTTTCGGACCAAATAGATATGTCCGAATTGACCGCGCGGCTGGGGGCTTTTGATCGAATCTGCGATGGCCGCTCTAAGGGCGGAACGATTGGCCAACTATCTCGTGCAGAGCGTTTTCGGTGGTTGACCGCCACCCGAAGCACCGTGGTACAGACGTCGGCGGTGCATCCGGGCTTGTGTGAAAATGCCGCCGAAACCCTAGAGCGGCTGTTTGCTCAACTGGTTTTGTAGGGGCGTATTTCAGTGCTTTTTGATTTTCTGCTTAAGTTCTAAATAATCTTCCGATAACGGGTCATTTCGTTGTTTTTGGGCTTTTTCGTACTCATTCATTACTTTTTTGAGCGAAAGTCCATCGGGATTTACGTAGTAAACATTGTCGCCCGCGTCGACGAGCAGCTTGCAGATTCCCCATTCCTGTTTGGAAGCGGCAGCTATTAGCGGCGTTATATTTTTGAGCTGATCGAGGTCGCCCGTGGCTTGTTTCAAGTCTAAACCGTGTTGGAGCAACAGTTGCACTTTTTCAAATGTATCATCGCCGTACTGAATGATGGATAAAATCAGCGGTTGGCCTTCGTCGTTGGTTGCGTTGGGGTTGGCTCCTTTTTCTAAAAAATACGCAAACATCGCTGGCTCCATGATTCCCGCATTCCTGACGTGCGTATCAATTCGCCCTGCGGTTGTTGCTTCGATTTTTGCGCCCGCGTTGATAAGCAACTCAAACACGGGTTTCCAGTGAATGGGCGTGTGGGTATAGCGGCTAAAACGGTCGCGGGCGTAGTCGAGCAGATTAATATGGGCGTCGTTGTCGGCGTCGTTGAGGTTGGGCGGCGGATTGTGTAACAAAAACTTTAGCCTTGCTACATCATACGAATCAATGGCTTGGGCAATTTTTTGCCGAGGCGCGTCTTTGAAACAAGGCTTTGATTCATCAGAAGTCCAGGAAAATGAGCCTAGGTCAGCAAGCTGTTTGCTGTAAATGAGAAACAAAAACAGCCCCAGCAGCAGGGCAATGACGCGGTAATTTGCGTAAGGTTTATTGAGTCGTTTTTGCATGGCAGTGCTTCTAAAAGCGGTATTTCCCTGCAAAAATTAACGACAAGACTGGCACTGAAAAATATAGAAGGCTGATATGGAATAAATGAATGTTGAAGCGTAGAATTCAGCAGTTGAATACCTGACCGAAAACCCACGAAAAACATTTGTCAGGGCTTGCGGTCTTTGACCACCAAAAACAGGTCATTTTCGAGGGCTAAATACCCGTATTCGTACACAAAGTAGTAGGTTGAACCTTTTTGGGTGGTGCGGGTATTGGTGAAAAAACCAAAATCGAAGCCTTCGCGTAGGAGGGAGGCTTTGGAAATCTTGGCCTTATCGTCTTTGCAGGCTTCTTCCAGAATCCGACGATTTTTGCGAAGCGTATTGTTGACGTTTCGGACAAAATTGTTGGAGTCAGAATTTAATTTATTGTTGTAGGCGTTGCGGCACATGTCTGAGCAAAATTTCTTGTCAGACCGACCGATGATTTTTTCGCCACATTCTAAGCATTCTCTCATTTTTCTGGTTGTTCATTAAAAATTTTTGAAAACTGAATTTTAGCCTTTATACTTCAGTAGTCTATTGGCTCGATTTTACCATTGATTTTGGTTCACGGAAGCATAATTGTTTGAAAATCGGGTATCATATAGTATGTTGAGTCTGCCATTCAATGCCTAAATTGTTCAAAGGTTTGCGCTTGGTCTATTTGTTATCACTTTCATTGTCAAACAGTTCGTGTAATTTCTGTTGTAAAATCTTCTTGTCTGGTAGTTGTGTTTTGTATTCTGAAACCATTGTTGGTGATAGGCTTCTGCTTAGAGCATATTCCACAACTTCGCTGTCTTTGTCTTTGCACAACAACACTCCAATACTGAGATTTTCATTGGGTTTCTTCACGTCACGGTCTAATGCTTCTAAATAGAAGTTGAGCTGTCCTAAATGTTCGGGCTTAAACTTGTCTGCCTTGAGTTCAAAAGCGACCAAGCATTGTAGTCCACGGTGATAGAAAAGCAAGTCAATATAAAAATCGCTGTTGCCGACTTGTAATTTGTATTCTTCTCCAATAAACAGAAAATCTTTACCAAGTTCGAGAATGAAATTTCTCATCTGTCTAACAAGTCCACGTTGCAAATCACTTTCGCTATGTGGCTCAGATAAATTCAGAAATTCAAAAACATAGCTATCTTTAAATGTATTTGTGGTGTCTTGACTGGTTTCTCTCAATGCTGTTGAGAGTTTTGTGTTACCAATCATTGTCCGCTCGAAAAGGCTTGCGGATATTTGACGGTCTAGTTCTCTAAAACTATAATTTTCTTGTTTGGTAAGTTTTAGATAAAACTCTCTTTCTTCGATAGTTTTGCACCTTGAAAATATCGCCAAGTTATGTGACCAACTAATTTCTCTCAACACTGTTGAGAGTTTTGGAGAGTCCTTATAAGTCTCGTAAAACTGTTTCATTCTCCAAATATTCTTATCGGAGAATCCTTTTATTTCGGGTTCGTTTTGTTGAATATACTTAGCTAATTCTGCCACCACAGAGTCGCCCCAGTCAGATTGTTCAATTTTTTTACTGATGTATTCTCCAATATTCCAATAAAGGTTAATCAATTGGGCGTTTACGGCTTTTATCGCATTAATCCTAGATTGTTTAATAAGTTGAATTATGTCCGTAAACCGTTTGTCCATAGTATTTCAACAAGCTAAAAATTCAAAAATTGTTGTCTTTTAGTGTAATTGTAATTAAGTTATTGCTATTCTTTGGATTACTCTAGCATTAACAGAGTTTTTCTTACTTTTTCATAGCGAAGTCATAAAGAACGGCTAGAATTGTTGTTGTCAATTAAAAACTAATCATGTCAAGAAGGTAAGCGACCAATGCCTTGAAATAATTCTTTGTACTTTTTTCGTAAACTACGCTTATGGCCCAAGAAATATAAGTAAATACAATTAAATAAAGGGCTTAGCAGTTTTTTATTTAGTCATTGTCGTGTAAAAGTCATAAGTTGCTTTTGCGATGTCGGCTATAATTTTTTCGTTTGTGTCAAAATTTTCTTTTGATTCGCTCACAAATACACTGATAATAAAGTATTCACCATTTGGTAAAAAAACAATGCCTATATTGTTTACAGCCGCCGTAATTCCTGTAACTTTATTTGTACCAGACCAACCTGTTTTATGAGCGACAATAGTTCCTTTGGGTAATAAACCTCTAATTCTTTTTTCTCCAGTTGTTGTTTCTATATTGGTTTTCCAAAAGAAATCATAACTGCTTTTTGATAATAAATTGTTCTTATTTTCATAAAACATTTTGAGCGTCTCACTTGCCGCCTTAGGGGTTGTCCAGTTCTCAAACATATTTTCCCACTTTGATTGCATTTCTTCTTCATTGTAGGTGATTTGTATGTCCTGAATGTTGTTTTTTTTGAAATATTCTTCCACCGTTTTAGGCGTTCCAATAAGCCTTATTAAAACATCGCAAGCGGTATTGTCACTATTTGAAACCGAATATTGAATTAATCTTTCAATGGTAAAAACTCCACCGTTGGGGTTTTCGTCTCTGAGTGGACTCCAAAAATCCTTGGGTAAAAGTTCATCTTTCCCTATCTTTATTTTTTGGTCTAAGGATAGTTTTCCTTTGTCAATCTCCGACAAAACCGCTAATGCAATATGGAATTTAAAGACACTTTGCATCGGGAATCGCCTATCTCCGTGTAGCGACATGGTGTCTTTACCGTTGTTTCCGATAATTGAAACACCAACAATCGCATTCTTGCTTGATACGATTTGCTGAATGTTGCTCCTAAGTGCATCCGTCGAACTTTTTGAGGTTTGACAATTTGAGAAAAAAATTAATAATAAAAATATTACACTAACCGATTGAAGTATTCTTGTCATGTTTTTAAATGTTCATGCTGTTTTTTAAAATTACTACTGACTGTTTGTTGGCGAAGGAACGGCATTAGTATTCCTTGCTTTTGCCAACACCTTGTTAGCCGCTCGCCCCTTTTGTGTCATTTTTAACTGCGTTTGAAATTAGTAAATCATCGTCCATTTTCAACAATGCCAATATTAGCAATTTCAAATATGTAAAATAAGCGTATTCATGCTTTTGAATTTCCTCTGGATTAGCCTGTGTTCCGTGTAGGTAACTATTTCGTAAATCTAAGCCATTGGTAAACTCACTTTTGTTAAGAAAGTAGTTGAAGTAGGCTTGCTCCGTCTTTGAGAATAAAGAGCTCTCGAAGAATATAATTTTTTCACTTTCCATTTGTAAAATTTCTTCCTTAAACTCTATTGGGTAAATATAAAAGGAGGCAAATTCGTTATCGTATAAATCTTTAAAAATTAGAAACCTTTCTATGTTGGCTATTTCAATAAAACTTTTAGAGTTTATTCTAATAAATCCTTTGCTTATCAAGTAATCTAATTGAAGCCTTTGATCAACTTCATAGTTGATAAAACTTACTTGTTCATTGGTAAGTAATTCATAAAAATTATGATACCCTTTATCTTTAAAGGGTTCTACATATGTAAGAAGTGTTTGGTCTGAGAAAAGTAAATTTGAGCAACCAATCATTTCTTTATTGTCGAAATTAAAATAGATGTATTTGTTTTTATTTAGACTTGGAATATCTTTAATTGAAGTTGGTGAGGAAGAAATTTGTAAAAGTTCAAAATCTATACTTCCATCTTCAACAAATAGTTTATATTGTTTTAAGATTGATTCGAACTCAGGTGCTAACAATCTGACTTTTTCAAAGTATGAATTTGTAGCTGATGGTATTGAAAAACGAGCATTACTTGCAAAAATGTATCTTTCTTGAAATGCTGTTGTAAATACAAAGTGTAAAATATTTTCAACTGAAATATTTAATCCATTTATAATTTTATTATAACCATAAATTTGACCTTGAGATGTCATTTCGGTTAATTGAAAACTTAAACCAGTTCTGTACTCATTTTGAGAGTGAACGCCCATAATTCTTTCAAATAATCCCATTTGACTTTTCTTACTTAGAAGATTTATTCTGTTCTGATTGTCTATGAATTCAAATAGGTATTTAAAATTAAGAAATAAAAGATACGGGTGGTCGTTTTTTTTAATATAATCTAAACTATATGAATAATGACATACAAGGTTATCATCAATATACCCATCCTTTATTTTGCTTGCATTTTCAGGAAAAGTAATTGCTACGCCATAGGTCATACCACCTTTTTCCGAAAAAAACTTTTCTGTTTGGCTTTTGTGTAATCGTTTTGCTTTAAGTCGTATTTTGTCTGAAATTTTAAAGTCGTTTCTATTTCTTACATTTTCAATAAGTCTAATGTAATTCAGGTTGGTATCTGTCGAGTCTAAATATTTTGAAATGATTCTTTCTTTATCAATAATGGTCAAACTTTTAGGGATGTATTTTTGATTATTTTTTAAATCATTTTTTGTTTCGTAGTGTGTAAGTAAAATTTCCGCAGATTTTGAATAAGATAATAAAAAATCACGAAATTCTATGTTGTAATACTCTACTAAACCTTTGTGAGTTAAAAATTCGTATATTAAATGGGGCTCTTTTTTGAGAATTTTGATGAAATTTGTTTTAGATATTTTTTTAAATACATTCTGAGTACTAACTATTTCCCAAAACGAATTAATGTAGCTGTGTTGCGTTTGCTCAAATAAGTCTATTACATTATTTTCGCTAATTGTAGAAAAAAAATATCCAACTATTTTTCCGTATTGTGTTGCCTTAACTTTAAAATTATCAATTTCATTTTGTGTCCATTTTTTTAAATATATGCCATTGTCAAAATATTTTTTTAGGTTGTAAAGTTCTAAAACATCATTGATGTCTGTGTAACTTGATTTAGGTTTAGGTTCACTTCTTAAAATATGTTCTCCTTTTGACAGTTCGTGTCCACCTGCCATATCTTCTATTGAATAAAAGTGAACTCTGTCTAAATCGTATTGATGCATAATTTTAATGGCTTTTGGTTATAGAGTGATCGCTACCAGCCACCCATCCGCAAGTTACAAAAATACTATCCGTTTGCAAACGATTGTAAGCGGTATTTATGCTATTCAAAAGGCAACGCGGCGGCATTAAAATTTATGGCTGGCACTTCTAGGTCTGGAATGGGGAAGTGAAGTTGAAAGTTAACCCAAAAACGAGGTGGTGAGCAACCTCAGAACGGTTTTGAGAAACCGCTCTCAAAAGCCATTGTAAATTTTCAGACCCCCCAAAATAAAAAGTGGGCAGCGATTTTGCCGCTGCCCACTTTTACGCTTCTAATACTCAATTACTTCTCCGCTTCGGCGCCAAACATTCCACCGCCTTCGACCAGATTGGCGAAGAAAATACTGTTGAAAAACAGACGGGTGGTGCCGAGCCAGTAACTGCGGTAGGTTGGGTCGTCGGCAAAAAGTACAATTCGTCCATTGCCCGTCGTGCTTAAAATAATGGCGGCACTGTTGCTTACTTTGCCGATGTTTTGCTTCGAGGCGTAACCGTTTATAAAGGGTTTTTCGGCGTATTGCGCCACGGTAGCGTACTTGTCAGCACTTTTTTGCAGTAGCGTCGGGCCATTTTTATTAATAAAAAGGCGGCGGTCGCTGAGTCCAAACCCAATGGGATGCGAAATGTCAATATCAGCCAAAAAGATCGCGCCGTTGATTCGTTTTGAGCCTTCCACATCCTGTTTACTCACAAAATCAAGTCGTTCGTTGGTATTGGCACCTTTGGGCGTCGACGCTTTTTCGTCAGATTCGGCCAATTTTTCCTTTACTAACTCATTCTGGACCGCCCAAGCCGTGGCGGTTTGAAAAGTAATGAGCGTACCGCCGTCGGCCACCCATGCTTTGAGCTTGTCGATTACCGCTTTGTCCCATGCGCTGTAATTTCCGCCCGGCAACACGATGGTGGTGTATTTTTTCAACGTCGCCTGCCTAAAATATTGCAGGTCAAGCTTCACCACGGGCATCCCCAGTTGCTGACTCAGCAAGAACCAAACTTGTCCGGCTTCACCCGCCGTTACACCTTGCCCAAACGCCAACGCTACTTCGGGCTTGCGAACGGTTTTAATGTTGTTGCTGCCGAGGTCAATCCCTCCCGCGCTAAAACCCGTGGAAATACCCGTAAAACGGACATTACAATCGGCTGCAATGAGTTGCAGGTGCGCATAGAGCGAATCAGCGGGTATCGACTGTCCCGCCACTGGAATCACCAATGTGCCGTAGCCAAAGGATTTTTTGTCGTTGTTGATGGCCGCTGTAAAGGGTTTAAAGGCTGTTTTTACCAAAATATTTTTGCCTAACAACTGATACAGTGCCTTTGCGGCGTTGTATTCAGTGTAGTTTAGCAGGTAAGCATACGATGATTTTCCGCCTTCTACGGCCCCTTTGGCTTGTGTGGTTGCCGTTACGGGTGCGCCTTTGGCTACCTCTTTGGTTTTGAGTTTGGCGTATTGCAATCCGTACGCATGAATCACACTCCAACCCGTATTGTCATAGAAAAGGCTGTCTTTCAGACTGATTTCTTCAAACAAAGAATGGATAACCAGAAAGTTGGTTTGTTCAGCGGGAACGAAATAGGCTTTTCCTTTCTCAAAAGTTTTCCCTTCAACGGTGGTGCTAGTGGCAAGATCATAAACCTGAATGCGGTGCTGCAACAACAAACCCAGAAATTTTTGGGTAAGGGATTCATCCCGGCTGTCCCCAAAAACATAGGCTTTGGCGGCATTTGCCCTTGCTTGTTCCAATCCATAATTGAAAAAGTCTTTCTGAATTTTGAACAGGTTTGTTTTTTCGGCGATGGCGGCTTTCAGGGATGAAAAGCTCGTGGCTAAATGGTTGCGGATGGTGAAAGGAAAGGTGAGGAGGCCATTGGCGGTTTCTTTCATCATTCCGCCGCTGCCCGCCTGCTCAAAAGTAGCCGCGATGGTCCCGTAAAATTTGGGGTACGTTGAGCCGTAAATGGGGGAGAGGTTATCAAAATTTTCTTTGGTAAAATACAGCGAACCTATTTCATCTAAGGCTTTGGCGTGGTATTTGGCAAAAATTGCATTTTCATCGTAGATAAACTGCGGTATAATGGGGCTTTCGTGCCGTTTGGGCGTAGGTTCAAAATAATACGTAGCGTTGGCACCCATTTCATGAAAATCAATCTGCACATTGGGGTACCATTGGTGGAAAAACTCAACCCGATTGCGACTTTCTACGTGGACGAGGTTGAGCCAGTCGCGGTTCAAATCGGCAAAATAGTGGTTAGTGCGCCCGTTGGGCCACACTTCCATGTGTTCTTTGTCTAGGGGGTCGGCTACGGGCGGGAAGGATTTGTAGCTGTTGAACCAATTGGCGGCGCGGTCCCTGCCGTCGGGGTTGAGGGATGGGTCAATAAAAATGACCGCTTCTTTCAGCCATTGGGCGGTTTCGTTGTCCTGCGCGGCGGCTAAATAATACCCCATCAGTAAACTCACCTCGCTGCATGAGCCTTCGTTACCGTGGACGCTGTAGCCCAGCATGACAATCACGGGGGCTTTGCTGCTCAATACGGGTTTGGAAGGGTCAACGGTAGTGATGTGCTCTTTCCTGATTTCTTCCAAGCGGCTGTAATTTTCGGGAGCGGTAAAAGTGACCACGATTTGCTCTCTTTCTTCGTAGGTTTTACCAAGAGATTGCACATGGACGCGGTTGCTTACTTTGGCCAATTCTCTGAAATAACCCACAATTTGGTCATGCCGCGTATAGTGCGACCCGATGGCATACCCCAGAAATTTTTCGGGCGTCGGAACCGTGGGGTCAAACTTGGTGGCTTTGGGGAAGTAATAATTGGTTTGGGCGTGGGCAAATTGAACGGCCCAAAAGGCCGTTAAGAACAGCAATCGGGCTGTTTTACGTAAAATTCTCATAGTTAGCTAGTTCATTTGGTTTTATAAGTAAATGTAAATTTTTAATTCATTGGCAGGAAATAAAATCTGCGTTCATTCAGTCTCTTTTTAAGGAGGGAGGTGTTATTCGTTTGTAAACGCTTACAATTGTTTTTATCCAACTGGAAACGTGTACTAACCGAATCGTTTTTGGCCAATCCACCACCTTTGTATCGTCAATTCGGGGTTAAACCCATTGGCGGGAACAAATTCAATAAACACAAAACTGTAAGGAACATGAACAAGGTAACATTGATTGGCAACGTAGGAAACGAAGTGATTGTACGGGATTTCGACAACGGCAAATTGGCCTCTTTTACGATGGCAACGACCGAAAGCTACACCAATAAAAACAATGAAGAAGTGACCAATACCACTTGGCACAACATCGTGGCATTCGGAAAAGTAGCGGATGTGTGTAAGCGGATGGCGGCCAAGGGTAAACTGCTTTCGGTAGAAGGAAAAATCAATTATCGGACGTATAAAAATAAAAAAGATAAGATGATTTACGTCACCGAAATTCAAGTCTATAAAATTGAGGAGATAGAAAAAAACTAGTCGTTTAAAGCCTGCTTTCTTCAATGGGAAGCAGGCTTTTTTATTCGGGATTTTAGGGGGGAATCAAGGGGTGAAAAATACGATTCGTTGATTTTTATATACCGTTTGATAACTATTTGGTAGCATTGGTATGTTTAAAGGGGTTGGAATTTGATTTTTAGAGACGAAATTAGAACCTTGCACTATACTTCAGCGAAATGAAACATCCTTGATGTCACGAAGGGTTAAACGCATGCTTTATTGTTTTATCATCAGCAAACCTAAAAAAGGCATTCAAGACATTCTTGTTAAATACTTACATTAATTGTTTGATTGCTTTTGAGTACACACTTTACCCTTAATCTATGAGTGCTTTGAATGGTAAAATCCTTTTAATTGAGGATAAGCTTGATAATATTTCTCACATTGAGAATATGATTAAAGAAGCTGGCTATGAAGTTTTCAGGGCGGCTGGTACGCCTCAGGAGGCGCTTCGAATGACCATATTGATGCTTCAATCAACCATGATCATTGCCCATGATTCATTGAGCGATACGATTCTTTCAACCGCGCGTGAAATGAATAAAGAAATTTCTATTATTATGCTCGGGACATCTGACGAAACGCTGCTGCTCCCAAGTATCCAAGTAGGTAAAACGGCTTACCTAAAAGCCCCGTTTACAACGTCTGTATTAAAAGCAGTGATTGACTTTATCAGCCGCTAAAAAAAAGCCTATCGCATTATTGTGGCTTCTTTCAACCGATAAAATCGGTGGTTTATGAAAGCTCCAAGCTCCAAATATCTTTCCCCAGTCTGGGGAGGGTTGGAACGTGGTTGCAAAATAATTTCCTTCAGAACCTAATTGATCATCTTCTGTACCAGAATAATTGGGATATTTTTTATCCGAGGGCATTTGACGTATCATGGATATTTTTCATTGATTGGCACTGCTTTTTAAGGATTATATAAAATGCGTTTACCTACAATATCGAAAGTGTGTTTAGAAAGTATGTCAATCGATAAATGTGTGGCATAGTGGGAATTTTACGCCCCTGTACACTGGGGACTTTTTTTCCATTTCAGAAACATTCGGTGTTTGAATTTACTTTGAAAGGTCATGTTTGAAAAATATTTTTTTATTACCCTATTGTTTTTTGTCGGTCTCCTAAAGAGCTCTTTTCAGGTCGACTATCCTTATGAAGTGCGTTATTTTTCGTTTATGTTGGAAAATCAGCCCGTAAAGATGGCGTACATGGACATAGCTCCCGTAATTACTACTGGTAAAACGATTGTTCTGTTACATGGAAAGAACTTTAACGGTTATTATTGGAAAGAAGTAATCCCCGGGCTGGTCAAACAGGGCTACCGCGTGATTGTGCCCGACCAATTGGGTTGGGGTAAGTCAGATAAGCCAAATGTTCAGTATAGTTTTCACTTATTGGCGACCAATACCAAGCAGTTGTTGGAAGGGTTGAAAATACCCAAAGCCGTCATTGTCGGTCATTCAATGGGCGGGATGTTAGCGGTTCGGTTTTCGTTACTTTATGCCGAAATGGTCGAAAAATTAATCCTCGAAAACCCGATTGGTTTGGAGGATTATAAAACCTTTGTTCCTTACCAAGCCCTCGAAAACTTGGTTGAAAAGGAAAAAAATGCCACTTACGAATCGTACAAAAAATACCAACAGAGCTATTATCCCGTTTGGAAACCTGCGTACGAACAATACGTAAAAGCACAGGCAGAGGCACTTTCTGAACCTGCATTTCCACAAACGGCGCAGGTAAATGCGTTTACCTATGAGATGATTTATGAGCAACCCGTGGTCTATGAATTGGAGAATATCTCGGTACCCACTTTATTGATTATTGGTCAGTCCGACCGAACTGTGGTGGGAAAAGACTACCTGACTGCTGAACAAAAAAAAATGTATGGCAACTATCCAGCCTTGGGTAAAAAAGCAAATCAGCAAATTAAAGGGTCGAAGTTGGTAGAATTGGAAGGGGTGGGGCATATTCCGCACATTCAGGATACGGAACGATTTCAGAAAGAGGTCGCTAAATTCTTATAGCTTTCAATCATCGTTGTTATCCACTTATTACGCACTAAAATGTCACGTATATGAATAAGGTTAGCATTTACATTATTGTTTTATTGGTTCTTTTTTCGGTGGCTATTTCGATTTTTTAACGCCTCACTTTTGGAGACTGCATAAAAAATCCCTGCTCATGCTGGAACAGGGATTTTTGTAAGGGGTTAGTGGTTTTATGGTACAACCTTTTCGACGGCATGGCCGCCAAATTCATTCCGCAGGGCCGCCACTACTTTGCCAGTGAAGGTGTCATCCTGCTGCGAACGATAGCGCATAATCAACGATAGCGCAATGACTGGGGTAGGAATCCCCATATCAAGTGCGGTTTCCAGGGTCCATTTTCCTTCGCCCGAAGAATGCATTACTCCTTTGATGGTATCTAATTTTGGGTCTTTTGAGAAAGCGCTTTCGACCAGTTCCATGAGCCAGCTCCGTACGACCGAACCATGATTGAACACCCGCGCAACCTGTTGTAGGTCGAGGTCGTATTTGGATTGCTCCATCACTTCAAAGCCTTCCGCAATGGCCTGCATCATTCCGTATTCGATGCCGTTATGCACCATTTTTACAAAGTGACCACTTCCGGGGCCACCTGCGTGCAAATAGCCGTTTTCTACCGAAATATCTCTAAACACGGAAGCGCAGTGGTTAAACACTTCATCTTCGCCGCCAATCATGGTACAAGCGCCGTACAAAGCTCCCTCAACTCCCCCGCTAGTGCCGCAGTCTAAGTAGTCTATTCCTTTGGATTTGAGATAGTTGTATCGACGGACCGAGTCGTTGAAGTTAGAGTTTCCGCCATCGATGATGATGTCGTGTTGATCGAGATGAGGAACGAGCAATTCGATACAATCGTCAACGGGCTTACCAGCAGGAACCATTAGCCAAATTACTTTTCGACCGTCTAGCTGTTGACACATTTCGGCGAGACTGTAAGCAGGAATTACGCCTTCTAGCGATATATTCTTAATGTTGTCGATTGCAACGTCGTAGGCTATCACTTCATAGCCATGACGATGTAGGTTTAGCGCCAAATTGAAGCCCATTTTGCCAAGGCCAACGAATCCGATTTGCATCTTATAAGTATTGAAAAGTTAGTATTGAGTATATAGATTGGGTGGATATTGAATCTTCGAAAAACAAAAATAGAATTCTCAGGACTCAATACCCACTACTCACTACTTAAAATTTATTTATCCCACCACACTTTGGTATCCAAATCGTCGGCTCCTTGCCGACTTATGGCCTCTTTGACATTGGCGTTGTTGACCGAAATCTCTGAGTTAGGGTATGTTAAGCGTCTGATAAAGTCACCTTTGATGGCTTTTCCAGGAAACGGATTGGGGGTCAATTTCGGAAAACCACTTCTTCTGAAATTGGCAAATGCTTCAGGTCCATTTAAAAACGAGGCAATCCAATACTGCGTGTTGATTTGCTCAAGCGCCGTTGCGGCCACCAATGGGTTTTCTTTAAGGTATGTATCAATAGCGGCGGTGGGTACGGCGGCATTGGCGTCGTAAGAGGCGAGTTGCTCCATGTGGGCTCTCACGCCATTGTTGAAGTAGTCGGCCACGGTACCCGTTGTCCATCCGCGTTGGGCGGCTTCTGCGAGCAACAACTGGGTTTGGCTGGCGGTAACCAAAAACATGGGAGCGGTATTTTTTGCCATGCGGGTGCGGTCAACTTGGCTGAACTCATAGAAGCTTTTCAGTCCCAATGTTTTAACAACGGCAGAAATAGAATTGTTGTCGTAGCCAAAAGGCATTCCGATTTGTACTGCGGGGTCGGTGTTGGCCCGGGCAGCTACTTGTTCGGGTCCTGAGCTGGCGCCTACATAACGAACGGCAATGGATTTTAAACGCGGGTCGTTGGTTTTAGTGAGGTAATCGGCAAAAGGTGCCGCCAAATAAAAGTTAGCCGCCTCGGTAGAGTTTAGCATTTGCCCTGGGCCGTTTACGTAATTGGGGTCATGCTTGATGGATGCATTGTCGGCGTTTGTAGTAATGACACCCCCCTGAACGGCTTTTTGTACCACCTGTTGGGCTTGGGCGGGGTCAACTTTGCTCAAACGCATCCCTGCTCTTAACAGGAGAGAATTGCCGAATTTTTTCCATTTAGCCACGTCTCCAGCGTAAAGTACATCCGCTCTTTCGATGGTTTTAGTGGCGTCGAGGGCAGCAGTGGCTTCCGTCAATTCCTTGATGATGTCGGTATAAATTGCCTGCTGGGTGTCGTATTTGGGAAGCACCACTTGGTCGGTAAAGCCTTTACCCGCCTGAAGATAGGGTACATCACCGTAGGTATCGGCCAAAACCATAAAAGCATAAGCCTGCGTAATACGCGCCATGTTCAAAAGATTAGAACGGTTTGCATTAGCTTTCGTTAATAAAATAACATCGGCGGTATTTCTGACCACATTTCGATAATACCGCTGCCAAGTTTGTTGGGTGTTGTCGCGGTTGTCTTGGTTAAAATTTGCCCCCGTCAAAACCCCAGAGTTGGGGCTTACCATCTGTTGCACAATCCCCATTTCGTAAATAACCACTCCAGCTGGAAACGATACGTTTACGAGGGCGTTGTTCAGAATAAAGGTCGGGTCAACGGCGGTCGCGGCGGTTTTATTGACATTCAGCTCGTCGAAACCCGAATCGCAGCTCCCGAGTCCCCAAACGGAGAGTGAAAGAACGATTGTTTTAAGTATATTTTTCATTTGCAATCTTAGTTTTCTTAAACAATAATGAATCATTGATTGAGTACTGACGCGCAACTTTGGCCTAAAATTTAGCATTTAAGTTAAAGCCCATACTGCGCGTGGTAGGAAGCCCGGTAGATTCCATTCCGACGAGGTTGTCAGATGAATAACCGAAAGACTCAGGATCAATGTTGTCAACCCATTTTTTTAACAAAAGAACGTTGTTTGCAACAAAGCTCAAACGGAGGGATTTGACGGGAGAATTTTTGGGTAGGAACTTACCAAATTCGTATCCTGCCGTAATCTGACGGAGCTTCCAATAGCCGCCGTCGTAGACCACGGGCTCAATCAGCGCCAATGAGCGCACAACTTCCCAATAGGGCTGCACGTTGGCTTTGACCGTGTTTGTTTCCCCTTTTTCGTTCACGCCTTCTCCCACAATCCCGCCTTCGGCCCGTCCGGCTACGGTCATTTTGTGCAGACCATGTCGGGTAAGGTTGAAATTAGTGCCCGAAAGCATCTTGTTGCCCAGTTTGAAATCAACCAAGAAAGCAAGGGTTACGCCTTTGTAATTGAAGGCGTTATTGATACCTCCAATCCATTTAGGCAAAGCACTGCCAAAAGAAATCAAGTCGGTGGTCCGTAACGGGATGCCGTTCCCGCCAAAAATCTTTCTTCCTTGCGCGTCTCTGCGGTAGCCAAAACCGTAGATTTGTCCCATTTCCTGTCCTACTACCTGACGCAACTCTCCATTAAATACGTGTGTTCCTACGGTGATTCTTTCGCCCGGCGTGTCGGTGGTTAGACTCAATACCTTCGTTTTATTGTAGGAGGCATTGAAGGTTAAATCCCACTGAAAATCAGTTGATTTGACGGGCACTAAGTTTAACAGCATTTCAAAACCATTGTTCTGGCTTTTTCCGCTGTTGATGAGGGTCGACACAAAGCCCGAAGCATCCGAGATTTGGGCCGAAACAATCTGGTCGGTGGTTATTTTCTGGTAAACAGCGGCGTCGAGCGATACCCGGTTGTTGAACAATTTCAACTCCAAGCCGAGTTCTGTTTCAGCTGTACGCATCGGGCGTAGACCTGCGTTGGGAACCGTGGTGCCTGATGAACCGCCCACGGGCTGCCCGCCAAATAGGTTGGCATTGATGCCGTAAAACAGGTTATTGGAGTACGGAGACACGTCGGTATCGCTACCCACTTGGGCATAAGCAGCGCGTATTTTACCAAAACTCAACCAGCTTGGTGTGCTATTGAAGGCTTGAGAGAATACAAAGCTTCCCGATACTGATGGGTACAAAATACTTCTGTTTTCGGGAGAAAGGGTTGAGAACCAGTCGTTTCGTGCGGTTACGTTGACAAATAAATAGTTGTTGTACGATAATTCTGCCGAGCCGTATACGGAGTTAACGGCTCTTTCTGATAATCCATAAATGGGGTCTTTTACCCGTCCGTTCATGACAGTGTATAATCCTCTCACGACAAAATCTTGCACCAATACGCTGTTCAGGTCCGAACGGCGGTACATTTGGTTGCCGCCGAGGTTGAAGTCGAGGCCGAATTTTCCGAATTTCTGCGTTCCTGAAATGAGGATGTCGGCGTTGGTTTCTCTGAATCTTCTGGATTCTTGGGTGTAGGTTCCGTTGACAAAACCTGCGGGTGCCGCTGCCAATGAAGCATGACCCGTGGGGAAGTTGTTGAAATCCTGATCGCGTGACCAGAAGTCCTGCCCTACACGTCCTTGCACAAACAACCAGGGTAAAAGGTTGTATTTGACCGAAATATTACCAAATATCCGGTCGCGGCGAATGTTCTGGAATTGTTCGGCTATGGTCCAGTAAGGGTTGGTGCGGTTTTGAAAACGCGAATAGATAAACTCATTGCCAGCGGCGTTGTACTTCTTGGCTTCCAATAATTCCAAAGGCATGGAATTGGACAGGTTAAAAAGTGCCGTGGGAATAGAGTTATCTTGGTTGGCGATGTTTGGCGGGTTTTTGTTATACTCGTTTGAGTAGTTAACGTTTCCTGAAAAACTTAACTTTTTAGATAAGTCATACGCAAAACCCAAGTTGATGGTTTTGCGGTTAAAGCTGTTATTAGGAACAATTCCTTTACTGTCCATGTTGGCAAACGAAAGGTTAAACCCTCCCTTGTCGCTGGCCGACGACAAACTGACGGTATTGGTAAAATTGGAACCGTTGCGGAAGAACTTACGAATGCGATTGTAAACAGGCTCATACGGAACCGTTACATTGTCAAACAAAATCTGCGTCATGCCGGGTTGGAATTTTTCACCAAAAGACCACTGACCAGAGGTAGGGTTGGGGGCGGTAGGACGAACGCCGTTTTCTCCCTGTCCGTATTCATACTGATAGTCTGTGAAGTCCAACGGTGTTTCGTTGGTGTAATTGCTGTTAAAGCTTACCCCAATGCCGCGTCCGGTTCCTTTGGTTTTGGTCGTAATCATCAAAACCCCGTCCTTGGCGCGTGAGCCGTAAAGTGCGGCTGCCGTTGCGCCTTTCAAAACGGTCATGCTTTCGATGTCGTCGGGGTTAATACTCGAAAGACCATCGCCGCCGTCAGAGGTGTTTCCTCCACCGCGCACCCCGATAGAATTATCGGCACCAGCGTTGCCGGGGTTGGTTCCAAAGTTGGTATTGTCAATTGGCACACCGTTGATAACAATCAAAGGATTGTTTTGACCCGAAATCGACGATTGACCACGAATACGAATTTTGGAGGTTCCAGCGGGGCCGGTACCCAATCCTGAGATGTTTACCCCCGCAATTTTTCCTTGAAGGGTATTCATGAAATTGGGCGTTCGGTTTTCGGTAAGGGCGTCGGAATTAATGGTTGTGGTGGCGTATCCAAGTTTTTTGGATTCTTTCTTAATCCCCAACGCCGTTACGACAACTTCCTGTAGAGCTTCGGCGCTTTCAGCCAACGATACATCCACTTTGGTTTGGTTGCCGATGGCCACTTCTTTTGAACCGTAGCCGATAAAACTAAAAACTAAGGTGGCGCCCGAGGAAGCCGTAATTGCATAGTTTCCGTTTCCGTCGGTAGAAGTACCCGTGTTGGTTCCTTTTACGAGAACAGATACGCCCGCCAATGGCGATTTATCGGCGGTGTTGGTAACGGTTCCGGTAACGCGCATTTGTGCCCGGAGCATAGGGGCTAAGGCTAGGAGAGCTGTTAATAGCAGGGTAGCTCGAAGCAAGAGTAATCGTTTTCTCATCTTTCTAAAGTAAGATTGTTTGTTCAGTAAAATTTTAGGGTATTGAACTAACTGCAAAAAAAACACAGAATTGTGCAAAAAACTTCTACGATTAGACGATGTAGAATTTTGCAATATTTTAATGTTTTATTTAAAAAAATTAATAAAGCAAGATTTGGTTAATGAGTTTACTAAACTGGCCCACTTTTTCGATGACTGAATTTCAGCATATCAAGGAATTGATACGGCTTAAAAACCCAACGGTGCGATTGGAGGAATGGCCCGTACGGGTCAGGGGAGGGCTACAAATAGTATGTATTCTGGAAGGAAAATTTGAGTGGTTGATTGAGCATCAACGCCATGTGCTCTACCCAAACGACGTGGTGGTATTGTGCCCGTGGCATGGCTATGGTAGCCCGACCAACACCCTCGAAATCGGTAGTTTGGCGTGGCTTACCATCGAACCTACGTCTTTTGAGCCATCTAAAGAGCTTTTTTTGGGGGAATGGTCGGCTATTGCAGATGCCGACCAAAAACTGATGGGTAGGTTGTTGGTAACCCAGGCTCCAATGGTTTTAAACAATTTTAAATGGGTCTGCGATTTACTCCAACGCATTGAAACGGAAGTAAAACAAGCCGAATTTGCCTATCAAACCCGGGTCAATCAGCTGCTAGATGAACTTTTGGTTACGATTGTGCGGCAGCTCAGTCAACAACAGAATCAGCGCCGTGATTTTCCGCAGGCTTTTGCTCAGTTGGAGCAATTGTTTCGCAACAGCCTTGACCACCCTTGGACGGTCGAAGAAATGGCGGCGGTAGTGGGCTTGGGAAGTACGGCTTTTACGGAAAAAGTAAAAAGCTTTTCGGGTTTTTCTCCGCTCAACTACCTCATTAATATACGAATAGCCGAAGCGATGAAACAATTGAGGCAAACGGATAAAAGCCTGACTGACATCGCTTTAGATACTGGTTTTTATTCCTCGCAACATTTTTCTACCACTTTTAAAAAACTGACTGGCTACACGCCTGGGCAGTTTAGAAAACGGGGTACGCAATAAAAAACCACAACAACATTTAGACAATGAACAAGTTCAAATCATTAAATTATTCATTCATAATTCACAGCTTTTAACGAATGGATTGTATTGTAACCATAGATATTGGTACTACCAAAGTAAAAGTATCGGCCTTTGACCAAGCGGCCAATCTCATCGGTTGGCGTCAGGGAACGTATCCTACGTTTCACCCGCAGCCCAACTACAGCGAGCAAGACCCCGAGCAAATTTTTCTGACGGTTTTGTACGCCTTAAAAAGCTTGTTGAATGATGAATTGACCAAAAAACACAAGCCCGTGGCGCTGGTTTTTGGGGCGTCGATGCACAGCGTTCTACCCATTGATAAACAGGGGGTTCCGCTACGGAATGCCGTAATTTGGGCCGACAACCGGGGCCGTGATGAGGCCAATTCCCTAAAAAATTCCGATGAATGTCGACTGATTTATGAGCAAACAGGAACGCCGGTTCACCCGATGTCGCCGTTGATTAAAATCCGTTGGTTTCGTACCCATACGCCCGCTACTTGGTTTGAAAAAGTCTATAAATTTATTTCCATCAAGGAGTATATTATTTACCAATTGACGGGGCAACTAGTTGTTGATCAAAGTATTGCTTCTTCAACAGGGCTTTTTAACATTCATACCCATCGGTGGGAAGAGCGGGCGTTGAACTACGCGGGGGTTCAACCGCATCAACTGTCGGAATTGGTCCCGATTGATTACGCTGAATTAAAACTGAAAAAAGAATATGTGCGCCTTTTCAGACTGACCAGTGCGGCCAAACTGATTATTGGTGCGAGCGATGGCTGCTTTGCCACCTTGGGCGCTGGCGTGATTACCGAAG
This sequence comes from Runella rosea, assembly GCF_003325355.1. Classification (GTDB taxonomy): domain Bacteria; phylum Bacteroidota; class Bacteroidia; order Cytophagales; family Spirosomataceae; genus Runella; species Runella rosea. Next base: position 767,436 of record NZ_CP030850.1, read on the forward strand.
GCGACGCCACCATCACCATTGGGTCGAGCGGAGCCATGCGCGTGGCAGGAAAACAAGTTATCAAAGACCCTAAACAGCGGTTTTTTAACTATTTATTGAATGAAGGAACCTACATTTCAGGAGGGCCGACTAATAATGGCGGCGTTGTTTTTGAATGGTTTGTGCAGCAATTCGGCGCTTCGGGCATTCATTTGGACTTAGAATACACCGTTAATCAACTCTTGATTGAAGCCGAGCGAGTGCCCGCCGGCGCGGGAGGAATGCTGTTTTTGCCGTATTTATTGGGAGAACGTGCCCCTCTCTGGAACGCCAACGCCCGGGGGGCGTACATTGGGGTGAATATTACCCACGAGCGCCGGCATTTTATCCGCGCTACCGTAGAGGGAATTATTTATGAAATGCACAGCATCGGTAAGCTTCTCCAGCAATACCGTTCTATCCAGAACCTTTACATCAACGGCACTTATGCTAGTTTACCACTTTTTGCGCAAGTATTGTCGGATGTGTTTGGCAAGAAAGTCTACGTTAATGATAAGCATGATAGCGCCAGTGCGGGTGCGGCTTTGCTGGCGTTAACCCATTTGGGCGTTTATCCAGATTTAGAAGCGGCGGCCAAAACCATTCGTTCGGTAGAATCCTATCAACCCAACCCCGAAAATCACGAACGATATGCCCGTTTTACGGAAATATTCGACCGTTTAAGCCAAAAACTGGCGGAAGATTTTGATGCGTTGGTAGCCTTGCAATAACTCTGGCATGGTTTATGTGGAGAGGGTATTAATGTGATACTAACCACCTAAAATTATGTTGAGATTTGTGACTTTGTGGATTGCTGTTTTTATGGTTAGCGCTGTTTCATTGGCGCAAAATAGTGAAAATTCGTCGAAAATTTGGCGATTGAATGAGGAAGGAAAGCTGCAATGTTCTCATAATGAGGGACAAACGTGGGGAGGTGCGGATGCCAATGTTGAATCGCGACTAAATGCCTTTCATTTTGTAAATTCAAACGATGGGTGGGCCGTGGGGCACAACGCCACCGTGCTGCACTGGGATGGGGAAAAATGGGGGGAAGTACTTATTTTCAGTACGGCCAATCTTTTATCTGTTTATTTTCAGGATGCTAAAAATGGATGGGCCGCTGGTAGTAACGGAACCCTGCTATTTTGGGATGGCACAAGTTGGACTGAAGAGGTATCTCCAACTACCGAAACGCTAACCAATGTAAAACGAACCATTACTGGAAATTTGCAAATTACCGCGCAAAGCGGGGCCATATTTGAAAAGGAAAATGGCCAATGGAAGGCGCACACGGCACCGATAGCTCCTGTGCTTTCAGCTTCATTGAGCAAACTGGAAGAATAAAATCACTTTAAATATGTTTTTATTTCCTTGATAAGCGCCTTGTATTCAGCAAGTTCTTCGGCTTTCTTGTAATATAAGGTGGCTTTGGAACGGTCGCCGGCACGCAGCGCAATGCGGGCCAATCCTGCGTAGGCAAATGCGTGGTATTCTTTGGTATATTCAGAATCAAAAGGCTGACGGAGTGCCGCTTGGTAGGCTTTGGCCGCCGCGGCGTCGTGTTTGAGGTGCTTCTCTTCCACCATTCCTTCAAACGTGTGAGAGGCAATGGGAAAAAATTTGTCTGTTCTTCGTTTAAAGCGCTCCAAAAATGGCTCTGCTTCTTCATACTGTCCCAAAAGTAGGAGTGCTTCAATGTTTTTCATCAGAAAAACGGGGTTATTGGGGTACTTTTGAGTCAGTGTAGACAAGTAATTTGAGGCTTTTTCGTAGCGTAATTCATGTTTTAAAAAGATTCGGGCTAAGTAAAAAGCCGATTCTGTACGCGTAAATATGCCTTTTCGGGCCGCAATATCCATTTGGCGAAGCCCTTCTTCGCGGTTGCCATCTTTGAAGAAAAGAATCAGGGGTTTCACAATAGGGTGGTCTTCGGGATAGCGAATCACGTAGTAATTGTAGAGTCCCGATGAGAAATAAAATTCGGGATTTCGCTCCATGTATTTAAATCCATCCATGACGTAGTTATAGGCCTTTTTTCCTTCGGAAGCCGCCTTGATTTTGTCGTCGTTGTAGTTGTGAATCAACGCGATATACCCGTGGCCAGCCATGGAAAAAAATGCAGCTTCTGGGCGCGTTTTTGCATCCTTTTCCAGCACTTTTGCTTTATTGAGACACTCTTGCAGATAGCTTTGGTATTGCCCGCTCATGGCTTTATTGTCTTTGACAGGCAGATATTGCCAATGCAATTGGATGGCCTTCAACAACGGATTGACGGGGTGATTGGGGTATTTTGCCCTGATTTGTCGGGCCAAAGGCTCAACGGCGCCAAATTCATAATTGTAAATATGGTCGATGGCTTCCAGAACCAGATTTTGGGTGGGCGCATCGTATAAAAGTTGTGCTTTGGCAAAAGGGGTAATAAGTAAAAATAGAAAAAAAACAATTCGTTTCATGTGGCTGTTAACGGACAAACAAATAGATTGAATCGGCTAATTTTTGGCATTCAACTTGAAACCATTAGCTTTGTTCTTAACGTTAAATCACCAATAAAGAGTTTATTGATTTTTGTTTTTTCCGGGAAAGATTCACAGATTTTTACTCGATTCATTTATTTTTACCTGACCCCAGTTGCTAGCCAATTGACTGTGAACTTATTACACTATGATACATTACGCGCATTTTACCCTTGACAACGGGCTGGAAGTATACGTTCATGAAGACCATTCTACGCCGATGGCGGCAGTCAATATCCTTTACAACGTCGGTTCTCGCGATGAGGAAGAAAATCGGACGGGTTTTGCCCACCTTTTTGAGCACTTGATGTTTGGCGGTTCCCAAAATATTCCTGCATACGATGAGCCGCTTCAGAAAGTGGGGGGCGAAAACAACGCCTTCACTTCGCCTGATATTACCAATTATTACATCACCCTCCCTGCGGTCAATCTTGAAACCGCTTTTTGGCTCGAATCCGACCGCATGATGAGCTTGTCGTTTGACCCGAAAGTTTTGGAGGTACAACAAAAGGTGGTGGTTGAAGAGTTTAAACAACGCTATCTCAATCAGCCCTACGGCGATGTATGGCTTAAATTACGTCCATTGGCGTATGAAGTGCATCCTTACCGTTGGGCCACCATCGGCAAGGAAATCAGCCACATTGAAAATGCTACTCTGGACGATGTACGCCACTTTTTCTATAAATATTATTTGCCAAACAACGCGATTTTGGTGGTGGCAGGAGATGTGACTGTGCCCCAAATCAAAGCACTCGCCGAAAAATGGTTCGGGCCGATTGCGCCTGGCGAAAAATACGTGCGGAATTTGCCACAGGAACCGCGCCAAACAAAAGCACGGTTTGCCGAAATCGAAGCCAAAGTGCCGCTCAATGCCATCTATAAGGCGTATCATACCTCGGGCCGTTTTGCGGATGATTTTTACACCGTTGACTTAATGACGGATGTTTTGGGGCGCGGAAAGTCGGCTCGTTTGTACCAGAAATTACTAAAAGAACGCCCCTTGTTTGCCAATATCAATGCGTATACTACCTCTTCAATTGACCCAGGGTTGTTGGTGGTGCAGGGAAATCTAAACGAGGGCATTACCTTGGAAGAGGCCGACGCCGCCATCGAAGAAGTATTGCAGGAGTTGGTAGAAATTCAATTGCCCGAGCAAGAGTTGGCCAAAGTGAAAAATCAGGCTGAATCAACGTTGGCATTTTCGGAAATAGAGCTGCTCAATCGTGCCATGAACTTGGCCTTTGCGGCCAATGCTGGCAATCCAGAGTTGGTCAATCAGGAAGCGGAGAAGATTCAGGCAATTCGGGTGGAGGATATTCAGAACAAAGCGAAAGAATTGCTGCGAAAAGAAAATTGTTCTACCCTGTATTACCGAGCAACAACGGGTTAGGAAGGAAAATTGGTGAGAAAGTAACGAATAACGGTTATAAAGAATGAAATTTAGAGTTGGTTCGGGATACGACGTTCATAAACTGGAAGAAGGTAGGGATTTTTGGTTGGGGGGCATTAAAGTGCCGCATACCCACGGGGCCAAGGGCCATTCGGATGCCGATGTGGTTTGTCATGTGATATGTGATGCACTGTTGGGGGCTGCCAATATGCGCAATATCGGCTATCATTTTTCCGACAAAGACCCGCAATGGAAAGGCGTAGACAGCAAGTTGTTATTGGCAAAAGTGATGGAAATGATTCGTGAAGCGGGATACGAAGTGGGCAATGTAGATGCCACAGTTGTGTTGCAAGAACCAAAACTCAATCCGCACATTCCTGCCATGAAAGAGTGTTTGTCGAAAGTGATGAACATTCCCGAAGAGGATATTTCTATCAAGGCTACAACCTCCGAATGGATGGGTTTTGTGGGCCGGAAAGAGGGCATTGCCGCGCACTGCGTAGCGCTGATTTATAAAGATTAATTCCTATTTATTAACCCTTTCTTAAATTCCATCTTATGAAAATACTGGCAAGCGGTGTTTTGTTTCTCGGAGTGTTGACGGGCATGGCCCAAACGATTGAGCCGCCGCTCGGATTTGAAGAGTATGATCCAGTCTCAACACTTAAAGTAACGGAGCACAAAGTTACCCGCTCCAAGTTTCCATTTATTGATGTTCACAACCACCAATACCGGATGAATTCTCAGGATTTGTCAAAGTTGGTGGCCGACATGGACGCCCTCAATATGGGAATTATGGTCAACCTGAGTGGGCGCGGATTTTCGCAAGAGTGGGAGGAAGGCACCGCTACCATCAACGGAGCCCTTGCCAATGCCCGAAAAAATTATCCGAAACGCTTTTTGGTTTTTACGAATCCCGAACTCAAAAATATCGGCTCGCCGGGCTGGGGAGCGCGTGCCGCTAAACAAATTGAAGACGATGTAAAAGCGGGTGCCGTCGGCATGAAAGTATATAAAAACCTGGGTTTCAGCGGCGTAAAAGATACCGATGGCAAACGAGTGGCAGTCAGTGACCCGCGCTTGGATCCCCTTTGGGCCAAATGCGGAGAATTGGGTATTCCCGTCATCATCCACACCGCCGACCCGAAGTCTTTTTGGGACCCCATGGACCGTTACAACGAGCGTTGGCTAGAACTCAAAACCCACGCCGGGCGTAAACGAAGCAATAATGACCCCGTACCGTTTGATTCGTTGATGCGCGAACAGCACGCGGTTTTTGCCCGCCATCCCAAAACTACCTTCATCAATGCGCACATGGGCTGGTATCCCAATGATTTGAAGAAATTGGATAGTTTGATGCAAAAATTTCCCAATATGAACGTTGAAATCGGAGCGGTTATTGCCGAATTGGGCCGTCAGCCGCGCGCCGCAAATGCGTTTTTTACCAAATGGCAGGACCGAATTTTGTTTGGAAAAGACAGCTGGGTTCCTTCCGAATACGCCACGTATTTCAGGGTGTTGGAAACCGAAGATGAGTATTTTCCTTACCACAAAAAATACCACGCCTTTTGGCGGATGTACGGCATGGGGCTGTCGGATGAGGTGCTGAAAAAAGTCTATTACAAAAATGCCCTGCGGATTATTCCAGGTATTGACAAAACACAGTTTCCTGATTGAGTCATTGCGCTTACAGATACTGCATTAATCATCTGCCCTGATTTTACGTTTTTTACTCTCCAATGAATATACCCGGTCATACGCTTTCTTCCGTTCAAACCCTGCTGCAATCTCGCGGCTACATTGCTGACGAATACGTGGCCATGTCGGTGTATTTGGCAATGCAGCTCAATAAACCGCTTTTGATTGAAGGTCCTGCGGGGGTGGGTAAGACCGAGATTGCCAAAGTGATGGCCCAAGCGCTCAACACCGACCTGATTCGGCTGCAATGTTATGAAGGGCTAGATGCCCACCACGCCATTTATGAATGGAATTATCAGCATCAATTGCTTTTCTTGAAAATGGGCGAGAATGATAAAGACGGACAGAATCAAGAAGCGTTGGAGAAGACGATATTTAGTGAAAAGTTTTTGCTAAAAAGGCCTCTCTTGCAGGCACTTACGCATTCTAAGTCGCCCGTGTTGTTGATTGATGAAGTAGACAGGGCTGATGAAGAATTTGAAAGTTTTTTGCTCGAAATGCTCTCAGATTGGCAAATTACCATTCCCGAATTAGGAACTATCAAAGCCACGCACGTGCCGCACGTGATTTTGACTGGCAACCGCACCCGTGAACTTTCGGAAGCCTTGCGCCGTCGGTGTTTGTACCTGTGGATTGATTATCCGCCTTTTGAAAAAGAACTCGCCATCGTCAAGTCGAAAGTGGAACAAATCGATGCCACTTTGGCGCGGCAAATCACGGCTTTTATGCAGGCATTGCGTGAACAACGACTCAATAAGGTGCCGGGCATTGCCGAAACACTCGATTGGGCGCAAGCCTTGGCGGGGATGCACATTACCCATTTGGAAAAATCACTGGTAGAATCTACACTCGGGGTTATCCTCAAAGATTGGCAAGACATCCGGGAAACCCAACTCAGTCTTTCGGAGCTATTTGAGAAAGTAGGCATAAAATCAAAATGGGAAGATAGTTAAGGAGGCTATTCATTCGTGAAAAGCTATAAAGTTGTCGAATCAAAGCACTATTTTTGTGGCCAAATAATTTAAATCTATGCAAAAGAAAATCGTTCGCGTAGGCGATATTGAATGTGGTTCCGACGAATTGTTCCTCATTTCGGGGCCGTGTGTGATTGAAGACGAAAAAATCATGATGACCGTAGCCGAACGGCTGAAAGAAATTTCGGAGCGACTGGGCATCAAAATAATTTATAAGTCTTCGTTCATGAAAGACAACCGCAGCAGCCTCGACTATTACATGGGCCCTGGCTTAGAGGCGGGCATTAAGATTTTGGCTAAAGTGAAAGAACAATTTGGTTTTACGCTTTTGACCGATGTGCATTATCCTGAGCAATGTGCCCCCGTGGCGGATGTGGTGGATGTATTACAAATTCCGGCGTATCTGTGTATGCAAACTACCTTGGTGGTTGCCGCCGCTAAAACAGGCCGCGTGGTCAATTTGAAACATGGGCAGTTTTTGGCTCCTGAAAACATGAAACATCCTGTCAAGAAAATTGAAGATAGTGGAAATGAGCAGATTATCCTGACCGAACGTGGTTATACGTTTGGATACAATGACCTCATCGTGGACCCGCGCAGTTTTTATCACATGAACAAAACGGGTTATCCCGTGGTTTTTGACGTGACGCACGCGATTCGCAAATACGGAATCCCTTCCAAAGACAGCAAAGGTGGAGCACGTGAATACTTGCCAGTACTAGCCCGTGCGGGCGTAGCGGCAGGGGTGGATGGACTATTTGTAGAAGCCCATACTTGCCCGTCAGAAGCTTTGTGTGATGCGGCCAGCCAGTTGGATATCAACTACTTGGAAGAATTTTTAAAGCCATTGATTGAACTCCACAACGTTGAAGTAAAATACCGCGCTACTGCCCAAGAATTGGCGTAGTAATGAGCTCTCCCTAGCGCTGGGAATAAAAAAACCTCCTGCCTTTTGCGGTTGCTAAACCAAAAAACAGGAGGTTTTTTCGTATATTTTATAGCAAATTCAGGCTAAGATACTGGATAAACTTCTTCTAAAAACTGAATAACGGCGTTGGTGAAAGCGTGATTGGAATCTCCCGCCACCATGTGACCCGCTCCCGAAACCGTTAGACTTTTAACGTGGGGTACGGCATCCAGAAACTCGGCCATCACGCGGTCGCTCACCACGTCACTCATTCCGCCGCGCACAATTAACGTCGGTGCTTTGAGGTTTTGGGCGGCTACGAAGAGACGTTCTTCATAGGCAATCTGCTGGTCGGGCGTGGCATCTTTCCACACTTTCAGCATGGTTGGGTCCCAATGCCAGTAATATCGACCGTCGCGAAAACGCAGGTTTTTTTCTAAACGAGAATAATTATCTTTTCTGGAACGTTGCGGAAGATAAGCGGCAACGGCATCGGCTGCTTCTTCCAACGATGCAAAACCCCTCTCTAGATGCGAACTCATAAAAGCAAAAATACGCTCGATTCCTTTTTGCTCAGCTTTGGGGGCAATATCTACCAAAATGATGGCGGAAGTAAGTGATTGAGCAGATTCTCCTTCCAAAACCAACGCGGTGATTCCTCCCATTGAGGCTCCGATGATGGCGGGTTTGCCATCTACTTGGTGAATGATGGCTTTTAAATCACTGACCAGCGCATTGACCAAATACGCTCCTTCGGACGACCAACTGCTGTTGCCATGTCCGCGTGCGTCGTAGGTGATGGCGTACCAACCCCGCTCCGCGAGCCGCTGGGCGGTATCACCCCAAGAGTGGTGCGTTTGGCCACCGCCGTGCAATAAAAGAATGGGTGGAGCGCTTGAATCGCCCCACCCTTCGGCATGAATAAAAAAATCAGGCTCCGTTTCAAAACGGATAATAGAAGATTGCATAGTTGATTACAGCGCTGGAACGAGCTCAAGATTGACATTAAAAGTTAGCCCGTTGTAAGTGATTTTGTTCAACAAAACCATGCGCGAACGTTCTAACTTATTGATAGGGAATTGTCCTTTCAAATCTTTAATATCAATGTCCAGTGTTTTTTCGTTGTCCAGAAAACTCCAAGTACCGCCGTTGATAACGGTGCGCGCAATGGGGTCAATGGCGCGAACCGTTTTGTCATCGCTAAATTGGATATTGATACCAAAAAGCGCCTTTGATTGTTCTGGTAAAGAAGCGGTATTGATGACATTGCCGTTCAAATCCGTAATTTTGTCCACTTTCCACGGGTTGGTCGTCAGTACCCTGACCGTTGCCTCATTCGTGGGTTCGTCGGTTGTTGAACGGTCGCAGCTAACCAAAAAGAAAGTAAGTAATAGAGAATAAATGAACGTCAGTTTTTTCATAGCTTGTATTACGAATTAAATTTGTACCCAAAATTAGTATTTTTATTATTTCATGTCCTAATTTATTACTCCCAAAGTTAAACGTTATGAAAGGGGAAGTGTTTATTTAGGGGCTGATTATTAACGAATAATGTATTTTTTTATGCGACAAAATTGGTGTTGGTTGACGGGGTTGATTGTCTTAGTTTTTAATTCATCCTTTGCGCAAGAGTGTGTTGCTCCTTTACAATGGACGCCCGTTCAGAGGAATAACGCGATTGAATGGGAAAAATTTCCAGACTTTTCACTTCCTTTTACGATTATTTATGAAGGCCCGCGTTTTGGTGATACGCAATCTTGGCCATTGCGACGCGGATTTAGTCATCTGGCAAGTTTTTCAGGCAACGAAAGTGCCACACTTCCCGTAAACAAAAGGGCCATCACTTGGTATCATATTGCCACCGACGCCAATACCCAACCGTGGTCTGAACGAAATCTGGAAAGCCCTTGGGCCAATGACCTTGGACTCTATCGGGATACATGGAACAATCAATTGCGGAACATGGCGGGATTGTTCGACGACTCCCGGGGCAGTGATCGGCCTGCTTATGATATCATAGCCCTTGATATTGAGCGGATTCACGATACCGATCGCGAAATACTGACCATTAAAAACAATCCGCGTGTTCCCGAAAATTATCGTAATCTGAGTGATGCTCAGTTTGTTGAACGCTACAAACGAGATATTCAGCGCCTGTACGCGGCACCCGCCGATTACGTTAAGGAGCGTACTAACGCTTCGACCCAATTTGGCAGTTACAGTGATGTGCTGATTCGGGGCAGTTTTAATAATTGGCTAGGAATGACGCTCACGCCCTGGAGCGATTGGACAACCGACCCCAGTCTGATTTTGCACGTGATGCGGGATACCCTTTCGGGAAAAGTGGGCGGCCCGTTTCATAACAACCTCAACTTTCTGACGCCTTCGTGCTATTATTACTACGATTACAATACGTCTCCTTTTGGTAAAGATTATTTGGCGTATATATTATTTGTTATCGAGGTGAATCGAGCGTGGTCTACCAAGCCCATTATTCCCTTCGTTTGGTTGCGGTACCACGATGCTTTTAACCCTACGATTCCCTTTGTACCCAATTTCGTGGCCGAAGCCACGGCGATATTTCCTTTTTTCTCAGGGGCCAAAGGCTTGTGGTTATGGGAAGGCCCCGTTGACCTCGGGCGACAGGATAACTTTGGAACCTACGAACATTTTATCGCAGGATTGCATCGTTTGTCGCAATTTAAAAATTTTTTTGAAGGTGATAATGAGTTGGTTATTCCGCAGCCGGCGGTTGAGTCTGCCAAAAGTAAATCTCCAATTTGGCGTGGCGTAATCAAGGGTAATGAGATTCTAATTGCTGCCCAGAATCCCTACGCAACTTCCGATACCCAGGAGACCGAAGTGAGGATGACCCATCAAAACTGGCAGAAAACCATTACGCTGAAAGGACGCGAGGTTTTTTTGTGCAAGTTTGACTATAATACGATTTCGTCAATTCCTAATGTATCTTCTCTGTTGAATCTTAAAGTGATGCCTAACCCTGCCACCGACAAAATTGTGTATAGCTTTGAAAGTATCACTGGCATGTTGGGCCATGCTCAATTGGTGGATATGACTGGGCGTACGCTGGCTCAGGAGGAATTCAACGTGAATGTAGGCCTTCAAAAGCACGAATTTAAAGTTAACCATCTGCCAACGGGATTGTATATTTTACAGGTACAAGCGGGTAAATATACAATGAGTGAACGGGTGGTTGTTGTTAGATAACCCATGAAAAAGGGGCTGTAAATGCAGCCCCTTTTTTTACGCTTTGTTACACCTTACCACCAAAGGGTTGCCCTGTGCGGACGAGTGCTTCAAAAACTGCTTGTTGACGAATTGCAAAGGCTTCAAACTTATTAAACAAATTTTTGGGTTGAACGCCTTGAAAATAAGCGATAATATATTCAAGATTGATCGTGTTCATGGTCTTAGTTTGTTGATGAATCTAATGCAAAGTTCGGAATAATACAACATATCGCAAAATGAGCAATTAGAATAGTACAATTTATGGTGAACGTAGTCCCAGAAATACCCTAAAGTTGTTGAGTGGGTACAGTAAGTTCTTGAAATAATTACATGCTATATTGTCTCAAAATTGACAAAAATGAGTCCTAAAATGGTAATATTAAGTTAAAAATCTACTGATTTTTGCCTTTAAAATGGATAAAATGAATTTTCATTGAGAATATGTTAGATTAAATTCTTAAAAGTACACAGTAAGAATCCTACCAATACACGTTTGTTTTCCAAAAACCTCTCCTTTATCTCCACTTACCACGTATGCAAAGTTTAAAATCAGGCCCTTTCGAAATCGGTTATCAAAATGGCTTCCTACGTCAAATCACCCATCGGGGAGTCGAAGTGCTGCGGATGATGTATTTTGCGCTGCGCGACCATAACTGGGGTACGTTTGCCCAATTGATTACAAATGAAGTTGTTGATAGTCAAGAAGATAGTTTTTCTGTTTCGTATACTTGTACCAATATAAATGAAGCACAGGCAGCCATTTTTGAGTGGAGTGTGCGCATTCATGGAGACAACGATGGGACAATCACCTTCGAAATTCAAGGCGAAACGTTACAGGCTGTTCGGCGAAATAGAGCTGGTTTTTGTATTCTGCATCCTATTCAGGGAACGGCTGAGCAACCCGTCACGATTTTTCACGAAGAGAATGCTAAAACTGAAACGTATTTTCCGCGCTATATTGCCGCGCAGGACCCTTTCTTGGACATTCGGGCAATGCAATGGCGGGCGGGCAACGGTGGCGAGTATCGTCTTGATTTTGAGGGAGATATATTTCAGACGGAAGACCAACGCAATTGGGGCGATGCATCTTATAAGACATTTTGTACACCGCTATCACGGCCTTTTCCCGTTCAATTGCAGCCAGGGGATAAGGTTTGGCAACGCGTTACGCTGCGCCTGATTTCAATTCCTGCGGCTTCTTCTTTACCACGGTCGGAAGAGAAATCACTCCGCAAGCAATTTCAATTGGGAGTTGCTGCTTCGGTCGAAACCGAGCGTTTGTCTGAAAAGGCTGTGGAGTTGCTAAAATCACTGAATTTGGGTCACTACCGCATCGACTTGGCTCTTTCGGATTCCAATTGGATTACGAAATTTTCAAATTATTGTGAAAATGCCGCTTTGCTGAATTTGCCGCTCGAAGTTGCGCTTTTTTTAGGAGATGCGTTTGAAGTTCAATTGGCCGATTTTATGGGTGTTTGTAAACAGAATGGCCTTAAAGTTAAACACTTGCTTTTATTTTCGGACCAACAATTAGTGACGTCGCAGTCGTTGATTGACTATATCCCAAACTTAAAGCGGGAATTGCCCAATACGAAAATCGGCGTGGGTACCGACCATAACTTTACCGAGCTTAACCGAAACCGATTTGACGTAGGAGAGGCCGATTTTGTCAGTTTTTCGTTTGACCCGCAAGAACATGCATTTGATGATTTGTCACTCTTAGAAAACACCGAAACCGTACAATACTCGGTAGCAAGTGCCGAAAATTTGTATGGGAAACCTGTGCATTTGTCATTTATTGCGTTGCGCAAACGCTCGAATCCTTACGCGACCAATCCAGTTGATTTTGTATTACCACTTGAAAAACAAATAGATAGTCGCCAAAAAACCAACTTTGCAAAGGTGTGGACCGCAAAAGTGTTAGAGCATTTATCCCTAACCAACGTTGTGTCGGTAACGATGTTTAGAACGGTGGGTGAATTGGGGATTATGAATGAAGAAGGGGAGGAGTATCCTGTTTTTGAGGCATTGTTGCAGCGTTAAAAAATACTGACCCCAAGTTTGATATTTGTAGCAAAGAGTTTTCCTACAAATATCAAACTTGGGGTCAATTGTTCTCTTTCTGGTTTTTAAGAGACTTGGGCTTCCTGTTTTTTGCTTCGTAACCATTCTGGGCGATTGGTCCGAACGCGAGCACCGAGTTCATTAAGCATCGAATACAGTCCAAAATAGGTACGGTTGATGTACAAACCGTCTTTCGAACCCCGCGCTACTTTTGAATTACGGATTTCTTCGACTTTGGCCAATTCATCGGCAAAAGCATATACGGTATCAAAATAGGAATGATCGCCAAAATCAAATTCTTCGGAGGCAAAGGGCTGCCCTAGCAACCGAATCATCTGTTTGAATAAATCGGTGAACAACGCTTTTTCGCGCGGGCCGTCCTCTTTCACCAAAAATTCGAGGTTATAAAAAATCTTTTCGATGAGCGCGTCATCATCAACCGTATCTGGATTGATGAGCGTAAAATAATTATCGTAGAAATAGTCAGGAATAACTTTTACGCAGCCAAAATCAATCACGCCCATGGTACCGTCGGCCCGCATTAGGAAATTACCTGGGTGGGGGTCGGCGTGAACCTGCCGTAATTGGTGCACTTGGTGGTCGTAAAAATCCCACAATAATTGTCCGATTCGGTCGCGTGCTTCCTGCGTTGGGTTGGTTTGTAAGAAATCCTTCAAGTGAAGACCTTCGAGCCAATCCATCGTCAAAATGCGCTTTGAGGACAATTGAGGATAATATTTTGGGAAAATAAGTCCCTCGATGTGGCTACATGCCTCCGAAATTTCGACGGAGCGGCGTAGTTCCAACTCATAGTCGGTTTCTTCCAATAGCTTGGTCTCTACTTCTTCGGTATAGCGCTCTACGTCTTTTTCGTTCAATCCAAACAGGGTGACAGCTAGTGGTTTAACCATCTTCAGGTCTGAACTAATGCTTTCGGCTACGCCTGGATATTGGATTTTGACGGCCAATCGCTTGCCGTCTTTCCGCGCCTCGTGTACTTGTCCGATAGAAGCGGCATTGATGGCGTTGATGTCAAAGCTGTCGTATAATTCATGCGGTGCTTTTCCAAAATAACCCCGAAATGTTTTGACCACCAACGGACCCGAAAGCGGCGGCGCGGAGTATTGCGACATCTGAAATTTATCGACGTATTGGCGCGGCAACACGCTGCGGTCCATACTTAACATTTGGGCTACTTTGAGGGCGGAGCCTTTCAGTTCACTCAATGATTCATAGACATCGGTGGCGTTGTCCTGATGTAGTTCGTCGCGCGTCATGGAGGGATCCATTATTTTTTTGACGTTGTATTTCAGGTAGTTGCCGCCAATTTTGGCGCCCGTTTTCAAAAATTGGGTGGCCCGTGCTACTTTGGAGGTGGGGATACTGTTTTGTTGTTTCATATTACTGAATACGAATACTTATCTATTTTGATAGACAAATTTGGCTAAGTCAACAACCGTATCAACGAGAGAGCGTCCCATGAGGTCAAAGGCGGTATTGACGGTTTTTTCGATGGCGGTGTCGGTCAATTCAAAATTGCGGCTTGTATCTTTTACCCAAAAGTCCAAAAGATATAATGTATTGAGCCAAACGGCTTCTGGATAACGGTTTGATACGTAGGGGCGGGCCACAATCTCGCGACTTTCGCGGCCTTCGTACATCAAATCGTGGGCGTAAGTGATAAAAGCTTCCTTAAAGGGGCGCAATTCTGGCGGATTTTTGGCCGCTATCGGTTGTGGAAGTTTACGGTAACTGTACGTGACAAAACTACGGTTGGATTTCAGCACTTCTACCCATGTATAATAAAATGCTAATAGTTTTTCGCGTACCGAATAGCCCTGATACGTGGGGTCATTTTCGGCGTTGGTGCGGGCTTGTTGAAAGAATGAAACCCACAAATCCATGTCGATGGACTCAAACGAAGTATAAAATTCGTACAGCTCCCCCTCGGTCATTTTGAGTTTTTTGGCAAAGGCATAAAACGAGGCGGGAGGTTGACCGTGGTCAAGCACGTACTCAACGTATGTTTTTCGGATTTTTTCGGCTTTTTCCATGAAAAATGAAGTCTATTGTCGTGGAGATGGATTAGTCATTTTTTTTGTTGTAATGATTAATCCATTTACTTCAAACAACGAACTGTGCCCGAAAAAGGTTTGTAAAAAACTGGATTTTCGTCCTTTATTGATGGATAAATGGAAATCAACTTTGGATTTTTTTGTCTGAAAAAAGGGGGCATAAAAAACCCCGCCCAAAAGGAGCGGGGTTTGAGTTTAAAGTGGAATGTTTTTTTAGCTGCATTGTCCCAATACATACCAAAGTACAATGAAAATGAGGACGGTACTGAAACAACCGCCGCCTAATTTTTTTGCGCCGTAACCGGCCAGTAACCCCCTGAAGATATTATTCATTTTGCGTATAGATTGATAGTGAAAGATAATCAAAGGTTTGTAAAAAAGCAATCCATTTACTCTTTCAAAGTCATTGGGGAATAAATTACGCAAAATGGGGATTGTTGAAAGGCCCCTTTGCGCGGCATTACCCAGTTTGTTATCTTTAGAAATATGTGTCGCTCAAAACATTGATTTTGTTCGTAATTTGGCTATGTTAGGACTTTAGTTGTCATATTCTTGCAAAAACGCCCACGGATTTTTACCCATTTATAGTCTTTATGATTCAGGAAAATCTATTGCTGATTGTTTCGCTTCTTTTTGCGGTTTCGATGCTCTCAATGTTGAGTGAGAAACTTAAAATATCGTACCCCATTTTCTTAGTTATTATGGGCTTGCTGATTGGCATTATTCCTGGCATACCACATGTAAGCCTTCATCCCGATATTGTTTTTCTGCTTTTTTTACCGCCTATTTTATACGCTGCGGCCTGGAATACCTCATGGCGGGATTTTTGGGCGGCCCGTAGGTCCATCAGTATGTTGGCCTTTGGATTGGTTTTTTTTACGTCGACGGCCGTTGCGTTGATAGCACACTGGCTTATTCCTGACTTCCCGTTGGCTTTGGGCTTTTTATTGGGTGGTATTATTTCGCCGCCCGATGCCGTGGCGGCCACGTCGGTTTTGCAGGGCATCAAGGTTCCTAAGCGAGTCGTAACCATTCTGGAAGGCGAAAGCCTGATTAATGATGCCTCGTCGCTCATCGTTTTCCGTTTTGCCCTTGCCGCTGCGCTCACGGGTCAATTTACGTTTGCCAAAGCCACCACTGATTTTTTTATGGTGGCGGGGTTGGGCATCGCCATTGGCCTCGGCATCGCTAATGTGCTGTATTTTGTCCATAAATTTTTGCCCACAACGCCGAGTATCGACACTTCTCTAACCATTATTTCGCCTTATTTGATGTACATCGCCGCCGAACATTATCATTTTTCTGGCGTGATGGCAGTGGTTAGCGGTGGGTTATTTTTGAGCTTTCGTTCCCATGAAATTTTTACGTATAACAGTCGTATTCAGGCGTACTCGGTTTGGGAAGCGCTGATTTTTATGCTCAATGGGCTGGTATTTATCCTGATTGGCTTGCAACTTCCCCAAATCATCACTGGCCTGGAACAGTATACAATCATTGAACTGGTTTTCTACGCCTTGATTATCAGTGTTGTAACCGTCGTTGTGCGGATAGTTTGGGTGTTTTCTGGGGCTTATCTATCCTGCCGTTTGTCAAAAAAAGAGAAAAGGATGAAGTGGGAAAACGAATTTCTGATTGCTTGGAGTGGGATGCGCGGGGTAGTTTCTCTGGCGTCGGCGCTGGCAGTGCCGTTGACATTGACCAATGGCTTGGCGTTTCCCCACCGTGACTTGCTTCTGTTTATCACATTTGTTGTTATTTTGTTTACGTTAGTATTTCAGGGGTTGAGTCTCACGTCCATCATTAAATGGTTGGATATCAAGGAGGAAGAGGGCGATGATAAAGAGCAAGAAATAGTGATACGTTTGCGTTTGGCCGAAGCCGCATTAAACCATCTTCAAACCAACTACCCTGATGAGCTCAATTCTATTGATGCCTACACACGTATCAAGGACCGCTATGAACGCATGGTTGACATTGCCAACCGTAAGCTGTTGAAGGAAGAAAAAGAAGTGGCAACTCCGCATTTTTTGCCCAAATACCGTCGGATGTTACTGGAGCTCGTTGCCATTCGCAGAAGCGAACTCTACAAACTACGCAATGAAAAACACTACTCCGATGAGTTGCTTAGGAACAAGGAATATGAACTGGATTTGGAAGAGGCTAGGTTGAATGAGTGAGTGGGGTGGGTACGCTACCACCAAACTTTCGCTTCGCCGATTATGTCTGCTTTAAAACTTAACTTTTGTTTTTTAAGATCATATTGAAAGGTGGCTTCTTTTCCACCTACGGTTATTTTTTTTGGTCGCTCAGGAGCGTGGATTGTTAGGATAGAAGGGCGCTTTTTGCCTTTAAATTGTAGATTTAATGCGTTGGCTTGTTGGTCAACAATCAGCGTCGTAGGGGTCTGGTCTTTGGTATCATAAACTGTGAATTCGCTTTTCCCTTTGGGATAGATAAGCCATGTGACGTAATTGGTCGAGGTAGAATCGCCAATGCCCGTATATGCGCGTTGGATGTGGAGAGGAATGATGGCTCCTTCTTTTACGTACACGGGAAATTCTTCGAGGGGAAACTTTTTAGTAAACGTTTTTGGCCCCGTGATTACCTCTTTGTCGTCAAACCAATACCGCCATTGTCCTTCTGGTAAATGGATTTTATTGTCTAATTCATCTTTGTAAATCGGTGCGACAAACAGATTGTCGCCGAATAAGTAGTGATATTTTCCCTCAATCGGTCGTTGTAGTCGTGTACCGCCGTGGTGCGCCGAGACTACGTAGCTGTACATGTAGGGCACCAATTCGGTATGCAACCATGAAAAGCGACGGATGATTTCGAGTTCTTGGGGGCTTCTTTTCCAAAGCGCTCGTTCGCCATGACCGCCGTTGAGAAACAACCCACAAAAGGCAGAAAACTGAGCCCATCGAATGTACAAACGGGCGGGAATAGAATCTCCCGAAAAGCCCGCCACGTCGGACCCAATAACACTGTACCCCAACTTGGCGCTTTTTAAGATACTTTCAATTGCCGATTCAAAGCCCTGTACGCCTTCCAACGCAATGTCTTTTTGAGCTTCTCCTTGGGCGGGTGTTTGACTTTTGCTTTGCCAATGATGCTTTTGGTCGCCTACCCAATTGACGGGCGAAGCATCAATGGGTGCAAATCCTTCGGGATGAAACCCTCGGTCCATGGCACGGGCCAAGGTCACAAATTCAGGGTTGGTTCGTAGACCGTTGGCGTATTCTTCTCGGTAGTACAAATCCATGTATTGGCGTGTAGTTAGCCAACCCGAATGTGCTTTTTGGTATAGAAAAGGAATAGGACCGAGTTGGTTCCGAAAAAGGGTCGCGGTGCCGTCTAGTTTCCAGCCGTCGATGCCGTATTTTAGGACTTTTTGTTGCATGTTTTGCCACCATTGTTTAGCCTCAGGGTGGGTGTAATCAATGAACCCACCTTTGCCTTTCCACCACTTTATTTCGTTGCCATCTCCCACCAAATAGCCTTTATCTTTAGCCGCTCGGTAAAAATCTTCTGATTCTTGGATTTTAGTGTCTTTGCTGTAACTGTCGACCATCGAGGTCATCCATAACACTACTCGGTAGCCTTGGTCCTGTAAGCCCGTGAACCATTTTTCATGATTTGGATAACGGCTTGTATCCGTCTCAAAATCATTGTAACGGAGGCTCCAAGGGCTATCAATCAACAAGGTACGCACTGGAATATCGTATTGTCGGTAGCCCGCAAGTAGCGAATCGGCGTAGGCAGCGGTGTTTTGGTCATCCTCCCACAACCAACATTCCAACGCCCATGCGGGTGTCAGTGGTGGGTTGCCGTGCCGTTGGGTATTGAAAGGCATTCCCCAAAAAGGAAGAATAAAATAGAAATAGCCAAACACTGCCAAAAAGACCAATGTATAGGCTAGAAATTTGGCGACTTTTTTTAGCGTTCGTTTCATTCGTTTATTAGTTGTCACGCAAGGGCGCAAAGGGATTAAAAACACCGCGTCATTGCCCCTTTGCTTTTCTACGTGAATAGTTATTAAATATGAAAAAGGAATTCGGAAGAATTAACCAGTGCATGTACCAACGCCGCATAAAAGACGCTGTTGGTTTTCATGTAGGTATACCCGTAAGCCCAACCAGCGATGCTTGCCAAGCCCACAAAAAGCAGAGACCCTGAATGAAAGTGAACCAAGCCAAAAAAGATGCTCGTAATGGCTAATGCAGTGTAAAGGCCCTGAATATCAGTTTGTTTCTTCTCAATAAAATACGCTGGTATAAAAATTAACACTGTTATAAGTACGGGAAACCAAGCCATTTTGAGTTGAACAAAATAGCCAGTTACGAACGCTAGGACGATAAAAATGGTAAATCCCCACTTCCAGTACACTGGCCATTTTCCGCTTTGTGTTATTTTTTTCGAAAGGATATTTTGCAGTAACCCACGCAGAAACAACTCTTCAAACAATGCCGTACCCACAAAAATACGCACGAAATCTTTGACCCATTCGTAAGCAAATTCAATGGAGAGGATGTTGTGCCCATTGAGATTTAGAAAATTCCCAAAATAGCCCAAAAGCGCGACCAACCCCACAAAAGCCAACCATACCCAAAGTGCCGTAAAGAGAGAGTACCTACGAAAGTTCGGATAAAAGCCGACATCGGGGAGGTTTCGGATGTAATTGAAACTATACACGGTCGAAATCATAATCACTAAACGCATGGCGTTGCTGAACCCCGAGCCATTGAAAGGTAACGATGTACCCACCCCAAAGGACATACTCGTGGCGGGGATGACAATCAACAATACAAATACAATGTCGGACCATGCAACGGGCAATGCTGTTTTTTGAAAAGCTAAAAACCCCAGCGTGGGAAACAATAAATAGAAAATAAACAAACCCGCCGACCCTTTAAAAGGTGTATGGCTGTGTACTATTAAGAAGGTATAAAGTACCAAAATCAGCAATGCTGGAAAAACAACCGCTTTTTCAGGCTTCCCTTTGAGCAGTTCTTTCCAGTGCAACACCACACTCGGCTTACCTACGGTAAAAAGTAGAAAATAAATCACCAAAAAATAGGGACTTGAGAGCATTAGCTCCTTGACTGGAAGCTTCCAGTTAGTCAATAAAAAAAGCCCGAAAAGCAGTAGTGTTAAGGCCGCACTACTTAAGAGGGCTTTGGGGTAGGAAGTAGAGGTTTCTTTCATGAATTGATTTTCAGACAGTACTAGTACTACTGGAAAATCAATTGGGCTATTAAATCACCTAAATTTTTGAGAGATATTGGGCGTTGCATGAATATTGCCTGATGTACGCGGTACTTTGTAGATAAAAACAAGCAGTAGCGCACCCGCTATAATGGCGGGAATACTCAGCCATTGTCCCATGTTTAACGGCAGGGTGTTTTCAAAAGCTTCCTGTGGAGTTTTAAGAAATTCAACTAGAAAACGAAAGCTGAAAAGCAAAACCATGAAAAGTCCGGCCACCGTACCCGATGGGAGTTGATGTCTTTTTTGCTTCCACAGATAAAAAGTCAAGCCAAAAAGAAACAGGCAGAAAAATGCTTCGTACAACTGGGTAGGGTGACGTGGAATAAGCGGTAAAAGCCTATAATCTGTTTCTCGTACAAAGACAAACCCCCAGGGCAAGGCAGTTGGCGTTCCGTAAATTTCTGAATTAAGGAGGTTGCCCAGACGAATCATAGCTCCGCCAAGAGCTACTGCAATAACGATACGGTCAACCAACCATAAAAAAGGCGGTCTATTTTTGCCGCGTGAGTACAGGTATAAAGCCAGCGGAATTGCAAACAGGGCACCGTGGCTTGCTAATCCACGGAACGGAAGGCTGATCATGGAAAGGAACCATTTTTGAGGATTACTAAAAAGAAGTTCCCATTCATAAAACAGATAATGCCCCAAACGAGTACCTATAACCGTAGCAATCACCATGTACAAAAAGAGCGTTTCGATGTGCGATTCTTCCATGCGCTCCGTTCGAAAAATAGTGGTCAGCATAAATTGTCCGACCAAGAAGGCTGAGGCAAATAGTAAACCATACCATTTAATGGGAAAAGTACTTTCAAAAAGGTCAATAGAAAAGACATCGGGCGCGATGTCCCAAACAATGTAGCATAACATAAAATGCAGATTTTTAGGGTTTAGCAACCTGAAGTAATGGTAATGAGAAAGATGCTTACACAAAATTGAAGCATGGGCCGTTGCGCTTTTCGGTACCAGGGGATGGGTTTAGGCAAACCTTTTATGAGTTCTCTGAGTTCGGCTGAGGTCCATCGGCATTCTTCATCAACCTGCTCTTTATAGGATTCCCAAAGAGGCTTTATTTCATCGAAATTCATGGCAGTTGATTTTTTAATAGTTTTTGTAATTGGTTTTTTATCCGATTGATTTTCGTGCTGACATTCGTACGGCTCAGATTCATCATATTGGCAATTTCATCATAGGTGTGCTCTTCTAAATAAAGCATAATGATAGCCTTATCGACATGAGAGAGCTGTGCAATGGCGCGGTTCAATTCTTCCGTTGCTGGTATGGTTTCAAAAGCCGTTTCTGGCTCTGATATCTGATAGGTATGCTCCGTAAAAGATTCGTTTTTTGGCCACCCTTTTTCTTTACGGAATTTGGTAAACACCGTATTTAACGCAATTCGATAGATCCACGTAGAAACCTTTGACTGTCGGTTGAATGAAGGATAAGATTTCCAAAGTTGGAGAACTATTTCCTGAAACATATCTTTCCGGTCTTCGGGCAGGGGAAAGTAAAGACTGCAAAGGCTATGAATAAGCTTTTGCTGCGTTGCGATGAGCTGAACAAACTCTTCCTGTAACGATACCTTTGCCACGGCGAATGTTGACGGATGGATTTGAAAGTATTAGTTGCAGAAAGTACAATAAAGTCACAGCCAATCAAAAATAATTTGACTGAAAATGGGTAAAGTGTTTACAATCAGTGGGTAATTGCGTTATACTATATTGAAGATACCCGTTTCGAGCGTTAGCCCTGGCCCGAAAGCACAGCTGAAAATATGTTTGCCCACATCATCAGTGGTGCGTTCCTGAAGCAATTTTTGCAAAACGAATAAAACCGTACATGACGACATATTGCCGTAATCGTTCAAAACCTCGTATGCATAGCGATTATCTTCTGGGGTGATGCCCAGTTGGCTTTCTGCGGCTTCGAGAATGGCCCGGCCCCCCGGATGAATAGCGTAAAAATCAAAAGTAGGTAAGTCAGTATTTTGTTGCAGTTGGTTCATCAGCTCACCAAGTCCTCCTTTTACCAAACGTGGTATGTACGAACTCAATACCATTTCAAACCCAAAATCACCCACGTGCCAAGCCATGTCGTTATGACCTTCAAAAAGTAAATCACAATGGAAAGACTGCATCTCAAGTGACAGCGTTTTGGGTTGTCCTTCAATGATAACAGCGGCGGCTCCGTCGGCAAATAGGGCATTGGAAAGCAGGTAGTTATCGTCGATTTTTTTCTGAAAATGTAGCGTGCACAACTCAATACAAACCAATAAGACTTTGGCTTGCGGGTCGGCTTTTACAATGGTATTGGCCATTTTGAGCCCGTTAAATGCTCCGTAGCAGCCCATGAAATTGATGGAAGTTCGTTGGACTTGCCGGGATAAGCCCAAAGCTTGAACCAACTCAATGTCTAATCCTGGGGCGTATAACCCTGTGCAACTGACGGTAATGAGGTGCGTAAAATCAGGGGTCTTTAAAACTTTATTGTTATGTGTTAATGCGGCTTTGATAGCATTTAGTGCCAAGGGTAGGGCGTGTTGTCGATAGGCCAGCATCCGTTGAGATACACTTGGAAATGGCTCTAAGTCAGCTGTGTTGGGGTAAAATTCAAAGTTTTCGGTTTTGCCGTAGTCATTCAATACGGAATACCGTTTCCTGATTTTAGTGCTTCGATACAATACCCTGAGTTTACGTGCCTCATTTGCATCTAACTGCGAAGCCCGAACCATAAAGTCGGCAATGGAAGATTGTTCGATGCAGTTTTCAGGGACAGCTGTTCCGATTGATGTGATGTATGATGGCATTCGTAAAAGTGATAATTGTACAAATAAAAAGTAATAATCCTGTTCTAAAAGTCAGCTGAACGACCGTTTGATAACTTTTCAGTAGAACACGTAGTTCTACGCTAAAGAATGTAAAAAAAAGGTGGCTCCTTTGCAGTGCAAAACCCCAAAAAACCATTCCACAGGTTATGAAAACTCAGAAAATCTACCGCATGCCCTCCAATGAGAGGAGAACGCCCCTCTTAGGCGACCAGAGTATTTGGTTAGCCGCTTTAACGCTCCTTGTCATGGTCTATATCGTATTTTACTTTATTTATCCGATGTTCAGCAAAGGGCTTTTGTTCTAACTATTAACAGCCTTGAAACTATTCTCTATTCTTAAAAGAGCAGGTGTGAGCCTGCTCTTTTTTATGTTTGTTTTTTTTATTTTGTAAATAAAAAAAGTGTTAGAATCGTTTTTAAAACTTAATAAACGACTCAAACACCCCAAAAGATTTTTATGACCTATCAATAAAACCACCGAACGGCTTTATTGTTCTAATTTCGTTCCTTCGTCAACCGTAATAATGTACGGAATTCCTCCTTCCCGTCGTATGGCATCGGCTACTTCATGGGCACAATTGGGCGCGTACATAAACATGCAGCCGCCACCGCCTGAACCGTTTATTTTTCCTCCCAAGGCGCCAGCGTTCATGGAGGCTTCCACCATACGATTTATTTTATCGGTAGAGGTGCGTTTATGGTCACGGAGGTTTTGGAAATGTCGGTAAAGTAATTGACCAAAAGCCGCATCAATGTCGTTGGTTTCTTGGGTAGAAGTGGCGGATTGTTGGAGTAACTTTTTTCCTTCAATTAACAGGTCTCGGTCTTCCAAGTTGGCTTTTAACAGCCCAAGCTCATCCGTTGAGAGCAAAGAAGAGTAGTCGGAAGCCTGAGAGAAAGGCGTATGAAAAATCGAAAATGAAGGGTCGTATTCCGTTACTTTTTTTATGATTGCTTCCATACCAAAGCGGCAGCGAGCCAAAATACCGAGTGTATCTTTGGGTTGCTGTGAGTCTCCCAAAACGAAGGTGCCCAAGGTTGGGTGTAAGGCTTCTACGTAAATCTTGGGCGTAGATTCAAGGTAAATCACATGACCGATAGCCGTTGAATAATGGTCCATCATGCCGCCAGGTTCCCCAAACTCCAACACTTCGGCTTCGTTGGCAATTTCTCCAAGTTCTTTTGAAGAAATAACGGCAGGATTATCGGCGTTTCGACTTAAGAAATTGGCCCATGAAACGATGAGCGCCGACGAACTCGATGTACCCGAATTGATGGGAATATTGCCGTGAACTTCACATTCTAGCCCCTGGCTGAACACAAATCCACGTCGGCGTAATACGTTGAGCGTACTGCGAAAATAATCCCGGTCTTTGACGTATGTTGATGCGTTGGAGAGCGTAAAAGTTTCCTGTGCTTTGAGGTCTGGCAAATGAATGATGATTTGCTCATCCGCACGATGGCTTCCTTCGATGCTGATTCGGCGCGAAATAGCGGCGGCTACCGTTGGTAATCCTAAATAATCTTGATGTTCGCCAAACAAACATATTCGGCCCGGTGTACTGATTTTCATATCTAAAAAAATTCCCTCTCTTTTTGGGGAAGAGAGGGCGGCAAAAGGCCTGTTTAAATGAAATTACCAACTGCGTTTTTTATAGCCAATAAAAGCATAATAAAGGATAAACAAATAGAGAGGCATCATTATCCAATACGCTTGTTGGGTGCTATGGATGGAATCTGCTATGTTACCATAAATTAGTGGTAAAACGGCACCTCCCGAAATCCCCATAATGAGCAGAGCCGAGCCGATTTTGGTGAATTTACCTAGCCCATCCAAAGCCAAAGGCCACATCGCAGGCCACACAAGGGCGTTGGCGAAACCTAAGAAAGCAATAAATAAAACGGAGGTAAAACCACCTGTAGTAACGGCAACCACCGTGCCTACAATACCAAGAATGGCAGAAGCACGTAGACACGTGACTTGTGAAACATATTTAGGAATAAGGACGATGCCCAAGCCATAAGCGGCAAGCATTGACCAAAGCGTATAAGTACCAAAGGTACTGGCTTCACTTTCGGGAAAGCCCAGAGAGACGCCATAACTGATAATTGTATCTCCTGCAATCACCTCAACTCCTACGTAACAAAACAACGCAATGACGCCCAACACTAAGTTTGGAAAAGAAAAAACGCTGTTACGGGTCACTTTAACCGTATTCCCAGGTACTTCCTCTTGTTCTTCGCTCACTTCTGGAAGTCCTTTTGAGAACCAAATTACCCCCGCTAACACGACCAATACCGCTGTTAGTATCAAGTAAGGAGTTTCTACTTTTTGAAGCTCTTCTTGGGGTGTTGTGGCGGCACCGCCTGCCAATAAAAGACCACCAAAGAGGCGTTGACTGAATATTCCCGCTAATTTGTTGGCAATTCCTAAAAAACTAATCCGTTGGGCGGCGCTTTCGCGGGGGCCGAGGATGGTTGCATAGGGATTGGATGCAGTTTGTAATAGGGTTAGACCAATACCGATGGTAAAAAGACCGACCAAAAACAAAGGATATGAAGCGATTTGTGCAGCAGGGATAAAAATCAGTGTGCCAACAGCCATAATTCCCAATCCAAGTGACATCCCACGCTTAAAGCCTGTACGTTTTAGCACTTCCGAAGAAGGAATGGCCATAACTGTATAAGAGATAAAAAAGGCAAACGTAACGAGGTAGGAGCTAGTGTTGTCGAGGCTAAAGGCTTTCTTGAAAAAAGTAATGAGCGTGCCGTTTACCCACGTGACAAATCCGAATACGAAAAATAATAAACCAATGATAATCAATGGTCCAACGTAGCTTTGTTTAGGTTTTGACATGGTTAGTGTTAGGAGTTAGTAGGTCATTTAGAAGCCGAAAAAATGAATTTTTTTTCGCACTTGAAAGTTTTGGGACGTATTTTTTAAATTTTTTTAAAATTAGCTTAAAATCCATACACGGCAAAACCACCATCGACGGTTACAATATTCCCCGTAATATAGCTGGCGGCGGGCAAACAAAGAAAGGCGATTGCCGAGGCGACCTCTTCGGGCTGCCCCACGCGTTTCATGGGCGTACGCGATAGGATGTAATCGAGGCTTTCTTTGTTGGACAGTACTGACTCGGTCAAAGGAGTCTCGATATACCAGGGCGCTACGGCGTTGACGCGAATACCGTCGCTGGCCCATTCACAGGCCAAATTTCGGGTCAATTGATTGAGAGCGGCTTTAGTCATGCCGTAAATAGAGCCGCTTTTAAGGGAGGTTAATCCCGCTACCGAGGTAACGTTGACAATACATCCTTGGGCATTTTTTAACAACGGGTACAATGCCTGCGATAATGAAAATGCCGAGGTTAAGTTGGTGGAAATGATTACATTAAATTCATCGGTTGTATAACTCGTGGTAGGTTTTCGGATGTTAGTTCCTACATTATTGACCAATATGTCTAATTTTCCCCAACGCAGGCTAATGTGTTTGACGAGCTCAGGAATGGTTTCATGGTCGCTCAAATCGGCTACAAAACCAGTTGCTTTCAAATCATTCGCTTGGTAATCGGCGAGTTGACGCTCAATATCATCTACATTGCGGGCAACGATGATTACTTCGGCACCCAGTTGCAGCAATGTTTGGGTTGTGGCCCGTCCAATTCCCTTGGTTCCACCCGTTACTAGCGCAACTTTACCCGCTAAATCCCACTTTGGAAGCATATTTTCGATAATTAAAACTATACAATAAAAGAATACGTTAATATAAGCACAAAACAAGCATAACCTAACAAAGATGAATCGCCGTATTTTCATTCGCTCACTTGGAGGAGTAGTATTGGCCGGACTGCCGGCGCTGGCCCAACAGCAAAGCCAGGAATTGAAACGGGTTGTAAAAACGGACGCGGAGTGGAAAAAACTGCTGACACCTATGCAGTACTACGTTACCCGTCAAAAAGGAACTGAACGCGCTTTTACGGGACCTTACTGGAACAACAAAGAGAAGGGAACCTACAAATGCGTATGTTGCAATACGCCTCTTTTTAGTTCCGATACCAAATTTGAATCGGGTACAGGCTGGCCCAGTTTTTACGCTCCGCTCAATAAAAAAGTCTTGAAAGACGAAAAAGACAAAAGCTTTGGCATGGAACGCGATGAGGTCATTTGCGCCGTTTGCGACGCCCATTTAGGGCACGTGTTCGACGATGGCCCGCGCCCTACGGGCTTACGGTACTGCATGAACGGTGCCGCGTTGGCTTTTGAAAAAAAATAAATAAGAAAGGGCAACCAACCTAAATCAATTGGTTGCCCTTTCTTGAAAAAAATTCAATCCAATACCCATCGGGGTCTTGGAGAAATATCTGCCGTACGCCATCAGGCCGAAATTTGGGAGGGCGGTAGGCTGTATTTGTTGCCTTAAAATGAGCCTCCCACTCGTCCAAATCACTCACTTCCAGCGCAAAATGATTACTTCTAGAGCCAGATACAACAGGCTCGGTGCGTATTCCTATGATGTGCAGCTCCTGTGCGTCTCCAATTTTAAACCAGGCACCCGGAAAGTCGAAGGCTGGCCGAGCCAAGGGAGTTAATCCTATGACTGTTTCGTAAAATTCAACACTTTGTGCTACATCTGCTACGTAGATGGCTACGTGGTTAATTCCAATGATTGATAACATTTTTTTACAAAGGATTACAACTAATAAAAAAAAGGCTGCGTCTTGGCATTGTTGACAGACACGGTGTTTGTCGGATAAAAGTATTATTTATTCTTGCCATGAAAAAAGTAATCTTATTTGCATTTCTAACAGCCATGGGTTGCCAGTCTGAAAAAATAGACGCTGAGCAGCAAAAAAACAACGAAAAAGCGGGATTAAAAGAAGAAATCAGCTTAAGAATCAAACAAAATACGCAAGTGGAGGGGATTAAACTTTCATTTGACGCAGTCGCTGACAACCGTTGTCCTGCCAACGCGATTTGTATTCGTTCGGGTGAAGTAGTGGTTGATTTGGCCGTAAATGACACCCAAAAAGTGCAAATGTGCTTGGGGGATTGCCAACAAGTCCAACCTTCAAAATACAAAAGCCCTGTGAGCCAAGACTCTCTGGAAGTGACGGTAAAAAACGAGAAATATCTGTTTGTTTTGAAGCAGGTATCACCTTATCCAGGAACTGAGGCAGATGCAGATGCCCAAAAGAACTACGAAGTAAAAATGGAAGTAGTAAAGAAGTAAACAAATTGTGTTGTTGAAACCTGACAGGAATCCCTGTCAGGTTTTTTGTTGTTAAAACGGCAAATCATCGTCACCACTGCCGCCAAGATCTGACGATATCGGCTCGGCGGGTTTGGGAGCAGGTGCTGGGCGGCTTGCTTGCGTAGCCACGTTGGATTGCGAAGATTGTTCGTTACTATCTCCTCCTCCGCTGTTTCTGCCCCCTACCAACTGCATTGTATTTGCCCGTACGGTTTTTCCTTCACGCTGTTTTCCTTCTTTATCCGTCCAAGTTTCGGTGCGCAATTTCCCTTCAATATAGACGGTATTGCCTTTGCGAAGGTATTGCTCGGCGATTTTGGCCAAATTGTCCCAAAGTTCAATTCGGTGCCACTCCGTTTGCTCTACTCGTTCTCCGCTGCGGTTGGTGTAGGCTTCTGAAGTAGCAATGTTGAAGCGTGCCACCGCTGAACCGTTTTCGAGGTGGCGTACTTCCGGGTCGCTGCCCAAATTGCCCAATAGAATTACTTTGTTTACTCCTGCCATTTTAGTATATAGATGTTTAAAGTTACGAATTTGAATGTGCACCTGATAAAAATCGGGTAAAGACGCTAAAGAAAAATAAGCATTTTAATTCCCGATTTTTGGCGTTTTTTGCAGTATTTTCAATCACAAAAATACTCAAAAAAAATGCTCTTTCCAATAAGACGTAACCAGCACGGGTTTGGGTACATTCTCTATTTCTTCTTCCGTTAAAAAAGCCAATTCGGGGGGTAAATTCAACGTAATTTCGGGGGGAGCTTCAAGTACCCAAAACTGCGCCTGAATACGTTGATGGGTGAGGATATGCGTGAAAATTCGGCTTGGTGGATTAATTGTTGTTTGAGAGAAAATGGCATTAATTGTTTGATTATCAATAAATTCGTCGATGCTTTGAACGATTGCCTCTGTTTCAATCAGGTAAAAGTCAAACAACTTTTGCCAGACGTCTTTATCGGTTCGTTGACGCATGGCAATCCGTCCATTTTGGACAATGACAAAATAGTTGAAAAACCGCTCTCGCACCTTGGTTTTCTTGACTTTAACGGGCAATAAATGAATCCGTCCAGTGGCAAAAGCAACGCAATGGGGTTGAACTGGACATAACAGGCAATCAGGGGATGACGGAGTACATTGAACAGCCCCAAACTCCATGATGGCTTGATTATAGGTTGCGGGTTGCTCGCGAGAAATAAGTTCATTGGCCAAATTGGCAAATTGCCGTTGTCCTTCGCCGCTGGTAATATCGGTATCAATCCCAAATACCCTCGACAGTACCCGGTATACGTTGCCATCTACTACCGCTACGGGTTCATCGTAAGCAAAAGACGCAATGGCAGCAGCGGTATAAGGGCCGATTCCTTTTAGTTTAAGCAATCCTGCATAGGTTGTTGGAAATGCACCGTTGAGTTCTTCGACAATGTATTTGGCCGTTTGGTGCAGGTTGCGCGCCCGGGAATAGTAACCTAAGCCCTGCCAGAGTCGAATGACCTCTTGCTCAGGAGCATTGGCTAAATCAATGACGGTGGGGTAGGCTTCTGTAAAGCGTTCATAATAAGGTAGTCCCTGCGCGATACGGGTTTGTTGAAGAATAATTTCCGAGAGCCAGATATAGTAGGCGTTGCGGGTGCTCCGCCAGGGTAAATCACGGTGATGATACTCATACCATTTAATGAGCTCGTTGGCAAAAAACTTGTTATTCAATGGTTTTCGAATGTTTGTTTTGAAATTAAGGCGTAAAAGATTTTCGCATTTTGTCGAAATTATACTACTTTTGTGCGCTCAAAATAAGCCGATTGTAAAATAGATTGGCTCCGCAGGATTTTGAAACTAATATTACAAAGAATAACAGTTTTATAACCTTAAAGTTTAAAAAAGTGACGAAAGCAGACTTAATTGCAGCAGTTGCCGATCAAACCGGCATCGAAAAAGCACACGTTTCTGAAACAGTTGAAGCGTTTTTCACAGTAGTAAAAGACTCATTGGCCAAAGGCGAGAACATTTATGTTCGTGGTTTTGGTAGTTTTGTTAACAAAAAACGCGCTAAAAAAGTAGCTCGTAACATTTCTAAGAACACTGCCATCGTTATTGACGAGCATTATGTTCCAAGTTTTAAGCCTGCTAAAGTATTTGTTGAGCAAGTAAAAGGCTCAGAAAAGTAATTTCAACGGCACGAAGGAGCTGCCTGAAAATGTTATGAACCGTTCAATCCTGATTGTTATTTTATTGGCTACTGTACTCATTGGTGGGCTTTATAGTTTGCCAAAAGTTGTTGTTAAAAGCCAAGAGCGTGAACTTTCGGAGGGTAAAGACAGCACTCAGGCACCTGCATCGGGCCAAGCCGAAACGACTTCGACCGCTGCGGAAACTCATATTGAGCCATTGACTGCCGAACAGCAAAATTCGGTCGCGGCGCTATCTCAGCAGTTGATTTCTGCCCGGGATTCAAAGCAAAAAGGGGGAGCAGCACTAAAACTTTCTGATTTTTATCTGAACATCAGAAAATTTGACAGCGCCGCAAAGTACGCAGAAACGCTTGCTTTGTTGGAGCCTGCCGAGCCTAACTTGCTTCGTGCTGGCGACCGTTATTATGATGCGTTTAGTTTTGCAGTTGACACCAAAAAGTCCTCAGCATTAGGTGCTAAGGCCAGAGAATGGTACCAAAAAGCGCTTGATAAGAACCCTGCGCTTCTCAATGCCAAAGCCAACATGGCCATGACTTACGTTTCTACGGAAACGCCAATGCAGGGAATCTTGTTGTTGAGAGAAGTTTTGGCAAATGATCCAACCAATGAAGTAGCTTTGTTTAATTTGGGACTTCTATCGATGCGTTCAAACCAGTATGAAAAAGCGGTGGAACGGTTTCGTCAATTGTTGAAAGGAAATCCCATGAATTCAAAAGCTCGTTTTTATTTGGGGGTTTCATTGGCTCAAACGGGAAAGAATAAAGAGGCGTTGGAAGAACTGTCGGTCGTGAAAGGTCAGGAGAAAGATCCAACCATTCAAGCGGCGATTGCGGAGTTGGAAAAAGACTTGAAATAAAACCGTTATTCGCGGTACTTACAAACGAATAACAAGCGGTATATGGCCGCTGTAACATACTAATTAACTTAAAAATTGTAAAGCTATGCCTTGCGGAAAGAAAAGAAAAAGACACAAAATCGCTACTCACAAACGGAAAAAGCGCCTCAGAAAAAATCGTCATAAGAAGAAGTAATTTATCCCAAAACCAAGGTGCTTTTCAACCTTGGTTTTGGGTTTTATATACTTCGTCAAATGCCTTTTTGACTATGTAGTTGTTTTGAACCATTCGTAAGGTTTACGGAATGGTTTTCACCTTAGATCCTTACAAAACATTGAGTAGCGAATTAATCATCAGTGCCTCACAAAAAGGGACACGCATAGCGCTTTTACAACAAAAGCGCCTTGTGGAGTACCACGTTGAGGAGTCGGAAAACAGTTTTACGGTCGGTGATATTTATTTAGGAACTGTTCGGAAACTTGTTACTGGTTTGAACGCTGCTTTTGTTGACATCGGATATGAAAAAGATGCTTTTCTACATTACCATGATTTAGGTGCAAATGTCCAATCGCTTAACAAACTGACCAAAGAGGTCATTGCTAAGCGAATGAATTCTGGCAAATTGAATAACTTCAAAATGGAGCCAGAAATTGACAAACTTGGAAAAATTGACAAAGTATTGGGTAAAAATCAGCCCATACTCGTCCAGGTTGTCAAAGAGCCTATTTCTACTAAAGGCCCCCGTTTATCTTGCGATATTTCTATTGCAGGTCGCTACGCGGTGTTAGTTCCCTTTTCAAATTCAGTCAATATCTCTAAAAAAATTACGGATAAGGCTGAACGTACCCGTTTACACCGATTGATGACATCGGTAAAACCCGCCAATTTCGGCATTATTGTTCGCACCGTAGCGGCCAATAAGGAAGTGGAAGAATTGGATAGAGATATTCAAAACTCCATTCAAAAGTGGGAAAACGGAATGAAAATGCTCACCGAAGCAAAACCTCGTGACCGAATTATCGGGGAGATGAATCGGGCGTCGTCTATTATGCGCGATTTACTGAATGATACTTTTGATAGTATCACGGTGGATACCAAAGATATGTACGACGACATCAAAGGGTTTATTCACACGATTGCGCCTGATAAAGAGAAAATACTCAAACTTTACAGCGGTAAAAATAAGCTGTTTGAGCAGGTAGGCCTTGAAAAGCAAATTAAATCATTGTTTGGACGCTCGGTAAGCCTTCCAGGAGGCGGGTATCTTATCGTAGAACATACCGAAGCACTCCACGTGATAGATGTCAACAGCGGTAACAAGTCCAATAACGAGGAAAATCAGGAAGACACGGCACTGCACACCAACATTGAAGCGGCGAAAGAAATTGCCCGCCAATTGCGCTTGCGCGATATGGGCGGAATCATTGTGGTAGACTTCATTGATATGAAGAAAGCCGAGCACAAAAAGCAACTATACGACGAAATGAAAGCCGAAATGAAGGCCGACCGTTCGAAGTTTACGTTGCTCCCGCTGACAAAGTTTGGGTTGATGCAGATTACGCGCCAACGGGTTCGTCCAGAAATTAACATTGTGACCCGCGAAGTGTGTCCAACGTGTAATGGAACTGGTACGATTCAGCCCAGTATCCTGATTTCGGATATTATTGAAAATAACCTTGAATATCTCCTTACCCGTCAAAATGAACAAAAGGTGTCGGTAGCCCTTCACCCGTACTTGCACGCGTACTTTACGGCGGGATTCCCGTCGCCCCGACTCAAGTGGTTGTTTAGATATAAATCGTGGGTTAAACTTCTGAAAGACAGCTCATTGGCTGTGACAGAGTTTAAATTCTATGATAAATACGGTGAAGAAATAGAAATCGCAGCAACTTGATTTCTTTAAAACATTGATAAAGGGTTAAGAGTTAAAAGTTAGGGGTTAATGCAAACCTTTAATTTTTGACTTTTAACCCTTAACTTTTTAACTATGAAATTTACAACTTTAGCCATCCGCACGTGGCGTTTTTTTTCAATGATTGCGGTGTTTGGTATATCTATTTACAGTTACAGTCTTTTTAGTGCTGATGTCGGTGTACACTTTGACGCCTTCGGTAAAGCCGACGAATTCATTGGTAAATCAGATGTTTTCTATATTTTGGTCGCTTTGATTGTGGCCAACAACGTTCTTTTTCCCGCTTTGGGGCGTCAACTCATTAAATTACCGAGTCATCTATTGCCCATTCCGAACCAAACCGAATGGGCCGCGCAACGCGATGACCTCAACGAGCATATTCAAAACTGGATTTTTAGCTTGGTTGCAATGATTAATACCATTATTGCCATGACGGTATTTGTTCTTGCCACGGTAAATAATGAATTTACCTTTAAAATCGGCGATTTTGAAGGGTTATTCTATCTAGTTGTGATTTTGTTGTTAATCATCGTTTTGGCATTGCCCATTCGGTTGATGATGAAACCAAAAGTAGAGGAGCTTTAGTCAGTAGAGGGTCTGTTATGCAAAATCTCCCCGAAATACCACTCGCGGACTATCATTACGACTTACCCGATGAGCGTATTGCCCGCTTTCCTGTTGAGCCACGGGATACTTCAAAGCTGCTAATTTTTGACAATGGTCAAATCCAGCACGAGCAATTTTATGATTTATCGCTGTTTTTGCCGCAGCATACTTTTTTGGTTTTTAACAATACGAAAGTAATTCCAGCGCGGGTCTTTTTTCAAAAAGCAACGGGAGCAACCATCGAAATCTTTTTACTGCATCCAGAAGCTCCCTCTCGAATTATTAACGACATCATGCAACAGACCCAGTTTTGCGTTTGGAGTTGTATGATCGGGAATAAGAAACGTTGGAAAGTGGGAGAAAAACTCAGTATTGAGTGTTTGGTGCAAGGAACAAAGTGCAGCGTAGAGGCCGAGCTGATTGATAACGAAAGAAATTGGGTTCAATTCAGTTGGTCGGGGGGCTTGTATTTTGCCGATGTGATTCGGGCATTGGGCGAAATTCCGTTGCCTCCCTATTTGGGGCGTCATGCCGATGCACATGATTCGGATACGTATCAAACAGTGTATTCAAAAGTAGAAGGGGCAGTAGCGGCACCAACGGCCGGGCTTCATTTTACAGAAAATGTATTTCAGAAACTTTCTGCCAAAGGCATCCACCACGATTTTGTGACCCTGCACGTGGGGGCGGGTACGTTCCAACCCGTAAAGGTCCAGAATGCGGTAGAGCATACCATGCACTCTGAGCAAGTGGTTTTTAAAAAGTCTTTTATTGAAAATCTTCTTTTGCATATTGAGCAAGTGGTTGCCGTGGGTACTACTTCTATGCGCTCTTTAGAAAGTTTGTACTGGATTGGGGTAAAACTGCTGACTTCGTCTTTAGGCCAAAGAAATGACGGTGAGCATTTTTTTATTGAAAAGCTGACTCCTTACTTGGATTATTCCTTCGAACCCACACCTCAAGCGTCTTTAAAGGCTATTTTGGCTTACATGGCGGATGCTCAGCTAGAAGAATTGGTGGGGGAGACAGAGATAATGATTTTTCCAGGCTATCGTTTCAAAATATGTAAAGGACTGATTACGAATTATCACCAACCTGGCTCGACGTTGATGCTGCTCGTGGCGGCATTTTTGGGTCCACAGTGGCGTAGTGTTTATCACGCAGCTTTGGCCAACGATTATCGCTTTTTAAGTTACGGAGATTCCTCACTGTTGTGGAGAGTCGATTAGAAAATTCAAATTTGTTTATACACACAAAAGGGTTGAAAGTCTGACTTTCAACCCTTTTGTGTATGAGTGAGTTATAAAAGAATTTATTTTCCGCAAGCTTTCAACACGTTGGTATGGTTTAGTATGTAGGCACCATCGTTGGTTTTTTTTGCCAGTTCTAATCCTTTTTGGGCATCGGCGATGGCTACGTCGCATTTTCCGATTTTAGCGGCAATTTTCCCCCGCAGATAGTAGGTCCAGTATTCTTTTTCTTTCTCGACCACTTTATTGGCCCATTCGTAGGCTTTGTTCAAATCGCGGTTGGTGTCGTAGTAATAATTTGCGGCGTCTGAGTACGTACCTTCAGTGACCGTAGGCGCGTTTAATTTTTGTTGAATCTCCGCCATGATTTGCGCATCGGGGTCGTGCGAAATGCTGAATTTGGCCTGTAAATTCTCCCAACGAATGGCGATTTTGGCCGAATTGGGCGTAAAGTCGGTAAATTCAATCGTGAAATACTCTTCCGTTTTTGCCGTTTTTTCGGCTTTTACCTTAAACCTGAGGAGGTCGTCAGTTTGTTTGTAATCATACGCCCCCCATTGATTGGGGTTTTTGCTCAGGATAATCGTCCATTCTGTTTCGGTCGGGATGGTAAACAAACCATACGTTCCCGCAGGCACTTTTTGTCCTTCGAGGGTCATTTCTTGGGATAAAATCAGGTTGGGCACTTTGTTGGCGCCCGTTCTCCAAACTTGACCATAAGGCGCTAAGGGTGTGCCGAATAACTTACGGCCTTTCAACGATGGACGGCTGTATTCTACGGTTACATTGGCCAAACCGATGCTTTGTACTGCCGTGGCGGCGGGACTAGCGGCGGGGGTTTTGATTTGGGCGTGCGCCATTCCTAGGCTTAGCCAAAGAAGGAGCGTGCTTACGGAGGAGAAAAGTTTCATTGTAAATCGTGTTTTTAAGTTGTTAAAGAGACTGTAAAACAACAAAAACCTTTTTCGTAGAACAACTCCTCCCGACTGAATCGTCAAAAAAACGGCCTGAAAGGTTAATTCCAGCGCGGTTTGGTAATAATTATCATGAGCATAAATAAAGCATACAGTAGCCCGGGTACGGCCAAAATAGCCAGAACGATCTTGGCTATACGGAGATAGTCATTTGATTTTAGCCACAGACTCCCCAGCATAATGGCGCCGATGCCCAATAAAATCATGACCCATAGGCCCATATTGAAGGAAGAAACGGAGCCGTCTACTAAGCCAATGAAGAAAAAATACAGCACCACCAGCGATATGGCAGCGTCGATGCCCCAAAGAACCCAAAAAAGTGTCATTGTGTATATTGTCTAGCGGTTGAATATCTTGGTATAAATGTGCTGTTTATTTTGTTAGAATACTTTATTGGTAATGAAATAGGCTTTGTGCAGGTCCGTCAAGCCACACTTATACAAAACCTCTTGTTAGCTGTGGTTTTTCATCCTTTCGTAGATTCTATCAAATTTCTCAGAAAGTTTCAAGTATTCTTTTGTCCAACCATTTTGCAAAGAATGTTCTTGAAATGTAGAAGTTGGCAAAAAGTGCATATTGATATTTTCTAAACAAGTGTTGTCGCCAAATTTAATTTGTTCAATAAATGAATCTAACTCATCTCTTATCTCTTTTGCTGTTTCATAGCTTGTCCAAATCATATCTGAATTGTCTACAAATTTCTCTCTTACTTTTTTTAATATTTCAATTAGTTCATTTGTCATTACAATAATTAAATTCTAATTGATAATTTTCAGCAACACACTCAAATGTATTGTCTTTAAAGAAGAATATATAATGATGTAATTTTCTTTTGTCAACTGTTTCATTTAGAGTAATTTGTCCTACAGGAAAATCTGTTTCCCAGTCTGTGTTTAATTTATAAAACTGACCCCATGGTAAGTCTGTATATTTATAACGATATTGACCCATAAAGTAGCCTTCATCATTCATAGAATTGAAACAATATTTATGACAATGAAAGAAAGTTATTTTGGCTTTATCACCTTCATTAAAATTGTCGTAAATAAAGTAATTAACGAAAAAATCAATTATCACAGAAGTTCCGCCAATCACAAGTTCAACGCCTGGTGAATTTGGGTCAGCATTCCAATCTATTGTAAATTGAGTGTAAGTCATAAAATCACAGCTAACATCTGTATAAACAAAACTGAAACCCCTGAGATGAAATGATTGAACTTAATGTTTCGTTTCATCAGCCACTTGAAGCGTTTTGAGTCAAGCCAATCCGTTATGGTTAACGAATTAGCTTGACTCAAAAGTGATGAATAGAAATCGTTACTTAACTTTACCAAAATCAGCGGCAATCTGATTGATTTTGTCGTCCGATAATGTCTCAGATGCAATCACGGTGCGGTAACGGAAGGTGGTTGACTCGCCATTTTTGAGTTGGAGGTTTATTTCTTCTTTTCCTTGGCTGAATACCTTCATTCCGAGGGGGTTGGCCGCAAAAAGCCCGTAGCCCCGGGCGTGCCAGTAGGTAGGATAACCAGCGTTTTTGGGGTGGTCGAGAATCACTAAGTTAACGGTTTCGTTGCCCATTGTTCCGCGCAAATTACACCAACGGGCGCGTTTGCTCCATACATCTTCGCCTTCAATGCCTTCGCTGTTTCGATAACTGCCCGATACGCCAGTGTTGTCCATCACGGGCACTTTCGTGGCCACTCCCGACGCATCCGTAAATACCTCGGGGCTTTTGGAAGGGTGCTCCAATTGGCGGGCCACCCGAATCGCAAAC
Organism: Runella rosea; assembly: GCF_003325355.1. Classification (GTDB taxonomy): domain Bacteria; phylum Bacteroidota; class Bacteroidia; order Cytophagales; family Spirosomataceae; genus Runella; species Runella rosea. The sequence goes on from NZ_CP030850.1 coordinate 805,208, forward strand.
ATTCCGTCTTTCACGTCTTTGAAAGTGACAAGGTCAGTTTTAGCCGTGAGCGTGGTGATACGATCCACGGTGCGGGTGGTGGCGTCGCCGCTGAATACGTAGGTGGTGATTTCGGTCAGCATCAGGCCGCCGTTTTTGTCGAGCCAGTCGGCTGTTACGGTCAATTCACCCTGTTTTTTGCCACTTTTCAGGCTTTTGATGCCCGTGTGTACTATCGTGCCGTAGGTTCCTTTTGAGCTGGGAGGGGTCAGAGAGTTGTTCCAGAAATCGTGCCCGTTGACGGCTTCATAGTTGAGCCACATTCCTACGTGGTGAGGGTGGTCAACGCGCTCACCTGGACGCGGGTCAAGCGGCCATCCGCGGGTAATGTTGGTGCCTTTGGCCGTGAGTAGAGGATACAATACGGCTTTTTTGAGGACGGAAGGGCCAGGGTAAAAATAATTCGTGAACGGTTTGCCATCAATGGAGACTTCCACTTTTTTATCCGCAGATTTGTCCGTCAGTACAACTCCCTTTTGGGCATAAGCGCCAAGGGATAAAAAGGCTAATGCAGTACAGAAAATAGATTTCATGTAGTTTGTGCAGTGGTTAATTTTCTTTCGTTTGGTAGTATAGTGTACGAACGAACACTAAGAATAGACTACGATTAAAAGCCCATATTCACTTTTTTTACCCGCACTTTTGTAAGTTTGTGGCATGGCTAAAAAACAAAAATATTATGTCGTGTGGGAAGGACGTAAACGAGGTGTGTTTACGGACTGGACCGACTGTGAGGCCCAAATCAAGGGTTTTCCTGAAGCTAAATTTAAGTCATTTGACACCATTAAGGAGGCAGAAGAAGCCCTGAAAGAAAATTATTGGGCTTTTATTTCACCCAAAACGGCCAAAGCGCCGCTCAAAGAAGCTCCCGCAAAGATTGGCAATCCCAACCTAGAAAGTATTGCGGTAGATGCCGCCTGGAACACCGCAACGGGCGATGTGGAATACCAAGGGGTATACCTCCGCACGGGGCAAAAAATATTTCATCAAGGCCCGTTTCGGGATGGAACGAACAACATCGGGGAGTTTTTGGCGATTGTGCACGGTCTAGCGTACCTTCAAAAACACCAAAGTAATCTACCGATTTATTCGGATTCTCGCACCGCCATCAGTTGGATAAAACGTAAACATGCCAACACTAAACTTGAAGTAACGCCTGCCAACAAGCAAATCTTTGAACTGCTCCAACGCGCCGAGGAATGGCTCTCCAAAAATAAATTTACCAATCAGATTTTGAAATGGGAAACGGAATATTGGGGGGAGAATCCGGCAGATTTTGGGCGCAAGTAACCGCCTAATCATCCATGCCAAGAACTCCTGCTCCTTATTTTCAATTTAAAAAGTTTACCGTTTGGCACGACCGCAGTGCGTTGAAGGTTTGCACCGAAGCCTGTATTTTGGGGGCATACGTAAAGGTAACGGATGCGGCACGCGCTTTGGACATCGGGACTGGAACTGGGCTGCTGGCGTTGATGGCGGCCCAACGAAATCATTTGATGCACATTGACGCGGTAGAAATAGAGGAACAAAACTACTTGCAAGCCGTTGATAATGTGGTCCAAAGCCCTTTTACGGAGCGCATAGCGGTGCATCATACGGCGATTCAGGATTGGCCTAGGGAAAATGAAAATCTGACTTCAAAATTTTTAGACTACGACCTGATTATCAGCAATCCTCCCTTTTTTGCCAATCATCTGCGGTCGTCGTCAGCCGCGCGCAATCGGGCGTTGCATACCGATACGCTTTCTTTAGAGGAGTTGCTGGATTCGGTGGCGCGGTTATTGGCAGTAGAGGGACGTTTTGTGGTACTTTTACCCGCGTATGAAACCCAACTGTTGACGGAGATTGCCGCGGGTGCAGGGCTATGGCCGACCCGTCAATTGCAGGTTTTTCAACGGCACGACAAGCCGCTTTTTCGAATGATTACTACTTTTGAGCGTCATCATACCGAATCTGTTGTCGAATCTCTCTATATTCACCACCTTGATGGGAGCTATTCTGACGAGTTTCGAACTTTATTGAAAGAATACTACTTGATTTTTTAGGAGTTAATCAAAACCACCCCAATACTACAATTCATGCGCGATACGATTGCCACTTACTTTCAACACTTACAAGATACGATTTGTCAAGCCCTCGAAACCGCTGACGGCTTGGGTAAATTTAAAGAAGATAAATGGGAACACCACAGCGGCGGTGGCGGACGCTCTCGGGTGCTCGAAAATGGAAACATCATCGAAAAAGGAGGGGTTAACTTTTCGGCCGTGCAGGGTCAAACTTCCGAAGCACTCATGCGTCAGATGAATCTGACCGAGCAGGCCGACTACTTTGCCACGGGCGTTTCGATAGTGATGCACCCAAACAGTCCGAAAGTGCCGATTATTCACATGAACGTGCGCTATTTTGAAATGTCAAACGGGGTGAGTTGGTTTGGCGGAGGCATTGACCTGACGCCACACTACGTGGTGGAAGAAGATGCCCGTTGGTTTCACCAACAATTGAAAGCCACTTGCGATAAACACGACCCTGAGTATTATCCTCGATTTAAAAAATGGGCAGATGATTATTTCTACATCCCCCACCGTCAGGAGACGCGTGGCGTAGGAGGTATCTTTTTTGATTATCAGAAGTCAGAAGACAAAGAGAGCCTTTTTCGTTTTGTGCAGGCCGTGGGAGAAACCTTTGCTCCGACGTATACGCACCTGATGTTAAAAAATAAAGACATCCCTTTTACCGAAGCCGAAAAAGAATGGCAGTTGGTACGTCGGGGAAGATATGCCGAATTTAATTTGGCATGGGACCGGGGTACAAAATTCGGACTCGAAACGGGCGGCCGCACGGAATCTATTTTGATGAGTTTGCCGCCTTTGGCGCGTTGGATTTACGATTATCACCCATTGCCAGACACTCCTGAGGGGCAAACAATTTTATTGCTTAAAAAGGGGATTGAGTGGGTCTAAATTCAATTTTTAATGCCTTTTTTTGTATATTTACGTGTTAAATTTTTTGTGATTTGCGGGCAATTCCGTCGGGAGAACGGAAGCTAAGAAACCAATTTTTTGTAAAACCGAACCCCCCGAATCACGCAGTAAAAGACAATGAGCGAAATCAACGAAACCTTACCTGAAGACAAACGCCCTAAGAAAGATGCCCTCCATACTCAGTCGGATGTGGGGGATATGTACCAAAATTGGTTTTTGGATTATGCCTCCTACGTAATTCTGGAGCGCGCAGTGCCCGCGATTGAAGACGGCCTTAAACCGGTTCAGCGTAGAATCCTACACGCTCTTCGGGAAATGGACGACGGGCGCTTTAACAAAGTGGCCAACGTCATCGGAGCCACCATGCAATACCACCCACACGGCGATGCCTCCATCAACGAGGCCATTGTCAATATGGGTCAAAAAGAACTGATTTTTGATACGCAGGGAAACTGGGGGGATATTCGTACGGGCGACAGTGCGGCGGCACCCCGTTACATTGAAGTAAGGCTTTCGAAGTTTGGCAGTGATGTTATTTTTAACGATGACACGACCGAATGGCAATTGAGCTACGATGGTCGTAAGCGCGAACCCGTCACGTTACCTGTTAAGTTTCCGTTGCTTTTGGCAACGGGGGTGGAAGGAATCGCGGTTGGGCTTTCGACTAAGATTTTACCGCATAACTTTATTGAATTGGTAGAAGCGTCGATTGCGTTGCTCAAAGGCCAACCGATTCAGTTATACCCCGATTTTCCAACGGGCGGACAAATTGATATTACGAATTACAACGACGGCTTGCGCGGCGGAAAAGTGCGGGTGCGGGCTAAGATTGAAGAGCTGGATAAGAAAACGCTCATTATTCGCGAAATTCCGTTTAGTACGACAACGACCTCCATCAAGGATTCCATCATTAAAGCCAATGATGAAGGTAAGATTAAGATTCGGAAGGTAGAAGATTTGACCTCGAAAGACGTTGAAGTATTGGTGCATTTGGCCCCCAACGTTTCGCCCGATATTACCATTGATGCCCTGTACGCATTTACAGAGTGTGAAGTGAGTATTTCACCCAACGCCTGTATCATTATCGCCGATCGTCCGCACTTTGTGACGGTATCCGAAATATTAAGTGTTTGTAATGACCAAACAGTAAATCTTCTCAAAAGAGAGCTGGAAATCAGGCGATTTGAGCTGAAAGAAAAGCTGCTTTACAGTTCGCTTGAGAAAATTTTCATTGAAAACCGAATTTATCGTGACATTGAAGAATGCGAGACTTTTGAGGCCGTCATTCAAACCATCGATGCGGGTCTGACACCTTTCAAAGCCGATTTTTACCGTGAAATAACCGAAGAAGATATTTTACGTCTGACGGAACTGCGGATTAAACGGATTTCGAAATATGATGGCTTTAAGGCAGAAGAAGCCATGCGGAAACTGGAAGAGGAATTGAAAGAAGTAGAGGATAACTTGGCCAATTTGACGCGTTTTGCCATTGCCTATTACAAAGATTTACTGAAGAAATACAGCAAGAACCGTCAACGCCGTACCGAAATCCGTTCGTTCAATACCATTGCCGCTACCGTTGTGGCGGCGGCCAACCAAAAGTTGTACGTAAACCGCGAAGAAGGGTTTGTTGGCTATGGCTTAAAGAAAGATGAGTATGTGATGGACTGCTCCGACATCGACGACGTGATTATTTTCCGTCGCGATGGAAAATACAAGGTCGTACGCATTACGGAGAAAGTGTTTGTTGGAAAAGACATTATCTACGTAGCGGTGTTCAAGAAAAATGATGAGCGCAAAGTATACAATGTCACTTATTTGGACGGAAAATCGGGGGCCAGCTACGCCAAACGTTTTGTGGTGACGGGAATCACCCGTGACAAAGAATATGACGTGACCCTCGGAACGCCTAAATCTAAGATTACGTATTTTACCGCTAATGACAACGGTGAAGCAGAGGTGATTACGGTTAGCCTGACTGCGCAGAGTACGGCGCGTATCAAACTTTTTGATTTTAATTTCTCCCAACTGGCCATTAAAAACCGCTCGGCTATGGGAAATGTGCTAACAAAGTACCCTGTTCGTAAAATTATCTTTAAATCGGCGGGGGCTTCAACCCTTGGTGGCGTTGATTTATGGTACGACAGCGTGTTGGGGCGCCTAAACCGCGACGACCGAGGGCGGTATTTGGGTAATTTTGACAACGGAGACTTGATTTTGGTTTTATACAAGGAAGGGACGTACGAGCTGACAACCTATGACCTGACCAACCGGTATGAACCGAAAGACATTCTACAAATTGAGAAGTTTTTGCCTGACCGTCCCATTACGGCGGTTTATTTTGAGGCAACCCAAAAAAGCTATTTTGCCAAAAGGTTTAAAATTGAAACGAGTACCGTTGACAAGAAGTTTTCTTTTATTGGAGATGTCAAGGGCTCGAAGCTTATTTTTGTTTCGCTCGATGCCCATCCGCGGATGGAATTGCTAATTGAAAAAAGCAAAACCGAAACCCAAAAGGAGATTGTGGTACTTGATGCCTTTGTAGACGTGAGGGGGTGGAAAGCACTGGGCAACAAAGTATCGGGTCTGAAAGTAAAAGAAGTAAAACAAATCGACTCACTGCCCGAAGCCGAAAAAGCAACGAATGTTACGATTTTAGAACCTAAGAATGAGCTTGAAGAAGAAAATGATGCTCCTGATGAGGTATCTTCGACCGACGAAAATGGACAGTTAGGTTTATTTTAAAGACTCAAATGAAAGAAGGATTGCTGCATATTAACGCAATACGACGCTCCAAAAAGCTGCAAGTCTCCCTGGTGAAACAACTCATCAAAGGGGGCTTCTGGAGCGTGTTTTCCGTTGTTGTATTAATATTGCTATGCAATTGGATTGTGGTAGATACTACCCGTTCGAAAGTCTTTTTTGACATAAACACCTTGCCATCCAATGATGTAGGTTTGGTGCTCGGAACAAGCAAGTACGTAGCCCGTGGCAAAGAAAACCTCTTTTTTCGCTATCGCATGGAGGCTTCGGCGCGCTTATTTAAAGAGGGAAAAGTAAAATACCTGATTTTGAGCGGCAACAAAGAGGCCGAAACCTACGACGAACCCAAAGCCATGAAACAGGCCCTGACCAAACTCGGGGTGCCAGAAGATGCCATGCTGTTGGATACGGCTGGTTATCGTACCTACGATTCCGTGATACGCTGTCGGGAAGTTTACGGTCAGGAACGCGTAACGGTTATTTCGCAAAACTTCCACAATGCCCGAGCTCTCTACCTCGCTGACCATGAAGGATTGAATGCAGTCGGCTTTGCGGCGCAGGATGTCCCCAATGGCTATTCGATTAAGACCTTAATTCGTGAATATCTGGCGCGTCCAAAAGCAATGTTGGACGTGTATATTTTGAAACCTGAAGCGGGTGTAAGAGAAGGGGCTTCTCAAAAAGAATAAGGGCTTATTTGTTCTTAACGTTGAACTTATAAAAACCAAAAAGCGCGAAAAGGAAAATCCTCTTCGCGCTTTTCTCTTTTAGCAATAAGCCCTTAGATGGAAAGTTTCTTCATCCATTCGGCATCTACTTTCATGCTTTCGATGGAGGAAACAGGATATTCTTCCTGCTCTACGATATAATACTTGATACCTGCCTTTTTAGCGGCTTTCAGGATGGTTGGATAGTCCACGGAGCCTTTGCCGAAATCTTTTTGAACTACTTTACCGCCTTCTTTCACCATGTCTTTGATGTGAACGAGTTCATAGCGATTCGAATACTTGTTGAGGTGCGCAATGGCATCTTGGCCCGAAGCGATAACCCAGCACAAATCCAACTCAAACATCACTTTTTTAGGGTCGGTGTTGGCGAGTAAAACTTCGTGGGGAATTTGTCCTTCGAGGGGTTTGAATGAATAATCGTGGTTGTGGTAACCAAATTTCATTCCTGCTTTGGTCACCTTTTCGCCTACTTCGTTGAATAAATCCGCTTTTTTCTTCCAAGCATCGATGGTTTTTTGCGCACCGATATACGGGCAAAGCATGTATTTAAGGCCTGCTTCGGCACCCCGTTCAATATTCTTGTCCAAATCTTTGTTGATATCAAAGTGAGTACTGATCATTTTGACGCCCAAGTCGCCCAAATAGGTTTTGCATTCTGATGGACTCATGCCCCACAAGAAATCAGGCCCTCCGTAGCTTTCAAATTGCGTGTAACCCAGTTCGGCGAGTTTTTTCATCGTCCCTTTCGGGTCTTTTGGCATCAGGTCGCGGACGCTGTATAATTGAACCCCAAAGTTTTTAAGTTTTTTAGCTTCGGCAAAGAGGCTTGGTGCCAGTACCAAACCGGTACCCAAAACGGCAGATTGTTTAATAAAATCCCGACGATTCATGAAATTAATATGGTTAGTTGTTTCCAAGATAAAAACGAAAAGCCCTCTTTCTACTTGTTTTGGGGGACGTATATTTATGCAAAATGATGTAGAAAGATGCTTTAATTGTTCTTATATCCCCCATCTTTGCGTAAAATTCCCCGTAATGATAGGCGAATCGTGCTTTCTTTCGTGGGTGTACATTAAATTAAATCAATGATTTTTCCGCAAATAGTTCTCAAATCAAACCGTGACGAAGCCGTTCGTCGTTTTCACCCGTGGGTTTTTTCGGGGGCCATTGGCTCAATGAAAGGCCAACCTGCCGACGGTGACATTGTTGAAGTAGTAGATAATCGCAATAAATATTTGGCCACGGGCCATTATCACAATGGTAATATTGCGGTGAAGATTTTCAGTTATGAACAAATAGTGCCTGATGTGGCTTTCTGGAAGCAAAAACTGCAAAATGCGTTAACCGTTCGGAAAGTTATTTTTGCTAATCAGCCTGACAATCGAACCAATTGCTACCGGTTAATCCACGGCGAAGGGGATGGGCTTCCGGGTTTGATTATTGATTATTACGACGGTGTTTTGGTGATTCAGGCCCATTCCATTGGCATGTATCGCGTGTTGGAAGATATTTCTTTGGCGTTACAGGAGGTCTATGGCGGTGACTTAAAAGCCATTTACCACAAAAGTGCTGATACTTTGCCAGAAAATTTTGCCAAAAACGTGCAAAATGGCTATTTGTACGGCGGCTGTGCTGTGCCTCATCCCGTCAAAGAAAATGGACACACTTTTTTGATTGATTGGGAAACAGGTCAAAAAACGGGCTTCTTCTTAGATCAGCGCAACAACCGTGATTTGTTGGCGTATTACGCCAAAGGCAAAAAAGTCCTCAATGCATTTTGTTATTCGGGAGGTTTTTCGATTTACGCCTTGGCCGCGGGTGCTGAAAGAGTAGATTCTGTGGATGTTTCTAAAAAAGCCATTGACTTGACCAATCAAAATGTACAAGCCAACTTTGGCGATATTGCTACGCACCAATCGTACGCGGAAGATGTCATGGCATTTTTAAAACAAACCTCCGATACCTACGATGTAATGGTGCTCGATCCGCCCGCCTTTGCCAAAAGTATGGCCGCCCGTCACCGGGCTGTTCAGGGATATAAACGACTGAACGCCGACGGCATCCGACATTTAAAATCGAATGGGATTCTGTTTACTTTTTCGTGCTCTCAGGTTGTAGACCGGGAGTTGTTTTATAATACCATTGTCGCCGCTGCGATTGAAGCTGGACGTCAAGTAAGGGTATTGCATCAAATCACGCAACCACCCGACCACCCAGTCAATTTGTTTCATCCTGAAGGGAGCTATCTGAAAGGTTTGGTGCTTTGGGTGGAATAAAAAAACAGGGGCAAGTAATTTTGCCCCTGTTAACCTTCAACTATCCAACCTCTATGGTAAGCTATCTCAATAGTTTACCACCCTCTTACTGGATAGCTGAGTACTATTTACCTACAATTTGTCCCTTCAGTCCACCTAATACTCCCAAAAGCTCACCTTTTTCGGTGGCGGGCACTTTGAATTTGTCAAGAGCTAATACAAGGTCATTGACCAATGAATTGAATTCAGTTTCGGTAATGTTCATGCCTGCATGAGCAGTCACCATGTCTTTGCCTTTGTACATTTGAGGCCCACCGCTGGCTTGGCCAATTTGGTCGATTAGGTTGTTACGCAGCGCAGTTACCCGGGCTGTATTCCCTTTGGCAACATCATCCAACAATGGTTTGAAGGTACGTACCATGTTAGGGTCGGCGGCTACGTTTGCAATAAATTGGTCAACCACGGCTGAAATGGCAGTTACTCCGCCCAAACGGTCATACAACGAAGGTGCTGGTGTTTCTTCCTCTTTTTTACAACCGCTCAAAACTGAAATAAGGGCGAATGATAGGACAAGAATTCTCTTTTTCATGTGTGTGTAATTGATTTAATTGATATATAAAATAGATTAAAATTGCTCTTTAATGTTCAAAGTAGGAGTGTGTTGCTGTTCAAGGGGTTATTTTAGCGGAAGCAAAGCGCGTATTTTACTTTTTCAAACGCCATTATGTATTCTTGCGGAACAGGGCATTGCGGACTTGGCGGCCCATCGATCTTAAACACCGCAGCCTGTACGGGGCGACCTGTGATATTTCCCACCAATTTACGAAGTGAACCTTCCGACGTTTGGTCGGGGTCAAATGTGATGCTGACGAGTTCACTCACTGGATTTGCTCCGCAGGCGGTTACTCCGTTGTGTAGAGACACTTTTTCTTTTACTGAATTTACCTGCTCAGGGCTAGTCAGTCCGTCTACTTTAAAAATGGTCATGCTGATGGGCTTAACGTAGGAGTGCATAGGGGCTGGTTCTAGATTTGCATATACCACAAAGGCCAAAAAGAGCCCCAAGAGAGTATATCCCACACGTTTGGATGCTTTTATGAATGTGTTTTCCATAATTGAAGTTGGTTTTGCTTCTACTTACGGGAAAAGGATTTACAATAGATTTAGATAGTTCTTATTTTTTTTTGATATTGCAATCATTAAAAAAAGTAAAACCTAAGTCCATTTTCGCAAGTTGAGTGTATATACTCGAAATATTAATAAGGTCTTAACCGTACTATATGGGATTAAAATTGCCTAAATACGATGAAGGCGAACTCGTTGAAATGCTTCGACAACAAGATCGAAAAGCATTCAGCTACCTCTATGATAACTATTCCGACGCTTTGTACGGGGTAGTACTCAAAGTAGTTCGCTCAGAAGAAACGGCGCAGGATTTGCTACAGGAAATCTTCGTTAAAATCTGGAAGAATATTGCTCAATACGATGTAGGTAAGGGGAGGTTGTTTACGTGGATGCTCAACATTGCACGCAATACGTCCATTGATTATCTACGCGTAAATCGGCCGGAAATCCAAGACATTGAATCCGCCGTATATTGGGTTGAAGAGCATCAGGAGATTTATAACGAACTGGATGCCAAAGAACTGAGAGAGGTGGTCTCTCAGCTCAAACCGGAGCAGCAAACGCTGATTGAAATGGTATATTGGGGAGGTTATACCCACGAAGAAACGGCTCAGCGGCTGGAGATGCCGCTTGGTACCGTCAAAACCCGTGTGAGAAGCGCCCTTAGGGATTTAAGAAAATATTTTGGTACATGATTGACATAAAAGCATATATCGAATCGGGGATTTTGGAGGACTACCTTTCCGGGAATGTAACAGACCAGGAAAGGCGTGAAGTAGACTGTCTTTCAAAAATATATCCTGAAATTAAAACTGAGTTGAATCAACTCGGGGAAGCCGTCGAACGTTACGCATTTGCTCACCGGGTGGCGCCGCCTGCTGGGCTTAAAGATAAAATAATGGCGCAATTGGAATTTGCCGACGATGTAAAGGAGATTTCTTTGAATGATTTGCCTGCTAATGAAGCAAACCAAGAAGAGGCGGATGAAACACCTGTCTTCAAGCTTGATTCGCGGCAACCTTCTTTTCAGTGGGGATGGGTAGCGGCGGCTTCAATTGCAGCACTGGTAGGCTCAGCGGTTTACTTCAACGCTCGTTTGGATACCCTGAATACTTCCCTGGCGCAGCAAAACGTTGAACTGAATCAAAAAAATGAGCTGATTGCGAATCTAAATAACGCCGATAATCAGTTTGTTACCCTAAAGGGAGTTGATAAATCGCCCAATAGTGCAGTTCGGGTGGTTTGGAATCCCAAAACGCAAGAGGTCCAACTTAATGTTCTTTCATTGCCCGTTCCAGCGGCAGGAAAACAATACCAGCTTTGGGGACTTGTTGGCGGAAAGCCCGTTGATTTGGGCGTTTTTGATGTCAATGGAGTGATGCAAAAAATGAAAAATGCGCCACAGGCCGATGCATTTGCCGTAACGCTCGAAATGAGTGGCGGAAGTCCAAGCCCTACTTTGTCTGAAATGTATGTGATGGGTAAAGTATCAAGTTGATTACTTGCCCATCATTCACCCATAAAAAAAACGCTGCTTGGAAAAGCAGCGTTTTTTTTATGGGTGAATGTTACTTCTGAATGTTGGCATCGATTACCAGTTCCTTTTCCCAAATAGCCTGATTTTCTTTTACAAATGCTTGGTATTTAGGGTGGTTCTGAAAAGTCGTGATGTCATCTTCCGTTCTGAATGTCAAATAATGCATGGCATCATATTCTGACTTGCCAACTACGCTAAGTGTTTTTCCGCCGCTGTAAGCAACCATTTGGGGGATTTCACGTCTCAACTGAGCAAACTCATTCATGTGGCGTTCTACGTCAGTAGCGGGAGTGCCTGGTTTGAATTTAATGCAAACGATTTTTTGGATTTCTGCCTTTTGGCTGGGAGTGTAGGCTCCGTAAATGATGAGCATAAAAACGCAAAGTCCAACGATCGGTTTAAAGTATCCTATTATTTTTTTCTTGTCCATGGTAAGTGCTAATTAAAAGAGTGCTCTTGACTTAAATTTCTGATTTTTGAATACGATGCAAAATTAACGAATGTTGTATTAAAATTGTATATTTTTTATAAAAAATTGTAATAATTCTGTTAAAATGTAATTTTGCCAAATCATATTATGAGACTATTTCCAACCACAAAACAAGCTTAGGAGGCCCGTTTGGCATAGTATTGTACTTTCTGTTTGTGTTTTAACCATTTTTGCTGAGGGTTAAGGATTTAGAAGAACTAATTTTTTCACTTTTAACAATTTAAAACACTTTTAACCGCCATTTTAAATGCTATCAAAGTCTATTTTGCAAAATTTCAGATTTAAGACGTACAGAATAATATTTTGTGTAAGTGAGGTGTTTAAACATAAAAAATGGGCCGTTAAATCAATTTTTATCTTTTTGTTTTTGTTGGGGGCACCCTTTATAGGCTATAATTCGCCTTTTATATGGGGTTTTTGGGCGCATCAGCGCATCAATCGCTTGGCTGTGTTTTCGCTTCCGCCCGAAATGCAGGTGTTTTTTAAGAAACACCTCAATTATCTAACCGAAAACGCTGTCAACCCCGATAAGCGACGTTATGCCGTTGTGGGAGAAGCACCAAGACATTATATTGATGCGGAAGCCTATGGCGATAGTGCTTTGTACAAGTTGCCATTGTATTGGAATGAGGCCGTAAAAAAGTACGGCGAAGATACATTGGCGTTAAATGGCACCGTTCCCTGGGCGATTCAACAATACAAATCGCAATTGACGGAAGCCTTTCGACAAAGAAACCCTCAACGTATTTTACGCGTCGCCGCAGATTTAGGTCATTACATTGCCGATGCCAACGTTCCATTGCACACTACCCGAAATTACAACGGACAATTAACGGGTCAAGAAGGAATCCATGCGTTTTGGGAAACACGTTTACCGGAGTTGTACGCCGAAGAATACGACATGTTTTTAGGCTCGGCGGAATATGAAAAAAAAACGGCCTTGCGTGCGTGGCAGGCCGTTAGACAGGCCAATGCCGCCTTGGATAGTGTTTTACAGTTCGAAAAAAATGCATCATTGCAGATGAAACCCGAACTGAAATATGCGTTGGAAGATCGCAATGGCGTGGTCATTAAAACCTACTCGCGCGAGTTCGCCAAGAAATACCATCAAATGCTGGACCGACAAGTAGAGCGACAGATGCGCGCTTCCGTAAAAATGGTGAGTGATTTCTGGTTTACGTGCTGGGTGGATGCTGGTCAACCTGATTTGGGTCCATTGGCTTCTTTTGAATGGGATAAGGCCGAAAAAGAACAAGAGGAAAAAGAAAAACAAAATTGGTTTCAAAGGCTTTTTAAGGTGAGGTCTGAAAATGAAAACTAACCGACCTGATTATATTCGTGGTAGCCTGGGCTTTTACCATAAATTCTCATAACCTTATCCTTACGCCTGTAAAATGGAGCAATTTGCCCGCGAGAACTTAACCGAGTGGAAACGTATTTTAGCCTATTGGGAAAAATATTCGCCTGATTATCAGCGCGGTGGGTTTCATGGTCAGGTAAATTATGACAATCAGCCAGTTTTGGATGCCCCGCGTTCAATTATTCTGGTCAGTCGTATCTTGTGGACCTTTTCGTTGGCGTATCGGCATTTTCACCGTCGGCGCTATTTGGTCCTCGCCGATCGAGCGTACCATTATTTATACAACCATTTTAGAGATGCCAAAAATGGGGGTGTGTATTGGTCGGTCACGGCGGCGGGCGCTCCACTCGAAACCCGAAAGCAACTCTACGGCCATGCCTTTGCGATTTATGGATTAAGTGAATACTATGCCGCTTCAAAATTTACCCCTGCGTTGGATTTTGCCCAAGAGCTTTTTAAAACCGTAGATAAACACGGATATGATGTTGATATGGGGGGGTATTTTGAAGCGTTTGGGCCGAGCTGGGAACCCGTCGATGATCTGATTTTAAGCAAAATGCCCTGGAATAAGTCTCAAAATACTCATTTACACATCATTGAGGCTTTTACCAATTTATACCGAGTTTGGCCTGATCCTACGCTTCGTCAGCGTGTTGTGCATTTAATTGACGCCTTTATGGAGAAATTGGTCAGTCAAAAAACCTACCGTTTACGTTTGTTTTTTAACCAAAACTGGAGTCCCAAGGACGAAACTGTTTCGTACGGTCATGACATTGAAGCTTCATGGTTATTGTGGGAAACAGCCGAAGTGTTGAACGACCACGAACGGAGCGAAAAAGTAAAGCAATTGTGCATCAAAATGGCCGAAGCCGCTTGTAGTGGGTTGGGAGAAGATGGTGCGTTGGATTATGAATTTGACCCCGCCACCAATCACCATAACCGCGAGCGTAGTTGGTGGGTATTGGCCGAACAAATGGTAGGATTTTACAATGCTTATCAGCTGACAGGGGAGGAGCATTATAAAGATAAGTCGCTCAAAAGCTGGGAGTTTATCAAAAAATACGTGCTAGATACCCAAAAAGGAGATTGGTACGGAACCGTTAAACCCGACTTGACGCCCGTTCGAAACGCGAAGATAAGTTTTTGGAAATGCCCCTATCACAACAGCAGGGCGTGTTATGAAATCGTCAGACGATTGGAAAAATAGGAAGACAGGAGAAAATCCTCCTCCTGCCTGACCGTAGTCTATTATTTATTTTCCTGCAACACAAGCACGTCATGTCCCACGGCGCGTTTACCGTCTTTTTCATCAAGCGTAAATTGCACCCGATCACCGATTACGAGGTCATTAAAATCATAATCCCGCAGGCTGGTATAATGGAAAAATACATTGTTGGGAGGATATTTTATAAATCCAAAGCCTTCTTTAAGGGATAAAATAAAGCTCTCCTTGCGTTCTTCATCGTTGAGCAGCGCAGTGTTTGACTCTTCAATGGTATGTTCAGAGGGTTCTTCTCCTTGTTTTGTAAATACTTTACCTTTATTACGAGGGACAAACAGGTTGCTGTTGAAGGCTTCACCACGGCTGTTAATAATGTCTTGCATGGCTACTGGATAGGTTACTTCGGCCAACAAATCCTGAGAAGTGCGCGTATAAAAACGACTACCTTCCTCATCGGTATACTCAAAATCCCAGCCCAACACCATTACCCGCGTACCAAGGGTGTTAAGTTTCCTCACCAAGGGGACATAATCGCCGTCTGCCGCGATAAGTACCAATACGTCGAACCGTTTGTAGAAAGCCATTTCAAATGCTTCCAACGCCAGCCAAACGTCAATACCTTTCTCGTGTTTTTTGCCCAATGTACTACGTACGGGTAAATAATGGGTTGTAACCCCCTCCGACATTAGGATGTCATCAAAGACCCGTTCGTAGTAGAGCAAATCGCCGCGTTGACTAGCTTCTCCCGCGGTGAGTCGACCTCTAAAATAATGAGCATCCACTATTTGGCAGAGGCGGGGTTCATTTCTCTCCACTTCCGCTACTTTTTGTCGTATAAAATCATGCAAGCCATTAATGCTGATACGGCTGCGGCGTTCGTGCGTGTAATTATAGTAATTGCTTACGTGCAAGAAATAATTACCATCATAAAATACACCGATACGAGTTAAACTGTTCGGATTTCTGTGATTCATAGGTTATTATAAAATTAGGTAGGGTAGGGATGCTATATAAGTATTATTGGTGATATTTCTTATGTCTCTATGCATTTATATCATTAATTCATAGTGGGGTAAATATATAATTAAGGGGAAAGACGCTCAATTTTCCACGCATTATCAAGGTCGATTCGGTAACGAATGCGGTCGTGTAAGCGACTGGGACGGCCCTGCCAGAATTCAATTTCCTTTGGGACTATTCGGTATCCGCCCCAATGAAGTGGTCTAGGTACAACTTGATCCGAAAATTTTTGTTCCAGTAGGGATAGTTTTTTTGTTAAAACCTCCCGGTTCTCAATGACTTCGCTTTGTTCAGAAACCCAAGCACCCAATTGACTATTTCGAGGACGAATGCTGAAATAAGCGTCGGATTCAGCGTCAGAGACTTTTTGTACATCTCCAAAAATACGAACTTGACGTTCCAATTCTGCCCACCAGAAGGTAAGTGCCGCCACGGGGTGGATGGATAAATCTATCCCTTTGTGACTGTTATAATTAGTATAAAACACAAATCCTGTCGAATCTACCTCTTTGAGTAGTACTACTCGGCTATGCGGGTAGCCATCACCGCCCAGCGTACTGAGAATCATCGCATTTGGTTCGATTACCTCGGCTGCTTGTGCTTCTTCAAACCATTTTTCAAATTGAAGGAATGGATTTGTTAAAACATCCTCTTCGGTTAATCCGTTTAGACTATAATCTTTTCGTAGATCAGCCAGTTTTTTACCTGCCATTTTGGGTTAATTTAGATTTAAAATTGAAAAACCGGTTTTGAAACATCGAAAAACGGTCTTTATTATTATTTTTGCAAATCTAAGCGATGACTACCACATTTACGATGATTAACGACGGAGCAGAATTAAGCGAAAGCGAACAACTCACTCAGCAGAGTGTTGCAGCCATGGAAGAACTTGACGTGGTTGAAGAACAGTCAGTTGATTATACTCAACTTGATAAGAAGGGGTTTGTGAATTTATTAGAAAATCAACTGGTAACTGCCAAAAGTGAGGGGGCCAAACCCGCTGATTTTAAGCGAACAGATGAAATTCTCAAAGAAGTAAAAGTATTCTTCGACCAAATCAAAAAGACGGAACGTGACGAGGCAGAACAACGCTATATTGCTGAAACAGGTTCAGAAGAAGGCTTTGAGTTCAAACCAGATGAGTTAAGCCTGCGTTTTGATTCCCTGTACCGCCAAATTAAGGACGTTAAGAATCATTACTTCCAAGATTTAGAGAAATCGAAGGATAAAAACTTCACGGTTAAGACGCAACTCCTTCAACGCCTGCGTGAATTGGTTGATGCTGATGAGGCAAATTCAATGAATCCAGCCACGAGTTGGCAGGAATTTAAGAAAATTCAGGACGAGTGGAAATCGGCAGGTAACATTGCGTCTCCTCACAACAGCACGCTTTGGGCGACATTTCATGCGTTGATTGATCGATATTACAGCAACCGCAACATCTATTTTGAACTTAAAGAGCTTGACCGCAAGAAAAATCTGCAGCTCAAGGGCGAATTAGTTGAAAAAGTGGAAGCCCTTGCCAAAAGTATAGAAGGTAAAGCGCTAAGCCGAGGCGTGTTGGAAGAGGCAAACGCGCATTTTGAAGAATACAAACACATCGGACCAGGACCCAAAGCAGAGCAAGAGTTGCTTTGGCAACGCATGAAGTCCGCGTTGGATGTTTTATATGATGCGCGTCGTGCCCAAACGGAAGATCAAAAACAGTTGCTCTCCCAAAACTACGAAATCAAGTCTAAGATATACGAGGCGTTGGTTCCGTTTACGGCATTTACTTCCAGCAGCATTAATGAGTGGAACGAAAAGACCAAAGAAGTGGTAGCACTTCAAGAGCAATGGGTCAATGCCAAAGGACAGATGCTGCGCGACGAAGGTCGTGAGTTGAGCAAAAAGTTTTGGGCAACCCTCAAAACGTTTTTTCACAACAAAGGAGAGTTCTTCCGTCAATTGGAAGCAAAGCGCGAACAAAACCTGAAACTGAAAACCGAACTTTGCGAAGCAGTTGAAGGAATTTTGGCAGCGGGTGAGGATTCCTCTGCCAATACCGATAAAGTGATTGCGCTTCAAAAACAATGGAAGCAGATTGGACAAGTTCCTGAGAAATTTAAAGATTCAATATTTGACCGATTCAAGAAAGCCTGTGATGCCTATTTTGACCGCAAACGGGCTAAGAATTCAGAGGTGGAGAAGGAGTTTGTTGAAAACCTCACCAAGAAACAAGCACTGTGTGAAAAAATAGAATCAGGTGCAAAAGCAGGCGAGGCAAGCTTAAGTGATTTGAATGCGTTTAAATCAGAATGGTCAGGCATTGGATTTGTACCAAAGAAAGATATGCAGGCCATCAACAAACGCTATATTGATGCGGTCAATGCGTACGTGAGTGCTATCGGTAAACTCTCTTCTAAAGAGAGAGAGCAGGTTATCCTTGAGAATGAAGTGTCGATGGTTGCCGATGGCGAATCATCACGCAGTCTCCAACGTAAAGAAATGGATATTCGCCGCCGTATGACTCAAATTGAAAACGATTTGACGATTTGGCAAAATAACATCGAATTTTTTGGTCGTTCTAAAAATGGCGAGAAAGTTCGTGCAGAGTTCGTGAAAAAAATCGAAGTTGCCCAAAAGCAACTGGCTGATTTTAAGCATCAACTGAAAATTATTCGTGAAGCTTTGTAAAAAAAAGCGAACTAAATTTGTGTAAACTAGTAGAAAATACTACTTTTGCACCACGAAATATGAATGTCTTTAACGCTCACCTGTTGCATCATTAAAGATTTAGTATTCGTGAAGTATTGCCTCCATAGCTCAGCTGATAGAGCAACTGACTTGTAATCAGTAGGTCGCTGGTTTGATCCCGGCTGGGGGCTCTAAAGTGTTACTATTTACACTCTAAACAAATAGAAAAAGCCTCCATAGCTCAGCTGATAGAGCAACTGACTTGTAATCAGTAGGTCGCTGGTTTGATCCCGGCTGGGGGCTCTAAAGCCGATACGAAAGTGTCGGCTTTTTTTGTTTTTCACTACCCTAAATCCACCTGCACTACCTCCATTTTTAAAACATGCCATGTATGTAAGTACCTTTCTGATGACTTTTTTGTACTTTCACTTTTAAAAAAAGGTGACCCATTTTAAAACATTGCCTTAACAATGAATAAAAAGCTGTCCATTTTGTTGGTATTGATGTGTGGTTTAGGGGTTGGAGGATGTTGGTATCGTCAATGTCCAATCAAAGGCTGCAAGGTGCGCCATGAGCATAGTCATGGTAGGAGTATTGTGCGCGGGCGGGGCACTTTCCCCAAGCCCCATTTCTTCGGAAAGCCGAGGACTGCGGCCGAAAAAAGGGAGCAGGCAAACGAAAGACGGCGTAAGCGGAGCTAGTTTTGCCATTATAAAGTATTTGGTGTATTTTTGTACAAAAGCATTTAATTTTTGTTTATGTCAGAAAACACCGGTAATATTATTCCTATTAACATTGAGGATGAGATGCGTACGGCTTACATTGATTATTCAATGTCGGTCATTATTTCTCGTGCACTCCCTGATGCCCGCGATGGATTAAAGCCTGTTCACCGTCGGGTGCTTTATACAATGTTTGAATCGGGCTTTTTGCACAATCGCCCCTATAAAAAATCGGCCCGTACCGTCGGCGACGTGATGGCCAAATATCACCCCCACGGCGACGCTTCAATCTACGATACAATGGTGCGGATGGCGCAACCTTGGTCACTTCGTTACATGTTGGTTGATGGTCAGGGAAACTTTGGTTCGTTGGACGGCGATTCTCCCGCCGCCATGCGTTATACAGAATCAAGACTGAAACGTATTGCCGAAGAGATGTTGCAAGACATCAATAAAGAGACCGTTAACTTTCAGCCTAACTACGATGACTCGGATGAAGAGCCAACCGTATTGCCCGCCAAATTACCCAACCTACTTTTAAACGGTTCTTCGGGTATTGCTGTAGGGATGGCCACTAATATGGCCCCTCACAACCTTACTGAGGTCATTGATGGGACTATTGCTTACATTGATAATAATTCTATCACTGTTCAGGAATTGATACAGTACGTCAAAGCACCTGACTTCCCTACTGGAGCTATTATTTATGGCTATCAGGGAGTTAGGTCTGCCTATGAGACAGGAAGAGGACGGGTTGTGATGCGTGCAGTGGCTACTTTTGAGCAAACAAAGACAGGACGTGAGCAAATTGTGATTACGGAGATTCCGTACATGGTCAATAAGGCCGACATGATCAAACGGATTGCCGATATGGTCAATGACAAACGTTTGGATGGAATTTCGGCCATCCGCGATGAGTCAGACCGCGACGGTATTCGCATTGTGTTTGAGTTGAAAAAAGATAGTATTCCCAATATTGTTTTAAATCACCTTTATAAGTTTACTCCTCTTCAATCATCATTCAGCATCAATAATGTTGCCTTGGTAAAAGGGCGCCCTGCGTTGTTGAACCTGAAAGATTTGATAAAGTATTACGTGGAGCACCGGGTGGAAGTAATCACGCGTCGTACGCAGTATGATCTTCGGGAAGCAGAAAAACGAGCCCATATCTTACAGGGATTATTGATTGCCCTCGATAACCTAGATGCGGTCATTAAGTTGATTCGAAGTGCCCGTGACCCCGAAACTGCCCGAAATGGTTTGATTGAACAGTTCAGTTTGAGTGAACCTCAGGCCCGTGCTATACTAGAGATGCGTTTACAACGCCTCACTGGAATGGAGCGCGACAAAATCATCGCCGAATACGAAGAATTGATGAAGCTCATTGCTGATTTACAGGATATTTTAGCCAATGAGGTTCGTAAGTTCCAGATTATCAAAGACGAACTTATGGATTTGAGAGCACGCTACGGTGATGCCCGCCGCTCAAAAATTGAGTACGCCGCCGAAGAGTTTGCCGATGAAGACATGATTGCTGATGAAGAAATGTTGATTACTATTTCGCATCAAGGATACGTAAAACGTACCCCAATCGGTGAGTACCGTACGCAGGGCAGGGGAGGAGTTGGCTCAAGAGGAGTTACCACCAAAGATGATGACTTTACGGAGCATTTGTTTTCGGCAACGATGCTGAACTATCTGCTGATTTTTACCGAATTCGGTAAGTTATTCTGGCTCAAAGTATACGAGATTCCCGAAGGTTCAAAAACGGCCAAAGGTCGGCCCATCCAAAACCTCATAAATATTGAGTCGGGTGATAAAGTAAGAGCTGTCATCAATGTTCGTACTTTAAGTGATGCTGATTATATCAACAATAACTACATCATCATGTGTACTGAAGACGGGACCATCAAAAAGACATTGTTGGAAGCCTATTCTCGGCCACGTGCCAATGGTATTGCGGCAATCACAATAAATGAAGGTGACCGCTTATTGGATGTGGCACTGACCAACGGTGACAACCAAATTATCATTGCGTCTAAAGAAGGAAAGGCCGTACGCTTCCATGAAAGTCGAGTCCGTCCAATGGGTCGTACCGCGGCTGGTGTGAAGGGTATCGAATTGGGTGATGAA
The DNA here is from genome assembly GCF_003325355.1 of Runella rosea. GTDB lineage: Bacteria > Bacteroidota > Bacteroidia > Cytophagales > Spirosomataceae > Runella > Runella rosea. Next base: position 826,259 of record NZ_CP030850.1, read on the forward strand.
GGAACCACCAACAAAGCGATTGGAATGCTCTGCGTCAGTAATTTGGAAAAACAATTGATGGTAGTTTCCGAAAATGGATATGGAAAACGATCTCAGATTGAAGATTATCGTGAGACTAACCGGGGGGCTAAAGGTGTAACAACGCTGAATATTACGGAAAAAGTAGGAAATCTGGTGGCAATCAAAGAAGTGTCGGATAGTGATGATTTGATGATTATCAATAAATCAGGAATTGCGATTCGTATGTCAGTCACTGAAATACGCGTTGCGGGCCGAAACACCCAGGGAGTCCGGTTGATTAAGTTAAACGATGGCGACGAGATTTCATCCGTTACCCGTATAGAATCAGAAGAAGCAGTTATTGATGGGAGTGAAGAGGGAGGCGCAGCTGCCCCCGAACCACCAATCGAAGCCTAGATTGGATGAAATATGTGCGATAAGAAAGTAGATTTTAGGGTATAAATTTGTTAATTATCCAACAATCTGCTCTCTTATCCTTTTTTTTAAATTTATTCAATCAACAATAAGTCAATTTTTATCCCGTTTTTTGCTCAAATTTTAAACTTAATAACTTACCTCAAAATGAAAAAGTTGATCGTAACATCTGCTTTTAGTTTTTTTGCTATTTCTGCCTTTTCTCAGGTAGACAAATTAGTACTTGAACAGAAAAAGAAAGAAAAAGAAAAAAGCGACAAAGCTATCACAGACCCCAAAGCAGGTGCAAAATCGAGCACTTGGCTGGATCGGGGCAAATTGTATGATGAAATTGCCCGTCTCTATACTGAAATGGACTCAAGCGCCGCTTTAGTGGCGTATGAATCATTTAAAAAAGCAGTAGAGGTAGATGCTGCAAAACCAGGTAAAGTGACCAAAGAAGCGCAGAAGTTTCTGACAGGTGGAACGGACGAAAGTGGGGTAAATTTGGGAACGGCACTTGTAAAACAAGGTGCCGAGAAATTCCAGACCAAAAAGTATGATGACGCAATTAAGTTTTTCAATATAGCACAAGAAGTGAATCCGAAGGATACGCTAGCTCCTTTATACGGTGCTTACAGTGCCATGCAGAGTCAAAAAAATGACATTGCGGCGACCATGATGGAGCAATATATCGAAAAAGGAGGGAAGGACGCCGGGAACTTCGCCCTTTTGGCGCAATTGTACCGTATCGAAAAGAAGAACGATAAAGCACTCGCAATCTTGGATAAGGGAATGGAGATATTACCAGCAAGCAAAACTTCCTTTAAAGCTGAACGTGTCAATGTACTTTTGGACACACAACGTTTGGAAGAAGCGAAGGTTGGTTTGAATGAACTAATCGACTTAGATCCAAAAAATGCACAATATGCGCTTAACTTGGGTATTTTGAACGACAATGAAGTACAACAGATTACTGGAGAAATCAGGAAGCTGGCCGAAACTTCTAAAAAAACAGGAGGTGTTGATCGTAAAATAAAGGAAGCGGAAGAAACAGATAAAGTTTTTGCAGACGAAGTAAAAAGAATTTCTGGATTGATTGCAAAACAACCTAAAAATGCCGATTTGAAGCGTCAAAAAGCAGAGGTAGAAGCAAAGCAGAAAGAAAACAAAGTTGCTTTGGAAGAAGCTAAAGCAGAATTGGTCAAAACAAAAGAGGAAATTGCCAAACTAGGAGACCCTACGGCTAAAATTGCAGAACTTAATGCAAAGCTTACAAAGGCCCGTGAAGGGGCAAAATCAGCGTATGACAGAGCATTGAAGGCTGATCCTAACAATTACGATGCACTTTTTAATATGGGTGTATTTTATTTCAACGAAGCAGTTGAAATGAAGAGAGAAGTGGATGCGATGGATATGAAGGATTATAACGTAAAAGGAAAAGACGTTGAACCTAAAGTATGTGGCAAATTCAAACAATCACTGCCTTACTTTACGAAGGCAAAAGCGATTAAAGAAGAAGAAGCCGTTGTTGAAACGCTGAAACAATTGGATGTCATTTTGAAAGAGTTTGAAGGAAAGAAAATTGTTTGTGAAGAAACAAAATAAGAAAATAAAGAGTGGGTTCAACTCACTCTTTATTTTTGAATGTTTTATTTAACATAATGTAAATTATAATACATTTATTTTGTGCTAATTCTGGTCCAACATATGGTATATGAAGGATTATGACGTAAAAGGAAAAGACAAAGTAGGTGGCAAATTCAAACAATTTTACGAAGGCAAATATGACAGCGGGACATTAAGAGCCATTAAAAGAGTAATACTGAATTTGCCCCAAGGATTCGATTATAGACAAAAAAGAAATCAAGAGGGAAGATATCGTTCAAAGTAGAAGAAAAGTGCGTAAATGGTTTGTAAGGTGGCTTGCATTAAATTCTTTTGACGACTGATAATAAAGTTATTCTCTAAAATTGGGTCTTTTACATTTCTCTTCTCGATTGCGGGTTGCCTCAACAGACTCGGAATGAAGGAATGAATCTAGTATATTTAAAATATGTACCAATATTTTGGGTAAAATGAAATTCATCATCTTGGGTTTTCAGCGTTATAATGCAAGTCAACAACCCATTTTTATGAGGAGAATAACAGTAAAATAGCTTCTTTTTTAAATCCCTGACTATTAGGCAATTATATATTCACGTGGAACACCGTGAAAAAATTGTGAAACAGTAGTACCTAAAACATTAATAGACAGATTGTTCAGTCTTTAGAAACGTTTCACAAGAAAGTAGGCGTGTTGACTGCCTGAAAAATAGCTCCTTATAATGTTCAGAATTCCAGGCCCACTCCTACTGTTTATTTCCCCTCGCTTAAATATTATTTCCCTATATAGTCTATATTTACTATATTTTATATGTGATAATATAAAGTATAGTATTAATATATATTAAGTGTTGAATTGGGGTATGTATTAAAACGAATTAATTTTTTGTAGGGTGGATATAGTTTTTTTGTCATACTTCTTCTACCATTTTCTGCAGGATTTTTATTGTCCCAAAAATTGATTGAACTTAGAATTTGGGTCAACGGGTATGACTTGAGAACTACCGTCATCATAAACAATGGTTATAAGTACCGCACGACGTGGTTTTATCAGTTCAAGAGAGTGATTTACGGTCACTTCGGGCTTGCTGTGAGCGGTTCGAGAATCAGCTGAGGTAGATACCTTGGTTGCGTGGTTTCTTTCACGCAAATCTGGTGTAGTTACATTACTCACTTTTGCCCCACCGTATCCCTGATTTTCAATTAGTTGTGTTATAATCTGCGCCTCTTCTGGTGACTGAGTTCGAAACCATTCTAGGTTGTATTTTTCATTCCAAGCCACAATTTTCTCTAAAATGTCATGACTTGGCCGATTACGATAAGCCAAAATGTGTGAAATGGTTGAACGCTGTACTTTTATGGCATCAGCAAATTGAGAAGCATTCATATTATTCTGATGTAGAATGACCCGAATCTTATTATTCTTCAGGTAGCGGATATCTGTAAAATCTGAAAATGTCGCCATGTTGTAAACATTAAAAATGATTTTACAAAGTTACAGATGTTTACATACATAACAAATGTTTACAGACAAAAATTTTATGTTGACAATTGTATCCATTATTGAAAGACGTAAACTGCACATTGTTTACATATTTACACATAGTGTAAATTTATGTAAATAGTATATATATCTGATAATAAGCTAGTTAAAGTATTTTACACTGATTCTTAGAATAAAAGTTACGCACCTATTAATATAAAATTGAATAATGTAATTTTTTGTAAATAATTCATTTTTTATTTTGAGTTTACAAAACCTTTTTATTACATTTGTATAAGTCAAACAGAGAAGCACAATATTTGGTCAGATAGTGAGGAAGATTGTGAAAAAGGTAAGCCGATTTGCTCGAATATTTGTGGTTTGCTTAAGTCGGGTTTTTCCGATAAGACAGTAATTTTATGGGGTAAATGAAGCACGTAAAAAAGCCACTCGATTGAAGTGGCTTTTTCGTTTTTAATATTATTTATCTTAAACTGCTACGTTATTCTCTCGTAATGCCTCATTAAGTGAGGTTTTTAGATCAGTACTGGGCTTCCTTTTTCCGATAATAAGAGCGCATGGCACGTGAAATGTCCCTGCTGGGAACGATTTAGGATAACTTCCTGGAATAACAACGCAATCATTAGGTACGTATCCTTTATATTCGATGACCTGATCTCCTGTCACGTCCAGGATTTTGGAGCTACCAGTAATTGTGACTCCAGCTCCTAAGACGGCTCGCTTACCTATGTGTGCTCCTTCAACTACGATGCAGCGTGAACCAATGAATGCACCATCTTCAATGATTACTGGTGCTGCTTGTGGTGGTTCTAGGACTCCTCCTATTCCAACTCCCCCGCTAAGGTGTACATGTTTGCCTATTTGGGCGCAACTTCCAACGGTAGCCCAAGTATCAACCATGGTGCCTTCATCTACGTAAGCACCTATATTAACATAGGACGGCATTAGTATGACCCCTTTTGCTAAGTATGCCCCATGTCTTGCTACAGCTGGAGGTACAACCCGCACACCAGATGCTTTGTAGCCAGTCTTTAGTTTCATTTTATCATGGTATTCAAAAATCCCTATTTCTTTTAGTTCCATTTGTCGGATTGGGAAATAAAGAAGGATAGCTTTCTTTATCCAGTCGTTGACAATCCAACCGTCGTCGGTTGGTTCAGCAACTCTGATTCTGCCTTCGTTCAATGCGTCTATTACATTCTCAATAGCTTGAATGACTTGTGGGTCTTTGGTGAGCTCTCTATTGTCCCAAGCGGCTTCTATTTGTACTTTTTCGTTCATTTGTAGTTAAAGTAAAACTTGATTTATTTTGATTTAATAATATGATTACAAGGTGTTTAAACTTTAATAACTATCTACTTTGTTTAAGCTTTAAAAATGTATTATTATCAGTATAAATAATATTCGGTATCTTATTTGAATGGTTTTGGTTGTTTCTTCTATATGAAGTTCTTGTATCTGAGTTGTTGTTCCCCTACTCTATTTTTTATGTATTAGGGATTAATTTATTTTGTATGTAATATTACTAATTTATTGGCAAATGATGTAGTGTTTATGTATTTATTGTCTTAAGGCCTTCTATACTGGTATTATTTGTCTAGGATATAAGCATTATACTATATTTAGTATTTTTAATAACATTTAGCTTTTATTTAGTATATATACTAAGATTATTCGTATATATTTAGCAATTATGCAACCTTTATGCTAAATAATAAAGCAGAAATTAGCAAAATATACTAAAATACTAGCCAAATACTAAGAAAGGTATTCTAGTTTACTAAATCTGAATGGGGACGTATACCTGCTGTAAATAAAAAATATATAGTATCTTTGCCAATGAATTAATGATGTTCCATTAAACCACCAAAAAATACCCATGACAAAAGTAAAAGTAGCCATCAATGGATTCGGACGAATTGGAAGACTTGCCTATCGTCAAATTTACAACATGCCAGACATTGATGTAGTAGCCATAAACGATTTGACCAGCCCATCTGTACTGGCTCATCTCCTAAAATACGACACTGCACAAGGAAGATTCAACGAAGAAGTAACCTCAACCGATAATAGTATTGTTGTAAATGGCGATGAAGTACGCATTTATGCCCAAAAAAACCCTGCTGAAATTCCTTGGGGAGCTCACGAAGTAGATGTTGTACTCGAATGTACAGGATTTTTTACCGATAAAGATAAAGCCGCTGCTCACATTACCGCAGGTGCTAAAAGAGTCGTTATCAGCGCTCCCGCAACGGGAGATTTAAAAACCGTTGTATTCAACGTAAACCACAGCATCCTAGATGGTAGTGAAACCATCATCAGCTGCGCAAGTTGTACCACAAACTGTCTTGCACCAATGGCAAAAGCCCTTAATGACGCTTTTGGCATCGAAATCGGTAGCATGACCACAGTACACGCTTATACAAACGATCAAAATACCCTTGATGCTCCTCATGCTAAAGGTGATTTAAGACGTGCAAGAGCTGCCGCCTCAAACATCGTTCCTAATAGTACTGGTGCCGCTAAAGCAATCGGATTAGTATTGCCCGAACTAAAAGGCAAATTGGATGGTGGCGCTCAGCGTATCCCTGTTATCACTGGAAGTTTAACCGAATTAACGGTTATTTTAAATAAAAAAGTAACCACCGAAGAAGTAAACGCTACCATGAAGGCGGCCAGTAACGAAAGCTTTGGTTATAACGAAGACGAAATCGTAAGCAGCGACATCATCGGAACTTCATTCGGAAGCCTCTTCGATGCGACCCAAACGAAAGTAGTCAACGTGGGCGATAAGCAATTGGTGAAAACTGTAAGCTGGTACGATAACGAAATGAGCTATGTAAGCCAACTCGTTCGTACAGTTAAATACTTTGCACAGTTAATTTCGAAATAAATAAACTGAGTAAATAGATTAAGTTATTCATACTGAAAAAGGCACTAGTGGTAGTGCCTTTTTCTATTACTCCTCTCCCTATTAATGTTGAACCAATTATTGATAATTTACTGATAATTAAACAGTTACCCAATAAAATGAAATTTTATTCATTTTTGAATATTTATTCATTTACCATTCTGGTTTATAAAAAACGGCCTCTTAAATAGTGTACTGGAAACCCTTTTTCGGTAAAAATTTGTTCAAAACGCGTCTTAATTCCATGGTGATCATCGTGCATCTCGGATTGGTAAAGGTCAAAAGTGGCTTCTAAATCCCTCACCCCAAACTGCGAAAGCTCTTCCAAAGTAAAATCAAACAACTCTCGATTGTCGGTTTTTAAATGCAACAAACCTTCTTTCTTCATTACAGCACGGTATTTTTCCAGAAAATGAGGGTGGGTTAATCGCCGCCGAATCCGTTTTTTAAGGTTGAAAGGATCAGGAAACGTAATCCAGATTTCAGCCACTTCTCCTTCTTCAAAAAAGTTTTGAAGAAACTCAATGTTCGCCCTGAGAAACGCCACGTTGGTCAAGCCAAGCAGTGTGGCCTGCTGACTGCCCGCCGCCAGTCGATCGCCTTTGACATCAATGCCAATAAAATTCAAATCAGGGTATACTTGCGCTAATCCGACCGAATACTCCCCTTTTCCGCAGGCAAGCTCAAGAACTATCGGATTTGTGTTCAAAAAGTAACGTTCGTTCCACTTTCCTTTGATGGTTTCATAGAGAGGTTTTCCAATCTCTAACACATTGTCTGCCAGTGCATTACTCGCAAATTTAATCAGTTTCTTACGGCTCAAGGTTTTAATAATTTTGATAAAACAGTAATTAGGTACAGGATATTCAAATCTCAGACAGTTCAGAAACCACAAAAGTACTGCCCCCTACGTAAATAAAATCATTCGAGGAAGCATTTTGTAGTGCTGCACGCAATGCTTCGTTTACATCTCTATATCCACCACCTTTTAAGCCAACTTCATCTGCTATATAGACTAATGAATCTGAGGTCAGCGCCCTTGGGGAATCAAAGCTGCAGAAATAGAAATGGGCATTTGTTGGAAAAAGGCCCAGAACCCCTTTGACGTCTTTGTCTTTGACAAATCCCAAGATAAAATGAAGTTGGTCGAAATCATGCCTTTTGATTTGGTTAATGGTTTCGCTCAATCCGCCATAATTGTGGGCAACGTCGGCAACGACCATCGGAGATTCGCTCAATACTTGCCAACGCCCTCTGAACGAGGTAAGGGTTGTGCAATGCGCCATTCCTGATTTTACTGCATCTATTGAAATATCAAAGCCTTGCTCTTTTAATAATTCAACACTTTGCCATACCCCCGCCACATTTTTAAGCTGATAGTTCCCGACCAAATCCAGTGCTAGTGTGCATAAGGATGCCTCTTTTTTACTTTCTATTGTTAGGACCCGTTTACCTTTTTCTACCGAAAGGGTTTTGACATGGTACTGTTGGTCGGCGAAATAAATCGGTGCGTTCAATTCATCGGCTTTTTGAATAAACACGGGGGCCGTTTCGGGTTGGGTTTCCGAAATGACGACCGGGGTATGGGCCTTAATAATTCCCGCTTTTTCAAACGCAATTTTTTCAAGGGTATCTCCTAACAAATCAGTATGATCAAAACTGATATTGGTAATGACCGACAAAAGCGGAGAAATAATGTTGGTGGAATCCAAACGCCCCCCCAACCCTACTTCAATGATGGCAATATCCACGTTTTGCTGGGCAAAATAATCAAATGCCAAAGCGACACTGATTTCAAAAAAAGATGGCTCAATTCTTTCGATTAAACGCTTATGCTTTTCGACAAAGTCAACCACTACCCTTTCGTCGCACGGCTGGCCATTTATCTTAAAACGTTCGGTATAGGATTTTAAATGCGGTGACGTATGCAGGCCTACGTTATACCCTGCGGATTGAAGAATAGCCGCCAACAAATGAGAGGTACTCCCTTTTCCGTTGGTACCACCAACGTGAATGCTTTTAAACCGCGTTTGTGGGCTTCCTAACGCCTCGCAAAGCGCAATAATGTTTCCTAGGCCAGGTTTCAGCGCAGCGGCTCCTACGCGGTGAAAAACGGGCAATTTCTCGTACAAATACGCAATGGTTTCCGAATAGTTCATCACTAATTTTAAATGAAATAAAGGCAAAAATAAAGCGTCAAGAATTAACTTCCTGACGCTTTGCGCAATGTTTTAAATTATTTTACTAAATCTTATCCTTATCGAGATTTGATGTTGAACGTGATCGTGCCTTTGGAGGTAGCTGGAACATTTTCCGATTTAGGCACTAGTTTCATTCGGCTTACCGCTCGCTTGTATAAGTCTACGATTGATTGGCTCACCGTCGATTCTTTGACCCGCACGTTTACAATGTCACCCGTATCGTCAACGGTTATTTCAAAAACAATGCGGCCAGATTCATCGGAATCATCCTTCACCTGCGGGCGAGCACCCATCCCCCAACCTGAAACGTTTAGGGCCAATCCCGTTGCTGAGCCACCAGGTTTACCGTACAAACTTTTGGCGTCAATTTTCCCGTTGGGATTTCCTTGGTCTCCTACGGTTCCTGGTTTGTCTCCATTATTATTCCCCCCCGTTCCCGAGGCGGTCCCTGTGGTTCCATTACTGCCTTTTCCACTCCCTGATGACTTTTTAAACAAAGCATTCTCATCCACTTTTTTAGGTTCAGGGGCGGGTTTTGCGGGGGTAACGGGCGCTGGAGTGGTTGCTTTTGATTCGGTTTTAACGGGTTTGGTGTCTTCCTTTACTTCCACTGGACTTTCTACCTTACTCGTAACGGGAGGTTTGACGGGCGCCGTTTTAACTGGTTTCGGGGTTTCTACTTTCGTTACGGGTGGAGGCGTAACTTTGGGCGTAGGCGTTGCCTTCACTTTGGGGGTATCGTCAGATTTTTTAACATCCTCCGCCCGGGGTGAATCACTGGCTTTGTTATACGTTTGAACTTTTCCGTATCCCGCCGCGTCGGTTCCAAAGTTTACTTCTACGTATTCAATGGTTTCTACTTTAGGAATGGTTTGGTATAATTTTACAAAAAATAAAGTCACAAACAGCACCGACGTTACGATTGTTGAGCCGGCAAAGGCGACCATTTGGTGTTCGCGATCTTGGGGGCTGGTCACTAGCATTGGTAATTCTTTGATTGATTTTGTCTAATTAACGCAAAATAAAGGGAATTTGTATACTGACAAAAAAAAAGGGGCACTTAGCCCCTTTTCCTAAATTCAATAAAACATTTATTATTGACGAAATACGTAGGCATTGGCTCCCGAAAGGAGACTTACCCGCGCTAATTGTAATTTTGCTTTTTTGGAATTCTCACACCCAATCGCCGCCACAATGATTAATTTACCATCGGTGGGTTCAGGGTTAAGAATGTGGGCATTTTCGTATCCGTTACGCTGTAATTTTTGCTCAAGTTTACGGGCGTTTTCAATGTTTGAAAATCCGCCTGCAATCACCAAAAAGTCAGCTTTTTCATCCGATTTATAAGAAATTGAGGCGGGTAAATCGGTGGCAGGTTTCACTACTACTTCTTTTTTAACGACGGCGGTTTCTTTCACTTCTTTCGGTGCAACTACGACACCAGGAATAGATTCATTAGGCGTTACAGCCTCATTTTCAACGGGTAAAGCCGCTGCCTCTTGGGGTACTGAAGACTGGATTTTAACAGTGTTAGGTTTTATATCAGTTGCAAACCACGCCTTCACGGCAGGAACAAGGTCAAAAGGATTGAGGCTCGACTTCAAACTTTCGGAAGGTAACTGCGTAATACCCGCCACCAACGCACAACCTGCAATCAAAAGTCCTCCGATGTACATTCCGACGCGTGAGCGACGACGACGGGGCAACTCATACGTTAGCTCCTTAGCCGCACGGTCCGTCTCGGTCCAGTTGTAGGCATCAGCAGTTTCGGCAACTTTCAATGCGGGATCGACCTGATTGACATGGATGGATTTCAAACCGTAACTCTCGGCGTAGAAATTAACCAAGGTCAAAGGTTCAAATTGGAGTTTACCTTCCTCATTATTGGCCAGACTTCCTATGCCCTCCAACATAAAACTCCCATTCTCCTGAATGGACTGTTTGATGTCTTCCACAAATTTCCGAATTCGTTTCTGCGCTTCTTCGCGGGAGATTTGCTCATTGATGGTCAGGTAATGCGCCAATAATCCATCGTCCAATTTGAGCGCTTCGTTGAAGGCTACCCTTTTTTGGGGTGCGTGGTAAAGTGCATTTTGCTCACTGTAAAAAGCGTGGCTAAAATACACTAAAAACCCGCCTAAGTCAGGCAGAACAACACAGTCGTGTTCGAAAAGTAATTTTCGGGTATAATCCAATACCGATATCATATCTTTCATCAAACCGTTTATGGGGAATTGGGTACTAAGGTACACATTCGAAAAAAAAAAAGCAATAGTCTGAAGACGATTGCTTTTTAAATTGCAAGTGAAAGGTGGCTAATTGCTTCTTATAGAACACTCTGGCGCATCTGCCTTTGCAAAAGTTTTTTTATTTAGAACTGGAGCGATAATCCAGCTAAGAAATTAAGACCCTGCTGCGGGTAATATAAATACCGCTCGTAGCTTTTGCCCAACAAATTGTTGACAGAAGCAAAAATTGAAAAGTTACGTGTCAGCAGATAATCCACCTTCAAATTCAAATCCACAATGGGTTTCAAGGCTACGGTTTTCCCCGTCAAGAAGTTCCGATTTTTGATCCCGCCGATATAATAGGCGTCGATGGTTGCGAACATTTTTTTGCTGAAAACAAAGTGATTATTCCACGTAACCGTGGTCGTTGGACGCCCCCAAGGCTGTTCGAGACGTTTGACCCCGTAATCATAAAAATCGCCGCGAAGGGTAGAACGAACAATGTTTTGGTATTGATAGCCTACCTGGGCCGAAACCGTCAGCACGTTGATGTAATCAGCATCATACACAACGGCAAACTTGGTCGAATCAAGCCAATCGTTGTTGAATCCGTAAAAATTCTTAAACAACGCGTAAGATACTTTTCCTTCAAACTGGAACGAAGGCCCCAATTCACCTTTTAATCCGCCGTAGATGTCTCGGCTTCGTTCGGTATTGGCAATGGTCACATTGGGGGCTAACCAACGGTTTTCGCCCAATAAAGAGCGGAGCGTGTTACGACTCATATCTCCCCCGTAACCTGCAAAAATGTGTACTCCGTTGAAGGGAACGGCATCCACTTCCAACTGAGGAAATCCGACGGTACGGTTAATCTTAAGGCGGTCGTCGGTTTCGTTGACGGCTTTGAATGCCGCCGTTACCGTGAACGCATTATACGCAAATTTGAACGCTGGCTTGATGCTGAACAAGTTACGCTTAAATGTTTCGGCATCGACCCGCTGCGAAACAAATGCATCGGCGTTCAGCAACGCAAATATGTTTTCAGTAATCGGAATCGAGCCCGAGAAATTGGTTCCCCAGTCGGTTTCACCTGCATTGTAACGGTCACTCAGGCGATACAAAGAGGTTTTGAGCGCGTAGTCAATGAATTTGTTGTTGTCAATATTTTCAAATCCTACCTGAAGACCAAAGGTGTTGAGCGTTTGGCGAATGTTTGCCTTTTGAACTTCGGCGTTGGGTTGGTTGCGGTTGGCGTAAAAATAGTAATTGTCGCGGTCATAAAACAGCGTCCCCCCCAACTTGAAAGTACTGCCCAGATACTGTCCGTTGATTTTCAAGCGGTTCTCACTATTGGCCGAATTTTTCCCGTCTACGGGTCCCGTTTGATTGGAAAGATGCTTAAAATGAACATCATACCCTAAGTCTTCGGTATGGCCACCCATGAACCCTTCGCCGTACAACTTACCGTAATTGCCCCCGCCGAGTTTTACGTAATTTTGCAGGTTACCGTCTTCTTCGGGTTTCTCATTTCCGTTGACAGGCAACACATTGGGGGTCATCTTGGGGGCACCAAGGGTAAGTTTGGGCGCGCGAAATTCATAATTTAACTTTCGATCGTCCTCCTCGTTGGTAAACGGCTGCAGTTTATTGTAGAGGCGGTTGGCCGGTGGCAATTCAATTTTTTTCTTTTTTTCAATTTCAAACGTCTGACTGTCAATCTCTCCCGTTGGTTTCTGGGCAAAGGCGTCTTGTGAAAGAAGGCTATATAGTGACTGGCTGACTAAGAGCGATACGAGTATTTTTTTCATCGTTTGTCCGTTTCGATTGGGTTATTCGTTTCCTGAATGAGCGGTGAGGGTTATTGTAATGCGGCCAATTTTGCCTTGGCCAATTCAAGTGCCTGCGCATCATCGGTGTTTTCAATCACTGATTGGAGCGTTGCTTTGGCCTGATCGGGGTCTTTCAATCCAACGTATACATCGGCCAATAAAATAAAGGCCCTCACCCGCCACTTCTCATAGTCCGCAAATTGCTTATTCAATTCCATCACCGACGCCTGTGCTTCTTTGTATTTTTGCTGACGAAACAACGCCTCGGAAGCCCAATACTTCGCTTCTGCCCCAAATTCATCCTTGGAAACTGAAAGGATTTTCTTTAACTCAACATCGGCGGTCTTATAGTCTTCTTTTTCAATGTACACTTTCGCGGTTTGCATTTGTGCTTTTTTGGTCGAACCCGGAATGACGTCTCCCGCGTTAATCACCTCACGGGCAAAATACAGGGTCGAATCGTATTTCTTCATCACAAAGTAAGTATCCATCAGGCGCATCAATCCCGTAACCCGGTCGGTTTTACTGTCTGACTGCGCAAACACGACGTAATAATTACGCACGGCATTGGGATAATTCCCCTGTTGGTTTTCAATATCTCCCGCCCGTAAGGCGGCTTTGGGGGTAAAACGCTCATCTGATTCTCCAATGACCATGTTAAACAGTTTAATGGCATTAGGAAAATCATTGGAACGGTAAAAACTTTCACCCGCCAAATACCGTGCTTCCGTGGCCGAGCCGCTGTTGGGATAATCCCGGATAAAACTTTGCAAGGCTTTGAGCGCTTGGGGATACTTACCGTCGGCGTACAATCCTTTGGCCGTTTCAAATTCCAATTTTTCGGTTTCAGTACTTTGGGGATTTTTACGTTTGTAATCAGAAAGCACATCCGACATTTCCTCGGTCCGGCCTGCATTTTCAAGCGTGGACTGAAGTCCCAACAAGGCCTCTTTGGCCGCTGGAGCGTCTGAGTATTCACTCAAAATACGTTTGTAATCGCGCACGGCTTCTTCGTACACCTGAATGTTATTGTAGGCCAAAGCCCTTTTCAAAAGGGAAGGTGGAATCAGGTAGCTGCGCGGTTTGTCTTTGATCAGGCGGCTGTAAGCCCGAATGGCGGCTTGGTAGTTTGCTCGTTCCATGTCAATGTTGGCCGATTGAAAAAGGGCATCATCGGCGTACCGCGACGTCGGGAATTGCGCAATTACCTTATCGAATTGCGCCTTGGCTTCTACGTCCTTTTCCTGATACGTGAGAATCAACCCTTTCTGATACAGAGCATAATCTCGGTCTAAACGGCCTTCACTGAGCGCTTTGTCATACATGGCCATGGCCTGTGCGTAGTTCTTATCCGTCAGGTAAGAATCCGCGATTCTAATCGTGGCGTCTTCGAGGGTCTGGGGGTCGCCAACGGTTTTTCCTTTGGCAACGTATTGCTGAAAATTAGTCAGGGCAGATTTGTAGTCTTTGGTGTTGTAATAGGCGTATCCTAAAGAATAAAGGCTACGAATGCTGTAAGTAGAACCCGAATTGCTACGAACCAATTGCTGATAAATGGGAATGGCTTCGCCATAACGATTCATGGCCGAAAAAGCTTCCCCTTTTTGAAAATTAGCGGCTTGTTCAATGTCCCGGTCGAGGGGATATTTAAGGGATTTATCGAAGTTAACGATGGATTGGGCATAGCGCTCGGCGTTAAAGTCGGCAATGCCCAAATTCATGGTTTGACGCTGATAAGCGGCTTTGGTTGCATCGTCCAATTTTTTCAACTTCTCAATGTAAGCCACCGCCGCCGCACTGTTATTGGATTTGGTCAACGACAAAATGGAAAGCTTAGTGGCCTCTTCTTCGAAGCTACTATTTGGGTATTTTTTTAGAAAATCCTGTAATTCCGTAAAAGCGGCCGAATGATTATTCAGTTCAAGCTGCACCTTGGCGTGGTTGAAGGTAGATTCTTCCTGAATGTTTTTATTGAACGCCAATTTGGATGAATTATCCAGCGCCGTTAACGCCGCCTGCGGATTTTTGTTTTGTAAATGGCTGATTCCGATGACGTAAGAAGCAAACTGACCCGTTGTGTCTTTGCGGGTCGAAACGCTTTTCAATTGGTCAATGGCCCCCGTATAGTTGCCCGTACGAAAAAGAGAATGACCATACCGAAACTGAACCGGGGCCGGAGCTGCGGTTTCTCGTCCTTTCAATTGCGAGTATAAGGCGTAATTTTTAGCAGCTTCGGGATAATTGCCTTTCCCATAATACACCTCAGCGGTATAAAGTGCGACGTCATTCAGTTTCACGCCTCCCCCTTGCTGACGACGCAACAACGGCTCCGAATAGGCAATGAGTTCGTCGTAACGCTCCGCTTGGTACAGCGAAGCTACGATCCAGTTGGGAATATCAGCTTTGAACTGCGGATTTGTTTCAATGCTTTTGAAACTACGATACGCATCCATGTACTTCCCGTTTTGGTATTGAATCACCCCCGCATAATACGAGGAAGGAGCAAAATAATCGCTCGTAGGGTCGCGTTGCACTTCGGCGAAATACTGCAAGGCCGAATTGTATTGTTTTAAACTGTAATACGACAGGCCCAACTTATAGCGGGTTTCGGCAGCGGCGTAGTAATTGGCACTGCGTTCGAGTGCTTTAGTGAGGTACGTAACGGCGTTTGAATAATCGCCCCGGTCAAAGTAATACTTCCCTAAATCGCTGTAAATCACGGCCGCTTTGGGATGTTCGGGGTGGTTTCGCACAAAACGATCCACGGCCAACTCCGCTTCTGGGGCATCGGCATACAATGCGCACAAGGTCGTGTAATATTCAGCATTTACGGCTGTGTAATCATTGGTATTAAGCAAAGCAGGCCGTTTCTCTAAATAATACCTGAACTCTTGTTTGGCGGCCGAATAATTTGATTTTTCGAATAGCTCTACGCCATTGCGATAATGTACGTCGGCCTCGGTGTATCCGAGGGTATTTTGGGCATTTACCCGGATAAATAAAAGGAAACAAATGGATAGTGGAAGAACGCTGCGTCTTAAAAGCATGATGAGGGAATTAGGTTTCTTCAGTTACGCAATACTAATAAGTAATTCTGATAATTTTGCCAAAGAACGAAAAACCACGCGTAAAACGTATATAATGGCCGTTTTATCTACCAGTGTTTGAGCCAACAACAAACCCAAATTTGGGCCAATAAAGCACCGTTTTTAACCAGCGTAGTACGATCGCTTTCATTTCTGAGTTTCCGAGAAAAGACCTTACTCTCCACTATTTAATGCTCCCGAAAAATCAGCCCCAAACCGATGGGTATTAAAAGCTGTTGAACCTTCCTAAGCACGGCAACCCTATTGCAGAAGAATATGCCCCGCTTTGTAAATAGTCACAAATGATTTTCAGTCCACAAATTTCAACAAAAACTTGTTTTTTTGAATGAGAGACTGTATTTTTGCGCTCCTTTTGTAGAAATCAAGACAATATATATTTTACAATAAACCAATGGCAAATCATAAGTCAGCATTAAAGAGAATTCGGGCCAACGAAACAAAACGCCTTAGAAACCGTTACCAACACAAAACAACCCGTACCATGGTTCGCAAACTGCGCGATACCAAAGACCAGGTTGTGGCATCAGAACTTTACAAAACGGTGTCATCTATGTTGGATAAATTAGCGAAGAAAAACATCATTCATAAAAACAAAGCAGGTAACCTCAAATCGAAGTTAGCAAGATACGTTAACGGTCTTGCAGCCACTGCTTAGTTCTTTTTTGTTTTATAAAAACCTTCAAAGCGAGTAGTTTTGAAGGTTTTTTTGTATTTATGCAAAATTAACTATTGAATCAAATCGTTGTGTAACCTGAAACCACTGTAAAATTCCATGAAAAACTTGAGTGCAACATTGGGTATGGCGTTGTTGAGTGTGACTACTGCCCTGGCCCAAAAACCCACCATTGAGTTTAATGCCCGCGGTATCCTTGCGCTGTCTGACGGCGACATGGCCGCCTCGGCAAGTGTCGACGGCAAACTATTAAAACAAGTTGGCGTAAAAGATGCATTGACCGTTTATCCCCTCCCCCTTAAACTAGGTCAGGAAGTGGGCTCATCGCCCGTGCCAAACTCCGCTTTTGGCTGGACCCGCAACGCAACCATTACTTCGGATGGTCGGTATGCGTACGTGATTGAATCACGGGCCCAGACGACCGACAGTCTGAAAAGCGTAAAAAGTATTGCTGAGTTGCCCGCAGGCATTAACATGTACATCGTGGACATCTCAAACTTGGCCAAACCTTCGACCCGTAAAGTACCCGTAGGTAAAAATCCAACGGCCGTAGATATGTTGGGCAGTAACCTGTTGATTACATCAGAAGAAACGGGCAAAGAATTACGTTTATTTGAAATCGGTGCGGGCGGCCTTCCTACCCGGAACGTGCCCATCGCATTGAACCTCCAAAATGCCCGGGCAACCGACGTTACGTGGCACCCAGACGGCGAATTTGTGGCCATTACTGTCGAAGAGACCAAAGAAATATGGCTTTTCAAGGCCAAGCGTAATGCACAAAACAAAATCGCGACGTTTGAGCCCTTCGGTACACCCGCAAAAATTACGGGAAAACCTGGCCCAGGTGCATTTACACCCGATGGAACCTTATTTATTGTATCCGATTTGAAGGATGGTTCAGCTGCAAGCGAATTAACAGCCATTCAGTTTAATACAACCGCCGAAGACCCAAAAACGGCTGAACACAAAATCCTTGGTTCAACAGCCGTAGGAATCGGCGCGGAAAGCTTTAGCATCAGCCCCGACGGAACCACCATCGTTACGGCCAACAAAAACGCTTCGGCTCAGCCTTGGGAAGGCAGCGTTGGAAAAGCAACACTTTCGTTGTTAACCTTGGCAAAAGACGGAAAAATGGCAAAAGTAGCTGATTACGACTTAGACGGCATTGCCCCTGAAAGCGTCATTTTTGATAAAACAGGCGACAATTTGGCCGTTTCATTGTACGAATATTTTGACTACGGCAATCGTGATGGTGGGATTGAGTTTTTTAAAGTCACCAAAGGCGGAACCCCGGCCCTGACCAAACAACTCGCCAAAATCAGCGCCCCTAAAGGCTGCTACACCGTAAAAATCATCCCTTAATCAAGGAGATTAAAATCCTAAAAGGGAAGTCGTTTCTTGATGAAGCGGCTTCCCTTTCTTATTTTTGTTCCTTCTCATTCCCCATTTTCCATGACTTTACAACAAATACAGGAAGCCACCCAATTTCTTCAGCAACATACCCAACACTTTACGCCAACCACCGGAATCATTTTGGGTACTGGTTTGGGGGCTTTGGTACAAGATATTGACGTTGCGTATAGCATTGATTACGAAAATATCCCTCACTTTCCCGTCTCAACCGTCGAATCACACAAAGGGCGTTTACTCTTTGGGACGCTTGTCGGTAAGCAAGTGATTTGTATGCAGGGGCGCTTCCATTATTACGAAGGCTATTCAATGCAGCAGGTGACGTTTCCAATCAGGGTCATGAAATTGTTAGGAATCCAGCAATTAATCGTGTCAAATGCCGCAGGCGGACTCAATGAAAACTATCAGGTGAGCGACTTGATGATCATCAACGACCATATCAGCTTGTTTTTACCTGGAAATCCGCTCATTGGCCCCAATCTTTCCACCCTCGGTGACCGCTTTCCTGACATGAGCGAACCTTATGAAGCCAAATTTGTTGAGAAAGCGCTCCAAATTGCCCAATCCAACGGAATCCGTGCGCACGCAGGCGTGTATGTAAGTGTGACTGGACCACAGTTGGAGACCAAAGCCGAGTACCGAATGCTACGCTTACTCGGAGCTGATGCGGTAGGAATGAGCACCGTACCAGAAGTGATTGTGGCCCGCCACATGGATTTACCAGTGGTTGGTATTTCGGTCATTACAGATATGTGCATTCCTGAACAACTTGAGAAAGCTGAAATTCAGAAGATACTCGCCGCCGCTTACAAAGCAGAGCCCCACATGACCTTTATCATCAAAGAATTGCTCGCTTGATAAAGTTTTCCGACGATTGATTCTCTTCGATAAAAGCAAATGGCAGTTTATAACTGGTTATCAACTGCCATTTGCTTTCCCATCATCTTCTTATACCAAATCAGGGTTTACTTATAACCCATTGATTGACCGCAAATATTTTTTTGTAAGCTTTTCGAACAATGTTAGATTTAATTCCTTTAGCCCACTTGAATTTCAATCTACAAAGACAGCAGGACATTTTCCGTTACCACTTTTCTTTCTTATTGATTCCGTCCCAGCAAATCGTTTTCTTAGCCTCCTGACTTTAATAAGACGTACCAAAGAAAAAATACGTTATCAACCCTAAAAATCCTTAAAGTCTCTTTTTGAGACAATCTAAAGGCATTGACTTAATTTTTTCGAATTTTTATCGTTTTTTTTGACCACTTCTTGCATTTTTAAAAAATATCATTTTATCTTTACATCCAAGTTCGACATGAAGGAAGAACAAAAGGAAAATTTAACAATACGTAATATTGAGAGAACGTTTTACTACAGTCATGAATTTAAGTGTGTCGAGATTTAGTACAGTAGTTATACTTATCGTAGTAGCTGCACTTTCTCGGATAGTGCCCCATCCGTTCAATTTTACTCCTATTGGAGCAATTGCCCTATTTGGCGCTGCACAGTTTAATCGCAAACTATTTGCATTCATGATTCCAGCAGCGGCTATGCTATTAAGCGACGCTGTTATTGGTAACCCATCTCTCCCAACCTACCTTTCTTTTGCACTTATTGCCGTTTTTGGTCTAGTTTACTTGAAAAAAGTGACCGTAAGCCGCCTATTTGTTTCAAGTTTGGTAGCTTCCATCTCGTTCTTTTTAATTACAAACTTTTTTGTTTGGTTCGGAGGTAGCATGTATCCACAAACAGCGCAGGGATTAATTGCCTGTTACACCGCGGGATTGGCCTTTTACCAACAAACCTTATTTGGTAACTTATTTCTGAACACAATCATGGGAGACTTATTTTATACTTCCTTGCTCTTTGGTTCATTTTATCAAATCAATAAAATTGCTTTCAAGCCCACCGTGGCATAAAAATATTTGTTTTCATGGCTGTTAATAGGTAGACAAATAGCTCCGATCTTCGGAGCTATTTTCTTTTGCCCTGTAGCCCTCCAGAATGTAGAACTACCACTACATCTCCTGGGTTAAAATAGCCTTTTTGCACCAAATCAACGACCCCATACATCATCTTTCCTGTATAAACCTGTTCCAAAGGTATCATGGTTTCCTGCTCAAAGTCGTCGATGAACTGGTTAAGTTCTTCCGTCTCTTTTCCATACCCACCAAAATGATAGTCCGTAAAAATGTCAAGCTTTTTGTCCTGTAGCGGAACAAATGCCGCTAGGTGCGTTTCTACGTCACTCTTTTTGATTTTCAAACTTGAAAAAACCAATACTTTAGCCAGTGCGGCGGCCGATAGCAATCCTGCCGAGGTTCCACCCGTACCAAAAGCCGTACACAAATAGTCAATCGGGGCGGCAAGTTGGGACTGAATCTCTACTACCGCTTCTCCTACTCCTTTTATCGCCAATTGATTTGAGCCACCTTCGGGAAGGACGTACCAATCGCCCCCTAAATGGTTTACCAATCGCTCTTTGTCACGGTACTCGGTCCGGCTGACAAATTGCAGGTGCATTCCGCAATGAGACGCAAATTGTAAGGTTTGGTTTGAGTCGACATGAAGTTCGTCGCCCCTAATAATCCCTAGCGTTTCAAAACCCATTGCCTGACCCGCCGCCGCAACCGCCGCAATATGATTGGAATAAGCCCCTCCAAAAGTTACAAGCTGCTTCAAGCCCAACTTTTCGGCTTCCAAAAGATTGTATTTTAACTTTCTCCACTTATTCCCCGATACGAATGGGTGCAGCAAATCATCTCTTTTTATGTACACCTTAACTCCACGCTCGATGAATAAAGGCAGTTGAACGATTTGAAGGGGAGATTGGGCGGCATTTTCCCAAAATCTATCTACTCTGCTCACAATAACATTTGGTTTTATGTACATTTGTTTGTTTCGAACGCAAGTTTTAACACTTTTCACTCATCATAATACACTCATGAAAAAAATATTTTCAACCCTGTTCTTTTTAGGGGGTATGCTCAATCTTTCAGCACAAGACACCCCTACCGCCGACGCGGTCATTGATAAGTACCTTGCGGCCATTGGCGGCAAAGAAGCCATCGCTAAAATCGAGGATTTGACCATCGGAACCGCCGCCGAAACCCAGCGCGGCACGATGGAGTCTGAAATCAAGGTCAAGAAACCCAATAAATTCTCATCAGTCATGTACATGATGGGTAACGAGGTAATGCGCTCAACCAGCGACGGATCGAAAGTAGAAACCGTTTCGGGATTTGGTGGCAATACCAATAATCGGGTAGCCGAGGGCAAAGATGCCATCGCTCAGATTTTACAAAATGTTCCATTTCCTGAATTGCTCTATGCCGAATACGGCATCATAAAAACAGTTGCTGGCAAAGAAGCCGTAAATGGCAAAGACGCGTGGAAAGTAGACTTTGAAATTCCTGAAGGAAGAAAATGGAGCGAATTTTTCGACGTTGAAAGTGGCTTAAAAGTAAAAAGAATGGCCAATATGGAAGGAATGAGAGGTGGTGGCCAACGCCCGCAAGGACAACCAGGCGGGCCAGGAGCTGGACAGGGACAAGCGCCTGGTGGTCAAGACGGGCAGCGACCTGGGGGCGGGCAGCGCGGTATGGGCGGCGGTATGATGAATGTTACGTTCAGTAATTACAAAGAAATTAAGGATGGCAACGGAGTAAAAATTCCGTATACCCGCGAACAAGGCAACGGTCAGTTTTCATCGAAAGCTGAAGTGCAATCCGTAAAAGTCAATAAAGGCATTAAAGAAAGCAATTTTGTAATCAAATAAGCCATATCAAAAAAAGAAAGGGCGCTGGAATTTGGAATGTATTTTCCTGAATCCAGCGCCCTCTTTTTATTTTCGTTTTCCTACTCTTTCTTGAAATGCAGGGTATTGATTCGGTAGTCTTTTTCGGTAACTCTCATCAGAATATATACCTGAAATTTATTTCCATTGACGGCCTGATAAGTTGCGGTGCAATAACGCACTTTTGAAGCCGTACCTTGAAAACCGTACTTAAAGTCCTTTGGGGGATATTTTTTAAAGAAATTTTTCAGAATCAGCTCCGCCTGAGCCTCACCTACTCGACGGAAATCTACTCGTTCGGCATCAATCACTAATTCAAGGTTGCGCTCGAAGTGATCCGCCAACGTATGAGCATTTCCCGTTTTGATGGAGCCTTTGATAAGCTCGGCAATTTCGGCCTCTCGATTCCCAATTGATGTAAATCCACACGTTGTACCTCCAATAAGTAGCACCAAAAATATATTTCTGAAGATTTTCATGATGAATGAGCCATTTGAGTTTGATTTCAGGTAGTAGTTGGCTAAAATTGTGCCAAACTCAAATTCAATCTCAAAAAAAGCATCAACGCAAAATGTCCATGCATAAAACAATCCTTTCGTCCGACCAAACGCTCCAAAAAATCAAACGCATAGCTTTTGAAATTTATGAAAAAAATTTCGAGGAAGAAAGCGTGGTATTAGCAGGGATTAAGGGAGAAGGATACGAAATGGCGCGGTTGTTGGAAGTTTTCTTAAAAGAAATATCCCAATTGAAGGTTCATCTTATGCAAATTGACCTCAACAAAGACCATCCGCACACCAGCCCCGTTCAGTTTGATTTAGATAAACAACTACTAAGCAGAAAGGTCATCATAGTAGTCGACGATGTACTGAATACAGGGCGCACACTGGCTTACAGCCTTTCGCCCTTTCTTGGGGTATCATTAAAACGCTTGCAAGTAGCCGTGATGGTCAATCGGGCGCATCATTCATTTCCGATTTTTGCCGATTACGTGGGTTATGCACTCAGTACTACCCTAAACGAACACATACAGGTAAAACTTACTGGCGACGAAATCGGGGTGTATTTAAGCTAATTTTCATTCACTTTCGGGTAGATTTATTCTTTTACCCGAAAGTGATGAAGCCTTTTTAATGACAGAATTTCAGGCCGTTCTCTATTATTCACACACAATTGCGGTGCCGTTGGCACTGACCATAAGCATAGACCCATTGCCTCCAATGGTCTGAAAATCAAGGTCTACTCCGATAATGGCATTGGCACCTAAACGCTGAGCCTGATCAATCATTTCTTTGAGGGCAATGCTTTTGGCTTCACGCAAGCCTTGTTCATAAGCACCCGAACGCCCCCCCACAATATCACTTATTCCAGCAAAAAAATCTTTGACAAGATTAGCGCCAATAATGGCTTCACCGTTGACCAAACCAATGTACTTGGTGATTGTTTTTCCTTCAATGTTGTTGGTAGTAGTAATGAGCATCGCTGTAACGTAGAATGGTTATTTGTTGATGCAATATACGTCATATTGAAAGACTGTTACGATAGAAAACAGGAACAACGGTCTTTGTACCTTACTAGCGCATTAAATTATCCATGAACATGCATGGATTCATGGATTCTATCCTTATTCAGCAGATTTAATAAACGACTGCACCAATTGCAGGTACTCATCGATTTGCTTTTGTTTATGGGCTTGCGTCCAACCCAATTCCTGCGCCATTAGATTTGCCACCACGGGCACGGCCTCTTGGGTTGCTTCCCAATCCATGATTTCGAGGCGCATGCGCCGCGCCAATACATCACGCAGCGTACAAGCCATTTCTTCCCGAACCTGATAAATCACTTCGGCCTGAATGAAAGGGAATTTTTCTACCAAACGCTGAGACCAAACGATATTTTCTTGCGTCAGTCTGGCTACTTTGTGGGCCCGGCTTCCGTATTTTCGAATTAAATGTTTGGCAATGTCTTTGGCTAAGCGGTAGACCGTTTGAATAATCTTCCAATCTTCAAAAGCAAAGTCCTCTCCGCCCACCAGCACGTGGTCGGCCGTTAGACACGGACGCTCGGCACCGAGCAATTCACCCGCCTTATCGATGGTTTCTTTCGCCATGTACCGATAGGTCGTCCATTTACCGCCCAACAGACTCAACAAATTGGAGGATTCGTCATACTCTACTTCATGGTCGCGCACAAGTTTTTTGGTAGAATCGGATTCAGACGCCGCCAGCAACGGGCGCAAACCGCCGAAACCCGCTTTTACTTGACTCTTATCGGGGCGTTTGGCCAAATAGGGTGCCAATGTATCCAACAAAAATTCAACTTCTTTTTCTTCCAACAGGGGTTCATTCTCCAATTGAGTATAGTCGGTATCGGTGGTGCCGAGCAGTAATTGACCTTCAAAAGGGATGGCAAACACCACCCGACCATCGCTGGTTTTAGGAATCAGCATGGCGTCGTCACTTTTCAACACTTCATACGGCAGCACCACGTGAACGCCCTTACTGGGGCGAATCCGACGAGAAAGCGTTGGATTGGCTTTCAGGCGAATATGGTCCGCCATGGCCCCCGTACAATTGATAAAAAGTCTGGCTTTAATCGAAAAAGGCGGCTCAACGCCATTATCTAGCGTTGAAGTTACCACGGCGCCTTCCAATTTCCCATTAGTATCTTTTTCAAAATCAATCAGTTGTAAATGATTAGCCACCGCTACACCCGCCTCCGCCGCCGCGTGGGCAAGGCCCAGGCAATAACGAGCATCATCGAGCTGACCGTCGAAGTAAAGAACCGCACTGTGGAGTTTTTTAGCATCCAGAGAAGGCATCCGCAGCATGGTTTCTTTTTTGCTCAACCACCTGCTTTTGGGCAAAGAATCACCCTTTGCAAAAAAATCATACATCCGCAGACCGATGCTAAAATAAAGTCCTTCCCACCAACTAAACACGGGCGTCAACAAAGGCAGAGGTCGGGCAAGATGCGGGGCATTTTGTAACACAATCTGCCGCTCTTCCAGCCCATGACGCACTTGCTTCAACTGCGCAAAGTCAAGGTTTTTAAATGCCTGCTCCAAATACCGCACGCCGCCGTGAATCAATTTCGTTGATTTTGAGGAGGTTTCCGCCGCAAAATCGTTTTTCTCAATCAAGGCAACTTTGAATCCCCGAAGGGCAGCATCCAGTGCACAACCAGCTCCGCTGGCCCCACCACCAATGATACAGATATCAAACGTTTCTTTTTGCAGTCGTTGAAGGTCTTGGGTACGGTTCATGGAATTGGAAGTAAGTAATGGGAAGCGAGATAATGATATAAATAGGTATATGCGATAAAACTAAGCGACAACCCCTACGCCATCGGTAATGGTAACGACGTAAGTAGCCAAATTTCGTTGATATTGGTTGGCATACGCCAGTGACATTGATTCGATGAAACGGTCTACGGCTTCTGTTTTTACGATTGAAATCGTGCAACCGCCAAAACCACCACCCATCAATCGTGACCCAAGAACCTCCTCAACAGGCAATTGATGCGCCTGTTGTACCAAGAAATCCAATTCGTCACAACTCACCTCGTAGTCTTTGCTTAAGCCTTCGTGGGTAGCGTACATTTTTTGACCAAAAGCCGCCAAATCACCCTTTTGTAAGTCTTCACAGGCCGCCACAACCCGCGCAATCTCAGCCGTGACGTAACGACAGCGGCGGTAAACATTGTCGGGCAACGCGGCCCGATGGTCTTCAACCTGCGCCAAGGTTACATCCCGGAGGCTTTCAATGGTGGGGTAAAATTCCTTTAAAATCGCCACGCCTTCTTCACATTCAAGGCGACGGGTATTGTAGGCCGACTCGGCCAAGGTGTGTTTGACGCCCGAATTACAGAGTACTATTTTGTAATGAGACAAATCGAACGGAAAGTATTCAAAGCTCAAATCACGGCAGTCGAGACGGATAACCGCATTTTCTTGGCCGTGAATGGAGGCAAACATATCCATAATACCGCATTGAAGCCCAGCAAAGTTGTGTTCGGCGCGTTGGGCAGTCAGCGCCAACTCCAAACGGGGAACATTGAGCGCAAACATTTTACGCAGCGCAAACCCCATCCCACTCTCCACCGCCGCCGATGATGAAAGCCCTGCACCGTTGGGCACATCGCCGCCAAAGGCCACTTCAAAGCCTTTGTCAATGACGTGGCCGTTCGCCTCCAACTCGCTAACCATTCCAATCAGGTAGTTTGCCCAGCTTTTCGAAGATTTAAGGGGTTTATCGACCGAGAACTCGTACGCATCGTCCAAATCGGCCGCGTAGAGTTTGCACAGGCGGTCGGTACGGGGAGCAATGGCGAAATAAATGGCCTTGTCAATCGCGGCGGGCAATACAAACCCGTTGTTGTAATCGGTATGTTCGCCAATCAAATTGATACGGCCAGGGGCACGAACAATAAACGAAGGCTTTTTACCAAAAACGTGCACAAATGCTTCGGCAATCTTATCGGGGTAGGTATTCACGGGCACAACGATGATTTATGGGAGACAGTTGAGGCCACAAAAATAGAAAGTTTGACGGGGGATTTACAATTTTTTGCAGGATTGTTGTCAAAAACCCATAAAAGGCTTACTTTTGCGGTCAGATTTAAAAACGGTCCCATAGCTCAGTTGGATAGAGCAACAGATTTCTAATCTGTCGGTCTTTGGTTCGAGTCCAAATGGGATCACAAAAGCCTCAAAACAGTGTGTTTTGAGGCTTTTTTTGTACATATCTCAACAAAATCGAAAAATATAATGTAGAATACCCATTCCTTCTCCATCTCCCATCCTCAAAAACAAAGCCTCAAATAGTATAAAAAACGGAATAAGCATGGCTTTTTCAGGAATCATTGGTACATTTATAAGACCTTTTACCCGAAATAGTCCCCGTTACCCAACTTCTACCGCTCAAAAAACGGGAGAAACCATCTCTCTACCATAATGATGACTGCAAACAGACCTCAATGGCACCAATTGTCGGTGTGGGTTTTGCTCTACTTAGGCCTCACCTTGGCGTGTCAACCCCAAAAAGAAACCAAAGCAACCGCCGATGGTCAAACAACGGCCCAAATTATCTGCGGGACCGCACCCAGCGACAAAGCTTGGTATAGCTCGGGGCAGAAAGCGGCCCGCTTTGATAGTCTGGGCGACCTGAGTTTTCCCATCACCACCAAAAGCCCCGAGGCGCAAAAGTATTTTAATCAGGGGCTTATGTTGGCCGTTGGCTTTAATCACGCCGAAGCGGCGCGTTCGTTTTACGAAGCCATTCGGCTGGATTCAACCTGTGCAATGGGCTACTGGGGCTTTAGCTACGTGTTGGGGCCTAACTACAATGCAGGAATGGAACACGATAACTACGAGCGTGCGTATAGGGCAGTGAGGCAGGCCATTCAATTTTCGGCTAATGGCACCGACAAAGAAAAAGCTTTGATTAATGCTTTGGCCAAACGCTATCCCGCCAAACCCGTAGAAGACCGCAGGGCCTACGATGAGGCTTATTCGAAAGCAATACAAAAAGTTCATGAACAATTTCCCGACGATGCTGACATTGCGGCCCTCTACGCAGAATCGCTGATGGATTTGCATCCGTGGGATTTATGGGAGCACGACGGCCGCCCAAAACCCTGGACACCGGGCATTATTACGACTTTGGAAAAATTGCTCGTGCGCAACCCCAATCACATTGCCCTCAATCACTATTATATACACGCCGTTGAAGCCTCACGAACGCCCGAGCGCGGACTGAGGAGCGCCGCGATTCTCGGTAAAGTAGCTCCACGTTCTAGCCATCTGGTCCACATGCCCTCGCATATTTATATCCGTACGGGCAACTACCACGAAGGCTCATTGAGTAACTGGCGAGCTGTGGAAGTCGATAGTCTTTACCTGATGCAAAGCCACGCCCAAGGCGCTTTTCCGCTGTATTATTTTCCGCACAACTATCACCTATTGGTGGCCACGGCTACCCTCGAAGGCAATTATCAATGGGCCATGAAGTCGGCGCAGAAGGTGGCAGACAACACGCACAAAAAGTTGATGGCTGATCCCGCCTGGGCTACGCTTCAACATTACTATAGCGTTCCTTATCATGTGGCAATCAAATTTTCAAAATGGGATGAGCTACTCAGGATGTGTCAGTCGGATACCGTCAAGCTTAAATATCCGACCGCAATTCGCCACTACGCCCGAGGAATGGCTTTGGCGGGCAAACACCAACTTGCACAGGCGAAATCAGAACTCCAACAACTCGAAAAACAAATGGCAGACCCTGACATAGCCCAACTGACCATTGGTGGAATCAATCACATGACTGCCATCCTCAAAATAGCCCGTCAAGTCTTGAAAGCGGAAATTTTGGTGCAGGAAGGACAGCTCCCTTCGGCCATCAAATTACTACGCGAAGCCGTCGTGATGGAAGATGCCCTGAATTATCAAGAACCCCCAGATTGGTTCTTTTCGGTCCGCCATCATTTGGGCGAGGCGCTTCTAAAAGCCAAAAGTTACGATGAGGCTGCAAGTGTATTTAAGGATGATTTAGCGGTGTTTCCGCGCAATGGTTGGGCGTTGGCGGGCCTTCATCAAGCACAGAGAAATAAGGGTGTCGTTGAAGAGGCCCAAAAAACACAAACATTATTGAATGAAGCTTGGAAATGGGCCGATAAAGACTTGAAATCAAAAAGCATGAATGACTTTTAGGCTTTTTATAAGGATTGTGTCTGAAATAAAATAGGCATTTTTAATGACTAAAAACAACGTCTTAGGCTGCTTAATTATATGATTATTAGTGGCCTACTATTGTAACTTTCTAAGTTTATTATCGATAACTTAGTAGGCTGAAAATCGGCATTATTGTAATCATTTAGCGACTAATCCCGTCGATTTGTAAAGCAAAAAAATACACTCACTAAAAATGAAAGAACCCGTATGGCATTGCCACACGGGTTTCTTTAATATACTCAACGTTATGAAAATAAAATAAATTATTTCACTTATTCAAAAATAGCAAATTATACCTAAAATATAAAATAAATCTTCAACGAAATTTTTAGCTACGCCATTTGTGCCCCTATTTTGTTGATTTTCCAACGCATAGCCTATGAGTAATCACATTATTATATGCCTAATATACCCAACCCTAGGTCAAGGTTTTATACACCTTAAAAGGCAATAACTTAGGAAGACCAGACTTGATATTTCCTTACAAAAACAGTTGCTCGTTTAAAGCAAGACGGGTGCAAAATCATTGTAAAATATTCCAACCATACGATTTATTGATAATTACGATGTATTCACAGAAGCAAATGCTTCAATTGCTCATAATGGACAGACGATAATGCCCCTGTGTATGTTTCTACATTTAGTATATTGAAACATTCTGGTAGATACCAAGGATTTTTGGCACAAAAAATGCTTCGTAATGTGAGGGAGTACCTTTCAAATAATAGAAAGGAATTTATATATACCAAAAACTTATTTTATATACCTATAAGTAGATTTACACGACTGGTTCAAAAAAACAGTATGGCTAAATACCTGTCCTTAGAAAAATCCCCATTCCGTTTGTTTACCCTTGCACCTCTATAATTGAAAAGCTTTTCTTTTTAATAAACCATGTAACTCTCTCACTAACAAGACACAAACATACCTATACGGTAATTGATATACTTTTTGGCACAAAAATTGTGGCTATTTAAATGACCACTGCTTACAAAAAAACCTAAAGTAACCATCATACCCTCATGAAAATAGCCTATTACCTAAATCAAGGAAGGCAAAAAAATTTATACTGCCAGATCATTGACGATACAGAAAGGGTTTCCTTTTCATTGGGTCAAACGATTGTAGAGGAGGAATGGGATTCTTCAAAAAATGGAAGCCCGCACACTGAGTCTTACTTTACAATGCTTACAAACCTTAACCAATACCTTCTAACAAAATACAATGAATTGAAAATTACCGAAACCCAGGGCGCGCTGAAAAAGCTAAAAACAAATATCAAGACCCTAATTGATGGGGCTGGTATCGAAAGTATTTCAAATAAAATAGGTAAAAAGGCCCCGCATCAAACCATGATTCCCACAGTAAGTCAATGTGAGCTGGCTTTCCAACGCTATTCAGGGCTGAAAAAAGGAGAATTCAGGACCATAGAAAAAGATAGGAAAGTCTATTTTCGCACTAGTGATAATAGACTATACACCATTGATACCTACCAAGGACTTACCAACCGATTGTCTTCGTATGTGGAGAACCGTTCTTATGAACAGCTCAGTCAAATGACCGATGAAACCATTTGGAGCGCCACATTTGAGGGAATAAAGGTCGAAAAGCAAAGCCTTTTGGCCAAATTACAACAAGAATTAGAAATTTTTCGGCAACATTTACCCCTTGAAGAGGTTTCAAAAATAAACCATTTAGACCCGCAAAAATTTCTTGACAATTTTAACTCCTTCAAAACTAGTTACCAAGGCATAAAATTTTGCACTTCATCGGCCTGTTCGTTAGATAGAAGTATTTTGTTTCCGCTGGTAGTATTATCGCTAATAAACTGCTTCAATCCTGCTATTTTTTATGAATATTATTGCGCCATTGAGTTTAGCGGGGAAGAATGGGAAGGGATTGTCACCGATGAAAACGAAGGGGAACATCCAACCGTATTTTTTGTTAAAACGGTTGAACAATATTAAATCTAACAGTTAAGCATAATTATTGGCCCTAAAAGGGCTTAATCAGCCCTACGCCTAACCTAATTGTCGTTTTAAAATACAAAACGTAGCGGCAAATCTACTTCTTCTTGAACGAAGCTTTCGTTCATGGCTTTGGGCTTTCCATTTTTTGAAAATTTCTTTTTTTACCCAAAAAAAGGGCGTGATTAATTGCGGTTTTGTCTATACCTTTATACGTATTTCGTATGTCCTCGACCCGATAACGTTTGATAAAACTCTACCATGAACCGCTTTAGAATCACAAAAAAGCTATTGCCCTACTTTGCCTTTTTTTTTCTATTTCAAATCGCAAAAGCCCAAGAAATAAAACCCGTATTTGAAGGATACAAATTGATGCGAAGCGATGAAAATGAGGACTTTTGGCGAAAAAATAAGCCAACAAAGCCCTTGTTATACCAATTAAAACTAATTCCACTGAACCCTTCCCGTAGCATTAACTTTACAATTGGCGGCCAAATACGAACCCGTTATGAAGTTTTCCAAAACGATACATGGTCAGACAATCCAAAGCAAGACAAGGGTATCTACGGGCACCGACTTGCCCTTCATACGGGCTTTCAATTAGGCAAACACTTCCGGGTTTTCGGCGAATTATACCATGGCTTTTACGGACAAAAAGTTTTTTCTCAATACGAAAAACTAGACCTGCATCAAGCCTTGGCCGAGTTTACGTTGCCTTTGGAAACCACGCAGTTGAAGTTAATTGCTGGACGGCAAGAATTCAACTGGGGTACGGGTCGGATCGTTTCACTCCGCGAAGCGCTGAATATGCGCCGGAGTTTTGACGGAGCGAGATTAATTTCGAAATCCCATAGATTAAAAATCGAGGGGTTTTATGCCCTAGAAGTAACCCCTCAATTTGACCCTTTCAACAACAGTTCTCGTCATGCACCCAAATTTTGGGGGTTAAATTTCGCTTTTGCTTTGCCAAAAAAACTGGGCAACCTTGAGTTGTACTATTATGGTTATCAACGGATTAACGCAAAATTTCAGAATGCTTCTGGCCTTGAAACGCGCCATTCACTGGCATTTAGGGCCTCCATTGAAAACGGAAAACACTTTAATCATAACTCAGGCATTATTTATCAGTTTGGCAGCATCGACAAGTCAAGCATCAGTGCGTGGTCGTTTCAATCTGATATGCATTACATATGGAGCGAAGCCCGCTATAAACCCAATCTAGGACTCAAATTGGAGTATGTAACGGGCGATAAAAATGCCTCCGATCAACAATTAAATACGTTTAACCCCATGTTTAACAACCCGTCCTACTTTGGCTTGTTGAACAAGATGACTTCGATGAATTTAAAAGGAATACATCCTTCTTTTCAACTGAGTCTCAAGCCCACGTTGAGGGTTAAAGCAGAAGCCAATTTTTATTGGAGAGCCAACAAAAATGACGGTCTATACGCACCATCTTTAGCCAACATCAGAGCTGGAAAAAGCACGCAGGATAGTTACATCGGCACGCAGTTGGGGGCTTCATTTGAGTGGGATTTGAGTAAAAACTTCACTTTCTCCAATGAATTCGCCTATTATGTGGCGGGTAAGTACCTCGAAGATAGCGGTGGTTCGGAAAATATAACCTACAACGTAACAACCCTGAATTTTAGGTTTTAAACTCCACGGAAAAACTCCAATGAAACCGTTTTCCCTCAATCCACTTGATAGTATCCATCAGCTTTACCAACATTGGGAACGACATTTTCCATTTTTAAAATTACGGATTTACTCCCCCTCCCATCAACTGATTGATGAAAATGCCACCCTTGCTTCACTTATAGAGCTTTCTACTACCGAACTCAAAGTTACCCCCAACATGACTGTTCGCTTGTTTGTTGAAGCTTTTCAAAATGCCTTTGGCTTACGCGCAGCCGTGCTTCGTCATTCGGGTTATTCGTGGGATGAAACCGAGAATACCGACCTATGGACATTAACGGAGCAAAACCAAAAGGGAAAAGAGCAATCTCAGATTTACCGCACAAAAGAATCCTAAGGGAAGTAAAACAGCACTAAACATCTAAAAATCAACCCATAAGGCGAGAAATAACAGCATCATTGATTAGCGTGTCGATGGCACGATCGGTATCTACTTTGATGAAAAACTCAACGTAGTCTTCTATTGAATACTCAATTACAAAACGAGTGGAGACGTAATCACTGTTTCTTAAATCAGAAATGGTGGGTTCGGCCTCCCGTTTTTTCAGTCGTTCTCTGATTGTTTTCTCCGTAGCCATGGTTTGAATCACCACCAAACGAACACCTTTTTGCTGACAAATTTCCTGCAACTGCTTCAAGTATTCTTTGTTACGATAGGTTGCATCCAAAATTACAGCTCCAAATTTGTCGATTTCGGCTAGGCCTTTATCTGCCAGTTCTTGATAAACGCCATCGGTCACTTGCGGTTCGTATAAGTGTACACGTTCAGCATCTGGCAAACGTTTGTAAAGGTCGATGCCTGCGCGTTGTTTTCGTAAAACATCCGAACTCAAAACCGAAAGACCAAACTCGTTGGCGAGCGCTGTGGCCAAAGTTGATTTTCCCGTAGCTCCCCCTCCCATACACACAATCATCGTCGGCACCGAACCCAAAACAGCGTACCGAAAAGCCAGTTGAAAATAACGAGCCGCTTTTTGTTGGCTTTCCAACCGTACCTCTGGCGATACTTCTGGCTCTCTGAACTTAATGGTATCGACCTTGCCCCGAACACAAGCTCGATAAATTTTGTAAAAATTCAACAGCCAACTCACATCGTCTTTTTCCAATACCGCAAGCAGTTTATGTTGTAGATAAACCGCCTGCGGATAGCAGTGACGATATTCCAAATCCATCAAAAGAAAGGCCAAATCATTGAGCCAGTCTAGGCACCGCAACCGTTGACTAAATTCAATACAATCATAAACAGTAACCATATTGTGCTCAATATGAACATGTTCTGAGCGTAAATCTCCGTGGCCTTCGATGATTTTACCCAGTTGTATTCGCGCTTCTAGAAGGCTTTTATTGCTTTCAATGAATTGAAACAAAGCTGTTTTAATCCATCGAGCCGCCAACGGACTCAGGGTTTGTCCAGTGGAATCAGGAAAATCAGACGTAATCTCCAGCATTGTTGTTTTAATGGATTCAATGCTTGCATAGGCCGAAATTTCGGGTGAGGTGGGCGTATTTTGATAGAATGTAAGCAGTCGATTAGCCAATAAATCCATTTGGGACATGGGAAAATCAGGTAATTTCAGACGGTTTATCAATAAATGTTCGTCGGAAAGCCGTCGCATTTTAATTACATACTCAACCACTTCACCCTCAGCTTGAAAACTCAGTTTTTTCCCATCCCAATAAATGGGTAAAATCCCTAGATATAAATCAGGACTGAGCCGTTGGTTCAGTCGAACCTCTTCTTGACAATAAAATAGGCGTTTTTCGAGGGTGGAAAAATCAAGGAAGTCAAACAGAACGCTTTTTTTAAGCTTATACACAAACTGACTCATCAGGGATACAACCGAAATGTGGGTTTGAAGGATTGAGACTTTATCCGTGGGAGGGTCGTAAGAAGTTTTGTCTGACAAAAACGTGATAAGATCAACAACGGATGGAGCTGAAGACATGATAGTTTCAAGGTTGGTTACGAATAAGGCATAAACAGCCCATTTCGTTAAAATAAATAAAACCTACCAATGGGCGCGGCGCAGTTTGTCTGGATGTAAAATTTGGATACCACCAGAGGTTGACATCTCAATAAGCCCCCCCAGCTTAAACTCACTTAAAGTCCGAATCAGCGACTCCGTTGCCGTCCCCACCATTGCCGCCAAGTCATCACGCGAGAGTTGAATTGATTTGGCAGAATCATGGTTTTGAAGACGCAATAGCGTATCGGCCACCCGCCGACGCAGAGAGTTATACGCCATCACCAAGAGCTGCTGCTCTCGCTCTTCTACCTGATAGGCCAATAGTTTGACAAATATTTCACTCACCTCCTGATCTTCCAGAAGCAATTGTTGAAATTCGGGTTTAGGGATATAAATTAATTCGGAATTGACCAACGCCACGGCCGAGTCCATGTAGTCGGTGTTGTCGAACAGAGCAGTATATCCAAAAAAGGCACTGGTATTGTATATCCCTGTAATGAACTCTTTGCCATCAGCGTTAGCCCGAACCGTTTTAACTTGGCCTGACTTAATATAAAACAACCGCGTCGGGTCATCACCCTCTAAATAAATATATTGCTTTTTTTGGACAGTATGAATTTTTCGTTCGGATAAAATACGTTGTAGGTTGCCTTTTTGGGAAGACTTTTCTGAGATATAATGCAAATTTGCTGGCTCTGAGTCCCCATGGCCGGCTTTTAAATGACCAACTCGTTTTAGCCGACTATCTATGGCACTGAGCAATTCTCGTTCTTCAAAGGGCTTTGTTATGTAGTCATCCGCCCCCAAATCCATTCCTTTTCGAAAATCATTACGGTCGGTTTTGGCGGTTAGAAATATAAATGGCACACTGGAAAGTTTAGGATTGGTATTAAAAATTTGGAGTACTCCGTAACCATCCAAGATGGGCATCATAACATCGCAAATGACCAAATCGGGTTTATTTATTAGCGACTTTTCTACCCCAATTTTCCCATTTTCGGCAGTTTGAACGTTATACCCGACCATTTCCAAAATCTCAGCTGTATTTTCACGAATTCCTGGATTGTCTTCAATTAGGAGAATAGTTGTCATTATGGTAAGTTAATCATGGATTGTGTCACATTTCCGTACACCAAACCAAGCCCCTAAGGAAACTTTATTTATATACCGAATTACAATAAATATCCGAAACAGATATGTCACCATTACTGATAAAAATCAGGGTTGAAGAAAATTCCTTATCAAAGGGACAAAAAAGTTTTTTATTCCTTTGATAATCAGAATTTTATGACTTTTTCCCAGAATTAACTCCCTTATTCATTTTCAAAACTTATAAGCATTCACCAACCGACTTATTAGTATATAAATTCGATAAATCTACCAATAAGATTCGTTTGCGGATATGCTTTTTTGATGAGATTAGTAGGAAGTAAAACTTCATCGTAAGTGGGCGTTTTCATTTCAATAAAAAACCTGCACGACATGGTCATGCAGGTTTGGAAGTATTACTCAACGTTATGAAATATAATGTATATACGAAGCATTCCAAATTTTAGATGTTGCCGTTGATATTTTTTATTGAAAAATATCAACGGCAAAAAACGATCAAATTTTAACAGGCACATTCCATCAAAAGCAATAAAGAAACGCTTCACTAAAGAGCATATTTTATATACTCACTTGAATTGAGACAATTAAATATAAAAATAATAATATTAAAGCAAATAGGTACATTTGTTTCGCTTTTCTATAGCCTAAAAACCTCTAAATAATAAAATAAGAGGATTTCTTAGCTAAACTTTGCCAGAACAATATCTTACTAAAAAGGATATTTTTTTATAAAGAATCTGCTTGCAAAATGTCATATTAAACTGTAAGTTTGTAATGTATATCCCAAAAACATTTCATAAGACCCGTAAAATATCTTTGTAAGTATTTTAGAAATGTCTATTTCACCCAATCTCGAAATTAAAAACATTGTACTTTATTACTATCACAAAGCATCTTTCAACTAAAAGATTAGCCTAGAGTAGTACGAAGAATTGTAAGAATCGTTATAACTGTATCACGTTCCTTAAATAAAAGTACCAATAACCTAACTCAACATTATGGAATCACCCATTTTAACCCCTACTAAGGAGCAGAAATGCCCTTACTGTAAATCTATTGCCATTGACCGACGAAGACGGCCTCTTTTTGTACGCAGCGTTTTATTCTTTTTACCCCTAAAATACTACCGATGTGATAGTTGCCAGCGGCGTTTCTATCTTTTTAATTGATTTACAGCACACGCCCCTAGCCCATAAGTACTTTCCTCACGGGTCTTATGACGCAACCCATTGCATCATAAGACCCGTTAAATATCCGCAATAAGTCCCTAAGGCATAGCCCAAAATTGAGAGCAATACCCCAACGGGAGCCAATGAAGCATGAAAAGCCGCCGCCACAACAGGCGCTGAAGCCGCACCGCCAATATTAGCCTGTGAGCCCACGGCCGTGAAGAAAAAAGGCGCTTTCACCAGTTTTGCTACGCCAAGAGTGATAATGACGTGGACCAACATCCAAATAATACCCACCAAAAAAAGCCCTGGATTTTCGGCTACCGCAAACAAATCCATTTTCATTCCAATCGTTGCAACCAAAAGATACAAAAACAGCGAGCCTATTTTGGAAGCCCCTGCAAATTCAAGTTTACGGAGCGGCGTGAATGACAAAAGAATACCAATTAACGTTACGATTGAGACAATCCAAAAAAACGTAGAAGTCAAGCTCAATTTTTCAAGAGAAGGATAGTTTGCTTTAATCAGAGGAGCAATAAAATCGGCCAAAAGATGCGACAAACCGGTTGCACCAAACCCGACCGCCGCAATCAAGACGATATCGCGCAGGCTAAAAATTCGCTGCGAGGCTTTTTGTTCACTATCAAGGCGGTTTTTCAATTCATCAAGGGCCGCAACATCTGCCTTAAAGGCTCGGTCAATACGCGCAGAAAAACCTGCTCCGTAAATTAATATTGCCATCCAGATTTCAGCTGTAATGACATCTACCGCGATTACCTGTGAGAACAAACGGTCGCTGGGTTGAAAAACCTCTTTCAACGCCGTTTGATTTGCCCCGCCCCCAATCCAACTTCCAGCAATGGTGGCCAGTCCACGCCAAACCGCATTGGCACCTTCTCCTCCCACTATCTCTGGGTTTATCATTTTCACGAGTCCAACCGCCACAGGTCCACCCACCATAACTCCCAAAGTTCCGGCCAGAAACACCATCAATGCCTTCGGGCCAAGTTTCATTACGGCCTTAAAATCCATTCCGAGGGTAAAATAAACCAAACAGGCGGGCAACAAATACTGAGAAACCACGGGATAAAGTTTTGATTCTTCGCCCGATATTACTCCAAACGTATTCAAGAGCCCCGGCACAAAATAACAGAGCAACAAAGGCGGTACAATGCCGTAAAATTTTTGCCAATAGGGGTGTTTGAGCGAAGCGGTTTGAAAAATAAGTGCCAAAACAACAAAAAGAAGACCCAGCACTGCCGCGTCGGAATGAATCATGAGAATAGAAGATTAGGATAGAATTAAATGCAAATCAAAGGAAACTTTTGCAGTCGTCCCAATCTCGCGGTATTAGTTGGGCACAAAAAAAACACACAGGCCTCAAAGTTGAGCCTGCGTGTCGCAATTACACTTCATCAACAAACTAAAAACCAAATAGTTTTATTTTTAGAGATTGTGTCAAAACGACACGTCACTTAATATTTTAAAAGGATAACAAGTGGAAATTAATATAATCCAACAAGCTATCCTTCAATACGATTCAGTCAGTTGGCACTTCCTGAGTTTGCTTGCTGTAGGAGGGGGATTCGAACCGCCCACGGTGCAGTTAGCCGCGATACAAAGTTTGGTGGTCTACCCCAGTCGACTAGAGTGCCGGCATTATATCGTGTTTGTCCTGTTGTCACCACCCCCGAGACAGGAGGGCATGGCTGCCAAGTTTCATCATCCTACAGTATAAAAGAACTTTACTTTTTTAATTTACTTGCCAAGCGGTGCTTTTCAGTAAATTGACAATGCAAAATTAATAGAGTTTCTTATTTATTGCAAATTTTACATAAATATTTTTAAATATTTTGATTTCTTTCAACAAAACGGCATTTTTGTTGAAAGAAATCAAAATTTATCACTTCATCATGGACAAAAATTTAGAAATTGATAAAATTGACGGAACAGACCTAAAAATTCTCGCTATTTTACTCGACGACGCGCACCTTCCTTACACAGAAATAGGCAAGCGCGTACACGTTTCTGGAGGCACCGTACACGTGCGCATGAAAAAATTGGAGCAACTAGGCATTGTCAAAGGAGCACAACTTTTGGTAGACCAAACCAAGTTAGGCTGGGACATCAGCGCATTTTTAGGAATTTACCTTGATAAAAGCTCGATGTACGAAGACGTAGCCGTGCAGCTCGAAAAAATCCCCGAAGTCGTCAATATTCACTATACAACAGGCATTTACAGTATCTTTGCCAAGATTGTTTGTCGCGATACCCAGCACCTTCGGCAGGTATTACACGATAAGATTCAAAAAGTCAGCGGTATCCAACGCACCGAAACATTTATCTCCCTTGAAGAGCGCATTGCGCGCTCCATTCCGTTGGATGTCTAAAATCAAATATCCCAAATCGTCAGTCCTCAGAACACTTATCCGTCGCAGATAGTTATATGTTAGTTCGGCAAAAAATTCGGGGCTGTTCTATTGGCAAAATACCAAAATTACGTAGTTTTTGATACATTTGCGTAATCCATTCTTCAATGCCTCATGCAATAGGCCTGTCCCATTATGTTGAAGAATGAAACAAAACTCCCCTTGGGATCGGGGCATCTGACATATATGAAATTAACGTTTTGGGGGGCTGCCCAACAAGTAACGGGCAGCATGTACCTCCTCGAATTAGATGATGATTATCGGATTTTGATTGATTGTGGTTCCGATTTTGAGAGCGGTGATCGTAAGCGTAACACCAAAGAAGCCAGCCCATTTCCCAATGCCTTATTCCCGTTTGATGCTTCTGTCATCAATCTTGTATTGCTCACCCACGCCCACATTGACCATTCGGGAAATATCCCAAACTTGTACCGCGACGGTTACGAGGGCCAAGTGCTTTGTACCGATCCTACCTATGGTTTAACGGCCATTCTGCTGAAAGATGCCGCCATGCTAAATCAAAAGCGGCTAAACGCCATCAACAGCGCTGACAATCAAAAAAAATACCGAAAAGGACGCAAGAAAAAAGAATTGCCCAAAGATTTATACTTGGAAAAACAAGTAAAGGACGCCCTCGAAAACTTCGTACCATTGGCTTTCAATCGCCGGTTCAAAGTAGCCGACCAGTGTTTTGTTACCTTTGTTCCTGCGGGGCATTTATTGGGTGCGGCTCATATTTTAATTGAAGTATGGGAAAAAGGCCAAAAGAAAACCATCGGTTTCTCGGGAGATATTGGCCGAAAAGGCTATCCTTTGTTGATTGACCCTGGCGTTCTACCACCCGTAGACTACCTCGTATGCGAGTCTACTTACGGCAATCGCATCCATGAAAACAATCTCAGTCCCGAAGCCGCATTGGCCGATGTGATAAAGCGTACGTGTGTCGATATTCCTGGGCGGCTTATTATCCCTTCTTTCAGCGTTGGTAGAACACAGGCTTTGCTCTACACGCTCAATAAATTGTACAACGAACATAACCTCCCTCCCATCAAAGTTTTTGCCGATAGCCCCCTAGCTTTTGAGAGTTCGAGGGTATATCAACGAAACATCCGGATGCTCAATCGGGAGGCCCGTGAGTTTCAGGAAGAGAACGAATCGCTGTTTGATTTTGAAAATTTAATTTACGTCGAAAAAACGGAGGTAAGCCGTAGCATTTCCAATCATGCCGAGCCTTGTATTATCATTTCATCTTCGGGAATGATACAGGGCGGACGGGTGGAATACCATGTGGCTCAGAACATTAGCAATCCTTACTGCACTATTTTGCTGATTGGATATTGCGCCGAAGGAACGCTGGGTTGGCGCTTGATGAACGGGCAGACCACGCTGCGAATCCGCGACAAAGACGAACAAGTATTGGCCAATATCGAAAAAATTGACGTATTTAGCGGTCACGGAGACCGCGACGACTTGGTCGAATTTGTCCAAAAGCAATCGCCCGACCACTTGAAAAGGGTATTCCTTGTTCACGGAGAAACGCCAAGTATGGAGGCGTTTAAGGAAACCCTAGAATCAGTCGGTTACAAAAACATTGAGATTCCCCAAAAGGGACAAACATTTGAATTGTAAGCAACTCTATGCCAACAACTTATTTAGATTTTGAAAAACCGGTGGCTGACCTTGAATCAAAGCTTATAGAGCTCAAAAAATTGGCCGAAACGACACAAGTAGATGTCTCGGAAGCGGTAGCCCGACTCGAAGACAGCATTATACAACTGCGGCAAGATACCGCCCAAAACCTTACTCGGTGGCAACGGGTTCAGCTTTCGCGCCACCCCGACCGACCGTATACGCTCGATTATATTGAGCTGATGTGTGAGGAATTTATTGAACTCCACGGCGACCGTACCGTCCGCGATGACCCTGCGATGGTGGGCGGATTCTGTAACATGGATGGTCAAACGGTGATGGTGATTGGTCAACAAAAAGGACGCAATACCAAGCAACGACAGCAACGCAACTTTGGGATGGCGAATCCAGAAGGATACCGCAAGGCCTTGAGACTCATGCTTTTGGCCCAAAAATTTAACAAGCCTATCGTAACGTTGATTGATACCCCAGGTGCTTTTCCAGGACTTGAAGCAGAGGAGCGTGGACAGGGAGAAGCCATTGCGCGTAACCTGAAAGAAATGTTTATGCTCAAAGTGCCTGTGGTCTGCGTCGTCATTGGCGAAGGGGCATCGGGTGGAGCGCTGGGCATTGCCATCGGTGACCGAGTATTGATGCTCGAAAACACGTGGTACTCGGTCATTTCTCCCGAAAACTGCTCAACCATTCTTTGGCGTAGTTGGAATTTTAAAGAACAAGCCGCCGAAGCCATGAAAATAACGGCCAAGGACATGCAAATGGCCCGTTTGGTCGACGGCATTGTAGAAGAGCCCCTTGGAGGTGCCCATTTGGACCATAAAACGATGGCCGAAACGCTCAAAAAAACCATTTTAGGGCATATCAAAGAGCTCCAGCAATTAACGCCCGAAGAACGCATTAACCAACGCATTGACAAGTTTTGCGCCATGGGCGTTTTCAGCGAGTAAGCAAGAAGGATGTACGCTTTATGATCAAAAATATCATTTTCGATTTAGGGGACGTTATCATCAACATTGATGTGCCAAGGGCTGCAAGTTCATTTGCGGAGTTAAGCAATCAATCCTTGGATAACGTCCACTCCCTTATCCAACAAAACGACGTTTTTAAGAAATTCGAAACGGGCAATTTAACGCCTCTCGCCTTTCGTAGTTTCGTGAGGGATTTGTTTCAAAACCCCGAATGGACCGACGCCGACATTGATACAGCTTGGAACTCACTGTTGCTTGATATACCCATTGAACGTATTCATAAGATTCAGGAACTTGCGCAGAAGGGCTACCGATTATTCCTGTTGAGCAACACAAGTGCGATTCATATTGACGAAGTAAACGCTATTTTGCATCGTACGGCCGAAATAGAACATTTGAGTCATTTGTTCGAAAAACTGTTTCTGTCTTACGAAATGGGTATCATGAAACCTCATCATGACATCTACCGGCAGGTTTTAAGCGACGCGGGTATCGAAGCAAACGAAACCCTTTTTCTGGACGACAACCTCGATAACATTCGCGCCGCGGCAGAATGCGGCATTCAAACCATCCACGTTCAAAAACCCACCTCCATCGTGGAATATCTGCGTGATTATTAATGCGTTGCCCCTTTCCTTTTTTTAATAAGCATTATGAAAAATCAACGCACTCTATTCCTGCAAATTTCCCTTTTCATTGTTACACTGGCAACGACCTCGTTGTCGGGTGCAGAGTGGATGTTTGGGCGGCCGTTTGATTTGCCTTTTTTCAAAATTGAAAATCCCCTGGGATGGTCTGAATTTTGGCAAGGGTTTCGATTCTCTATTCCATTTCTAGGTATTTTGACCGTGCACGAATTTGGGCATTATTTTGCGGCAAAACGCCACCATGTGCGCGTCACCCTCCCTTATTATATCCCGCTCTGGCTTGGTTTTGGGCAAACCATCGGAACCTTGGGCGCATTTATTCGCATCAAAGAGTTTATTCGCTCCCGGGTAAAATACTTTGACATCGGCATTGCGGGCCCGTTGGCAGGTTTCGTGGTTGCGGTGGGGGTTTTATGGTATGGCTTTGCCACCCTCCCAACGCTGGATTATATTTTCAAAATCCACCCCGAATACCAAAAATTTGGAATGGGTTTTGCCCGCGTGGTGTATGCCAATCAAAACATGACGGGCAATATCTTATTGGGTGACAACCTACTGTTCTCTTTCTTTAAAAACTACGTAGCTGACCCTACTCGTTTGCCTCCACCGCAAGAAATCATGCACTATCCTCTGATTCTGGCGGGATATTTGGCGTTGTTTTTCACTTCGCTCAACCTCATCCCAATTGGTCAATTAGACGGCGGGCACGTGTTGTACGGACTCATCGGTGGCAAGAATTTCAAAATTGTTGCTCCAATCCTTTTCTTTGTTTTTATCACGTATGCGGGTCTTGGTTCGTACCGACCCGGCGAATTTGCCATTGCCGATGACGGCGCTTTTTGGCAAAAAATTGGTTCATTGGGCCTATATATTCTCTTTTTACAAATCTGTTTCAGTCGCATTACCGACGATAACCCACTCACCAGCTGGATGCTGGCATTATTGTCGGTCGCCATTCAGTTTGGTACATCTATGCTCTTTCCCACTTGGGAGGGCTACTCAGGATTTTTGGTTTTCGGGTTTTTATTAGGGCGTATTTTAGGCGTTCATCACCCTCCCACCGAAGATAATCTACCGTTAAATCGTACGCGTCAAATTTTAGGTTGGCTGACTTTACTTATCTTTGTGCTTTGTTTTAGTCCAAAGCCGTTTGTTATTATGTAAATTGGGGCGTATCCAA
Organism: Runella rosea; assembly: GCF_003325355.1. Taxonomy (GTDB): domain Bacteria; phylum Bacteroidota; class Bacteroidia; order Cytophagales; family Spirosomataceae; genus Runella; species Runella rosea. The sequence goes on from NZ_CP030850.1 coordinate 869,449, forward strand.
TAATTTAGGTCTACCGTCCAACGTCACATCAATGATTATTTCGCTCGCCCAACGCGCTACCCAAGCGCAAGAATATTATTTTTCAGTCAAACTCGCCGAAGTCCGTAAGCTCATTTCGGCGGGGCATGATGTTATTAATATGGGTATCGGCAACCCCGATCAATCGCCTTCCGAAGCCACCATCGAAGCCCTTCACCGTTCTGCTTTAGAGGCAGGCAGTCACGGGTATCAATCCTACAAAGGGATTCCAGCGCTACGTCAGGGCATTGCGCAATGGTACCAAAGAATCTATGACGTTACCTTAGACCCCGAAACCGAGATTTTGCCTTTGATTGGCTCCAAAGAAGGCATCACCCACATCAGCATGACGTTTTTAGACGCGGGCGATGAGGTCTTGGTGCCCGAACTTGGCTATCCTGCCTACCGCGCCGTGAGTCAAATGGTGGGCGCAAATGTCATCGAATACCCTTTGCTCGAAGACCAAGGCTGGCAGCCCGATTGGGAAATCATGCATTCGCTGGTAGGCCCACAGACCAAACTACTTTGGCTTAATTATCCGCACATGCCAACGGGGGCCCCAGCCACCCGTGAATTGTTTGAAAATGCCGTTAGGTTTGCGCACCAACACAAAATTTTACTCTGCCACGACAATCCGTACAGTCTGATTCTCAACCAGAAACCTCCCATTAGCCTTCTTTCCACAGAAGGAGCTAAAGAAGTGGCCATTGAGCTCAATTCTATGTCGAAATCGCACAACATGGCGGGCTGGCGCGTGGGTTGGTTATCGGGCGCTAAAGCCTACATTGATGCGATATTAACCATCAAAAGCAACGTGGATTCTGGTATGTTTTTGGGAATTCAACAAGCCGCTGCCGCTGCCCTCCAAAATACCGACCAATGGCATCAGGCCCAAAACGAAATCTACCGTAGCCGTCTGGATGCCGCAAAAGCCTTTTTGGAAACGCTGCATTGTACCTATGACGAAAGCCAAGAAGGGATGTTTTTGTGGGCAAAATTACCCGAAACTATCGCTTCGGCCGAACAATTAGTGGATGAATTGTTATACCAAAAATACATTTTTATTGCACCAGGCTTTATTTTCGGTCCAAAAGGTCAACGCTACATACGCCTATCGTTATGCATGTCGGCCGAACGGATTTGGCAGGCAGTTCAGCGCCTTAAAGCATAACCACCTCGGTTTGTTCCCCTTTTTCAAACGGGAATTGCCGTAATATTCGTTCTTCTTCCAGCGCGTTGAAGAACTCGAATAGGCGTAGCCAGCTTTCGGTGCTGTTGTCTAATCCGTTGCGGGTTCTAAATAAATCAAGTTGATTGCGCCAACGGACCGTTTTTTGATGAAATGATTTCCTGAGAAACTCCTCCATCGTAGACTGATAGAGTCCGTTGTGGACGTAGTAACGATAGACGTTGTGATCCATTCTTTCTTGAGGAAAATAGTTATAAAATTGTCGACCGCGATTGCTTTTGCTGTACTTAATGCACCTCAGCACTTCGAGCGGTCCATCAAAAACCACCTCTACAATCTCCACCCGTTTACTATCAGGCAATACACTCGTTTTGAAGCGGCGGTTAAAATTCTGACGATTATCCCAAAAAATAAATGATTCAACTTGTGAAACGTTAAACGCCTTTAGGGTACCGTTGGTCATTTTTAAAGAGACCACCTCGACATCGGCCGCAAATATTATCTCTCCTTCCAAGTACTCTCCGCTGGCCAATACGACCTGTCCTTTGTACCAAGGTTCTTTCAATTGGGCGTGTGTAGACAATACCATCCACCCCAAGCCCAAGCTTAGTAGAAATTTTTTCATGTTACTAATAATAATGTGGTGTATAAAATAATACTATTTCAAGAATAGCTATTGTTTAGCCTTTACTGAAATCAAAAACAGCCATACTTTATACCAAATATATAAACATAATCAACACAAACAATAGGTATATAATCAATTTTCAATATATTATTTGTTTTAAATAACACATTCACCAAATAATACAATTGTATTTTTTAAATACGCATTCTTTCCAAAAATTGTTGTCGATAAATAATGTTTATTCCTTCTCTCTGCCATAATTATTGATTTAATTTGTACAATGGCTGTCGAAACGGACACCCACTTTGACTTATCAGTAAAGTCAATTATCTACTTTTTGAATTTTGGACTCAACTTTATGCGTATATTTCAAGTCTTTGCGTCAAAATCAATCGTTCAAAAAGGGCCCGTCAAACAACTAATTTCTTTCAATGCCTTTTATTTTTTATTTACTTTGTGTTTAATTTTTCAAACCAATAATTTTTTAACAAAACCTACCTGCAAATGAGTACAATTCAATCGGTACATGCTCGGCAAATCCTTGATTCTCGCGGTAATCCCACTGTTGAAGTGGATGTTCGCACCGAAAATGGTTTCTTAGGCCGCGCGGCGGTTCCTTCAGGTGCTTCTACAGGCGTACACGAGGCTGTCGAACTCCGTGACGATGATAAAAGTGTATACTTGGGAAAAGGAGTTTTGAAAGCGGTTCAAAACGTCAATGAACTCATCTACCCCGAACTTTTGGGTCTTTCCATTTATGAGCAAAATCTGATTGACAAAATCATGATTGAGCTTGACGGCACGACCAACAAAGGCAAATTAGGTGCAAATGCCATTTTGGGGGTTTCTTTGGCAGTGGCCAAAGCAGCGGCCCAAGAAGCGGGCATGTCGCTTTTCCGTTACATTGGCGGTGTAAATGCAAATACGCTTCCTGTACCGATGATGAACATCATGAACGGTGGTGCTCACGCCGACAATGCCATTGATTTTCAGGAGTTTATGGTTATGCCAGCCAAAGCTGAAAGCTTTTCGCAGGCGTTGCGTATGGGAACCGAGGTATTCCACGCACTCAAAGGCGTATTGAAATCAAAAGGATATTCAACCAACGTGGGAGATGAAGGTGGTTTTGCCCCCAATATCCAATCCAACGTAGAGGCCCTCGAAACTATTTTGATTGCTATCGAAAAAGCGGGTTACAAGCCTGGCGAGGATATGTTTATCGCCATGGATGCCGCCGTTTCTGAACTTTGGAACGAAGAAAAAGGACGCTACGTGTTCAAAAAATCAAGCAAAGAAGAATTGACTTCTGCACAAATGGCTGATTTCTGGACAGATTGGGTCAACAAATACCCCATCATTTCAATCGAAGACGGTATGGCCGAAGACGATTGGGCAGGTTGGAAGTTACACACCGACGCCATTGGTAAAAGATGCCAACTCGTAGGTGATGACTTGTTTGTAACCAACGTAAAACGTTTGCAAATGGGTATTGAACAAGGTGTAGCCAATGCGGTATTGGTAAAAGTAAACCAAATAGGTTCTTTGACCGAAACCATCGACACCGTCAACCTTGCCAAACGCAATAGCTACAAAAATATCATGTCGCACCGTTCGGGCGAAACCGAAGACAGCACCATTGCTGACTTGGCCGTTGCGCTCAACACGGGACAAATCAAAACGGGTTCTGCGTCACGTTCTGACCGGATGGCCAAATACAACCAGTTGCTTCGTATCGAAGAAGAATTGGGAGAAACGGCTTATTTCCCGGGATTGAAATTTTAATTTTCAACATCGGAAAGGGTGAATTCCGCAAGAATTCACCCTTTCTTTATTTCCCCTTTGCCAAACATGAATTTTTTGTCACGCTTCCGCTTTCTCAAAAATTTTTACCTCGGCGGTGCCGTAGGTTTGTTCATTTGGCTACTTTTTTTTGAAATGAACAGCATTCCCGAACAAATCAAAAATTGGTGGAAATTACATAAGTTGGAAGACCAAAAAGAGTATTATGTGGAGCAGATTGAATTATTGAAAAAAGAACAGGCCACCACGCTGGGCAATGATAAACTCATGGAAAAATATGCCCGTGAAAAGTACTTCATGAAAAAAGACAGCGAAGATGTGTTTGTGCTTGTGGATGAAAAAGGGGAACCTTTTGAGAAGTAACAAATAAGGAGTGAGAAAACCGTAGGAAACAGCAAGTAGCATTTACATTTTTCACTACTCTATACTCACTACTCTGTACTGACTCCTACCTCTTATGATTAATGTTTTATTCGTTTGCCTCGGCAACATTTGCCGTTCTCCGCTTGCCGAAGGTGTATTCAGAGCATTAGTAGCTCAACAGGGCCTTACCGACAAAATCAACTGCGATTCGGCAGGTACCCACGGCTACCACATCGGCGCCCTCCCCGACCGCCGCGCCCGACGTGTAGCGGCCGACTATGGAATTCAGCTCACTCATGCTGCCCGTAAGTTGTCCAGCGATGATTTTGCCAATTTTGACTACATCGTGGCCATGGACGAATCCAACCTCGAACATATCCAAACCCAAAGCTATCGTTCAACGGGTTTCTATCCCGAAGAAGGCCGCATTTTTACTTACCGCAATTTTGACCAGCAGGCCGATGAAAGTGGCGTGCCTGACCCTTATTACGAAGACATTGCCGCGTTTGAAAATGTCTATCAAATCGTAACCCGCTGCGGAGAGCAATTTTTGGAGTACTTGATCAAAGAACATAAATTAGCCTAAAATTATAACCCACGACAATGAGTCAAAAAGTCATTTTAATCATCATGGACGGTTGGGGCATCGCTAAAAACGGTGAAGAAAACCGCTCCGCCGTCATCGCGGCAAATACGCCTTTTTATGACCGCATTTTGGAGCAATATCCTCATAGCAAACTGGAAGCCAGCGGATTAGCAGTAGGCTTACCCGATGGGCAAATGGGCAACTCGGAAGTAGGCCACACCAACCTTGGCGCGGGGCGCGTGGTATACCAAGATCTGGTCAAAATCAATTTGGCCGTAGAAACGGGCACCTTGGCCCAAGAGCCCACGTTGGTTGAAGCGTTTACGTATGCCAAAAATAGCGGCAAAAAAGTGCATTTTATCGGTCTGGTGTCTGATGGTGGCGTTCACTCGCACATCAACCACCTGAAAGGGCTGTGTACTACCGCACAAAATTTCGGGCTGAGCGATGTCTACGTTCACGCGTTTACCGATGGACGTGATTGCGACCCCAAAAGCGGTCTTGGATTTTTGACTGATTTAGAACAACATTTGGCTAAAACAACGGGAAAAATCGCCAGCGTTACGGGTCGTTTTTACGCCATGGATCGGGATAAACGCTGGGAACGTGTCGCAAAAGCCTATAATGCAATGGTAAAAGGAGTCGGCAGTGCACAATGTACCGCTGACCATGTTTTGACATCCGTACACGAAGCCTACGATGCAGGTGTGACCGACGAATTTATCGAGCCCATCGTAGTCGTAAAAGAAGACGGCTCTCCCGTGGCGACCATTGACGAAGGCGATGTTGTGCTATGTTTTAATTTCCGTACCGACCGTGGACGTGAAATTACGGAAATGTTGACCCAACAAGATTTTCCAGAGCAGGGCACCCAAAAGCTGAATCTATATTACCTGACATTAACCAACTACGACGACGCATTTGTGGGGGTAAAGGTCATCTATGATAAAGACAACTTGGAGAATACCCTCGGAGAAGTCGTTGCAAAAGCAGGAAAAACGCAGATTCGCATTGCCGAAACTGAAAAATACCCACACGTTACGTTTTTCTTTTCAGGAGGCCGAGAATTGCCTTTTGATGGCGAAAAACGGCTTTTATGCCCGTCGCCGAAAGATGTAAAAACCTACGATTTAAAGCCAGAAATGGCAGCTTTTGACATCCGTGACGCCATTATTCCCGAAATTGAAGCCGAAACTGCCGATTTTATTTGCCTCAACTTTGCCAACCCCGACATGGTGGGTCATACGGGCGTTTTTGAAGCGGTGGTCAAAGCTTGCGAAACCGTTGATCAATGCACTGAGGCCGTTGCGACGGCTGGAATGGCCCACGGATACACGTCAATCATCATTGCTGACCACGGTAACTCAGATTATATGCGCAATGACGACGGAACCCCCAACACCGCACACAGTACCAATTTGGTTCCCTGCGTTTTTGTCGGGAATGAATACAAAGGCCAACCCAAAGATGGCAAACTGGCCGATATTGCCCCGACCATTTTGGCATTGATGGAAGTTCCTCAACCAGCCGAAATGACGGGAGTAAGTTTGTTGTAATTCCCTCCGTATTTTCGAAAGAACTTTTTACGTGCTTCTTGGGTTAATTCCAAGAAGCATTTTTTTGTATGAAGCACGTACTTTTATTTATTTTAAGCCTACTATTATTTACCAACTGCACCAACCCCACGGATACTGCAGTGGTTCAAAATTACTTTGACCTCAAAGGATTTATTGAAAACCAAATCGCCGAATTGAATAAACGTAAGCCTTTGGTAAACAAAGAAATGGCTTTGGATGATAAACAGGAGCATAAGCAAACCAACGAAATTGATTGGCGGCAAGAATTGGAATTATTTATCCAAGCCGACCTTAATAAACAGGCGTACCAACTTATTTATACCATCTCCCAACCAAGCCCGTCAACTTACCTCTACACTTTAAAAAGTGGCGAGACACTTCCCGTAAAATCATTGAAAATTGTGTTGGACGAAGTCTCTAAACAGCCTAAGCTAGTTGAGGCTTTATTACAGGAAGAAAACAGATTGTACGACTCAGAAAAGAAACTGCAATTAACCTGTACGATGAGGCCCGAAGGCGTTTGGCTCATCAAAACCTACGAAATCAACGGATTTCAGCATTTAACCATCACCGATAAAAAGACTTTTTCGGTAAAAGGGACGATAAACTAAATGATTTCGTCCCTAGAGACTACTCTTCTTTCTTCATCCAAATCATTTTTTCGGGAATATCCTGTTCGATTTCTTTACGCACCCATTCCACAATTTCTTCCACGCTCATCGAATCGTCGAACTTAATCGGTGCTTTGAAACGTATGCTCAACGTCGTATTTCTTTTTTTAAAACGAAGTCCTTTTTTATCAAACGCGCGACGAAACCCATTGATAACCACTGGTACCACAATCGGTTGATTTTCCAACACCAAATGGCCCGTTCCTTTACGAATGGGCGCGTACGGGCTCGTCGTTCCCTGCGGGAAGCTCACAACCCACCCGTGGTCCAGCGCCTGTGAAACCTTATTGGCGGCCGATGTGTCACGCTCCCGCTTCACGTTTTGGCCTTCAGCCCGCCACGAGCGTTCAACGGTCAGCGCTCCTCCCAAGCCAAACAGCTTAGGCACAATTCCAGCTTTCATGGTTTCGCTCGCCGCCACGTAATAGCTCCGCGCCCGGGGCGCCAACAAATACAACGGAGGCACAATGGTACTCTTAAAACCCCATTTTACGCTTGAAAAAATGTGGTAAAACGAAATCACATCCGCAAAATAAGTTTGATGATTGGACAAAAAAAGCACCCCGTTTTCAGGAAGGTCTTCGAGGTGTTCAATCCCTTCTATTTTGGTTTTATTCACGACCGTAAAACGCCAATACGTAAACCAGCCGATAACGGAAATCATTATTCGTTTGATAAACAGAGAATTACCAAAGGGGTCGCGTTCCAGAAGGCCTAAGAAATCGAGCCAAGCGAGCCATTTAGGGAGATAACTAAACCGAGTAAGGGGTCGGTTGGAGGTCATAGAGTGCGGGGTTGGAATACTATCAACTACGTAAAAGTAATAGAACCCCGTAAATTTGCAAGTAAAAGCCCATTTTGAGTATCGATTGCCGAAGAATAATTTTCAAAAAGAACTGAAAATCAACCTTCGGCAATACTGCTACGCCAATTCAGCAATAGCATGTTTGACCAAAAAACGGTCAAGCAACTCGTTAAAGCGCTCAGGATGTTCCATCATGGGCGCGTGGCAACATTTATCGATGAAGTATAATTCAGAATTGGAAATCAAGCGGTTGAATTCATGACCGACGTGAGGCGGCGTAATGGTATCATTCAGTCCCCAAACCAATAAGGTCGGCGCTTCGATTTTGTGTAATTCTTTTGCGACATTGTTACGCTGTGCCGACTTGGCAATTCCTACAATGCTCATACATTTCGGAATACTGGACGTTGTCTCAAATACCTCGTCAATCAGCTCTTTGGTGGCCACTTTTGGGTCGTAGAAAGTATACGCAACGCGTTCAGAAATGTACTCATAACTGCCGCGCTTGGGATACGAACCACCCATGCCATTTTCGAACAGACCTGAGCTACCCGTCAATACCAATCGTCTGACCTGCTCTGGATGCGTAAGTGTGTACAAAATGGCAATATGCCCTCCCAACGAATTTCCGATGAGGGTCATGTCTTTCAATTCCTGCGAAGCCACAAATCCTTCCGTAAAAGTCACCAATGCCTCCAGACCCGCTTCACGAGGGCTCATTTCATAAATGGGCAGCATCGGAATGATGATGCGATAATCTTTTTTGAAATAATTAATAACGCCGTCCCAATTGCTTAATGCACCAAACAAACCATGCAGCAGCAACAGCACCTCTCCCTGCCCTTCGTCTATGTAGCGATAGCCATTAGATTCTTTTATCAAGTAGCTCATAATCAAGGAATAAGTTTCAAAAATATGGGATAAATCAAAGGGGAAATTAAAGTTTTCTATTGTTTTCCCGACGATGTACACACAAATATAGTTAATTAAAAATCAACCTTTTTATGATATTTTCGTTAAACAGGAAATAATACCACACTTTCTAAACGAAAGTCAAATTTTACAACTATTTGTGTATAAAGCTTTTAATGCAAATATTATATCAGTATGCAAACATACTAAAATTGTACTTTTTTGATTCCATAATCTCAAAAAATATTTTCATCAACTTAACTTAATGAAACATAGGTTATTTTGAAGACTGATGGAATTCCGTTTAACGGTTATCTCCGAAAAGTACACATCTTAGAATTCTGCTTTTAAAATAAAAAAGTGGCGGTGATGCCACCGCCACTTCAGAATCGTAAAACGAAATAAAAGTTATTTTGTCACCTCTTTCACATCAGGAAGCAGATTTTTCTGTTTGAGAATACGTTCAAAAAGTCGAAGGTCATGTTCTGAGTTAAAAACGGAGTGTGGAAAATGCAAAAACTGACCGCGTGCCATCATTAAAATATACGCGTCTTTGGTTCTATAAGCGCTCTTAATTTGCTCCCACTGCATAATTCCGCCTTCTTTCGGGTTGGTTTTTACCAAAATTTGGCGGCTGTCAATCTCATACAAATACTTATCAAACAACTGTTTATATTGCTCTAACTGTGTAACGCCTGTGAATTGTACCCACCAAAAACCTACGTACAACAATGCACCTAAGATAATGACAATGTAAGCCCAAATGTTTGGATAAACGCCCGTGATTCCCAAGATAGCATTCACTAAAAGTAAGCCTAAAGGTACAAGCGTCCACATTTTTTGTTGCTCCCACAATTGACCCATTGCAATGTTGACGTACTTCTTTTTATCCAACGCAAATTTTTTGGTCTTCACCGCCAACGGTGAAGTAGGCATTTGATAGACAGGCTGATGTTTGTTTACCGGAACTTTTGCCATCGATGTTTTTTTGTTAACTGATTATTAAATTGTGGTCGTGTATTCGCCTTTAAGGCAGTTATTTGTTGCTTTTATTGCGAACTTTACTCCGTTGAAATAGATACCCTTCAAAATTGATTTTGTTTGAATCAACGCACAAAATTAGAAAATAAAATGAAACCCATTGTCTTTTTATTGTTTGCAACCATCACAACAATTCATGCCCAAACGGCCGCTGATTCAATTACCCTTCATAATGCAAAATGGGATATTCAAGAAATTGGTAGAGGGATAAAATGGCGTAAAACGCATTTCAACCAAAAGCAGCTTTTCAACGCCAACCAAAGCATTAATATTATAGAAATACCCGTCAAAAGTCGAAAGCATCGTTGGGCCATCGTCACCGCCGATTCATTAGACAAAAAGAACAAAGCCCAAGGCCAATTACGTCCAACGAGTACATTAGCCAAGGAAAATCAGGCCCTGCTTGCCATCAACGGCGGTTTTTTCGACGTAAAGAACGGCGGCTCGGTTGATTTTATTAAGGTAAACGGACAGGTAGTGGATACCACCCGTTTGGGCATTGGCCACCAAGCCGCTTTTCATGGGCAAGCCGCCATTGTCATCCACCACAATCGATTACGTATCATCAAAGGGGCATCTACCGTGGGCTGGGAATCTACACTTCCGTATCAAAATGTGATGCTTTCGGGGCCTTTATTGAGGTTGAACGGCACCGATGAAGTGCTCCCTAAGAATGCCTTTAATGACAATCGCCATCCGCGAAGTTGCGCCTGCATTACCAACAAAAAAAAGGTGTTGCTGATTACAATAGACGGCCGTTCGGCAGAATCTTACGGAATGAATTTGGCAGAACTTACTTTTTTGGCCCGTCAACTCGGCTGCCGCGATGCCCTCAACCTCGACGGCGGTGGCTCCACCACTTTATGGATTGAGGGCAAAGGCGTGGTAAACTATCCCAGCGACAACAAAAAATTTGACCACGAAGGCGAACGAGCCGTCAGTAATGCGCTGGTATTGAAGCTAAATTAAATACGTGGCTAGAGTGTAAACATTATTTCACTCGATTAAAAACAAACAAATCAACAAAGACCCATTTGCCGCCCTCCTGTTTGCCTCGTTGGATGACGAGTTGGTTTTCGCTGAGTTTTTCGTAAATAATCCGCACTGAGCCGTCCTGTTTTTCAAACAGTGCCTCGTTCTTTTTGGCTTCAATAAAACGATAACGGTCCGAAATCTCTTTTTCTTCCAGCGCAATGAGGCCCGGTTTGAAGTGTTTAACCAATACAATGGGACCATTGGCGGTTTGTTCAAAAACCAACATTTCGTACATCGTAACTTTATCGTCTTTCATCATCCGCATAAAACCCGTCAGGTTGTCGCCCGCAGGTGCCGCCCAAAAAGCTTCAATTGGCCCGCCATTGAAATTCCCTAGCCAATGCCCCTGCATAAAGGCCACGTCTTGCAAAGATGCCGTATTGGATTGCGAATAGCTGGAAAATTGAAAAAGAGTTACCAAAATAAAAATGAAAGATTTGGTACGGAGGCGTGTCAAGGAGATCATTTAAGTAATGTGACTTTTAGTGGTTAAATTGTTTCTATAAGACTGCCAACGCTAAAAATTACTTTTACCTTTACAGTAAACTACTGCCTTATGAATAAACCTATCTTTCGTTTCATCGTTTTTGGAATGCTCCTTTCGGCCACTCTGCAAGCCCAAAAAGCCAAAGAAATCAGGCGTTTTCAACTGGAAGAAGTAAAACAGGGCGTCGCTGTGGATGCCGTTCATTTTTACGTTATCAACAACAGTTCCATTACGAAACATACCAAAACCGACGCGAAGCAGGTGGCAGCATGGAAAGATACAACGGGGATATTTAAGCACCTCAACAGCGGTATCATCATCGGTAACAAACTCTACTGCGCCAACTCCAATTACCCCGACAAACCCATGGCCAGCTCCATTGAAATATTTGATGCGGCCACGCTCCAGCACATTGATACCCACAGTTTTGGGTTGTTTCCCGGCTCAGCCACTTGGATTGATTTTCATCAGGGATATTGGTGGGTGGCTTTTGCCAACTATTCGGATAAAAACATGGATGGCGGACGCGACAATCGGTGGACCACTTTAGTCAAATTCACGGCTCAATGGCAGCAAGTGGAGTCGTGGGCTTTTCCGCAAGAGGTATTAACATCATTTGCCCCCAAAAGTACGTCGGGCGGCGCGTGGGGAAAAGACGGGCTGTTGTATTGTACAGGCCACGACAAGCCCGAATTGTATGTACTTCAACTGCCCAAGCGAGGACCAACCCTGCGCTATCTAAAGACAATCCCGACCATCAGCGAAGGACAAGCTTTTGCTTTTGACCATAGTGCTAAAAATGCCGTTATTTTTTATGGTATTACCAGAAATAATAATTATGTAGTGGTGTCGAAAGTTGAATAAACTGACTCAATAGTAAATTCCATACAATTGAAATCCGTTTCGGGTGTTGATTTCAATGGCGGGAAAGGGCAGTTTTATCATAAACATGCTTTGGAAGACCTGATTTAGAAATCGGTTCTTTGTTTTGATTTTTGTCCAATCAATGTCCAACGAAAACAAAAATTGCCGGTAGCGTTGGGTAGGCGGAATCACCACATTGCCCCATTTCTTTATATTTTCAAATTCACCAAACATACCGTTGGCACCGTACCCCACGTCAATATTGAGCCAATCTGGAATATGCTCCGAACGGATAATACGATTGAGGCCAATGCTGAACCAATACGTGTGGGCGTTGTAATCCTGTAGAATCTGCCCGGCAAAGGTTGTTCCCAAGTAGCCGTTGGCAAGTTTTGAATAGGGCGAACGTCGAAAACTGAATTTATACTTCATGATTTGTTCGTCAAACAGCAATTCTTGGCCAATGACCATCCCGCTGCCCACGGCGTTGGCGGCCATATCGCTCCACGAAAAACCCCATCCTTCGTAAAAACCATCCACGATCTCAATCGGTGACTGTAACAAAAAACCCAAAGTACCACCATACAACAACGCTTTTTTCTTAGAAGCTCCCGACCACCGTAGGGCTTTGTAACCCACATAACTTTCCAAATACGCCCCGTAAGCATGCCCGAATTTATCCACTTGCAGGTAGCCTTTGGCGTCGTTATAAAATTCAAATGGTACCCGTTTTTCGTCTTTATACCAAATAAAATTCAGGTAAGACATCGTGCCAGCATACAGCGCAGCCTCGGTAGCGACCACTGCCGCAAAGCGGCCTTTGTGAAAGATGGGGGTTTGTGAAACTGAATCAGATTGGGCAAAACCTATCAAAGAGATATTCAACACCAATACAAGCAGCAACGAAATAGTTAAATGAAATTTCATGCCCCTAAGTTAAACAAAAGACACTATCGATTCATTGCTTTCACCTCGTGCAAACTGCCAATTCCCTGCATCTTATCCTTTCCAAACACTTCTGGATGTAGGTATTTTCCTTTTTCCTCTCCCTGTTTTTCTACCTCCACCACTACCCGATTGGCTTCGGCATAGGCATCTTTGCGGATGCCCGTTACCTGCCAGCTCACCTTTACATTGGGTTTATCGGTTTTGATTTTGAAGCGATTATGATTGATTTCATCAGCAACGATGGCCTGCGCAAACTGGCCGATTCCTGTGAGTTGATACCTAAAATCTTTATTAAGGGCTTCAAAATAGGCGGGCATTTCTACAGTGGCTTCGCCGTTAGCATCGGTCGTAATGACCCCATCGTAGATATTTTTCATGTCGGGGCTTTCGACGAAACTGTGGTACAGGAATTTATTTTCGGGGTCTTGCGGGTGGTCGATTTTGAACGTACCGCTGCCTTTGGTTAGGTTTCCAGTGACCGATACATTGCCAGCAAAATAACCTGCATAACGGATATTTGGTCCTAAATTGGCATCTGAAGTAGCATAAATACCATACTGAATAAGTGAACTTCCAGTAGCCTCAAAATAGCCTCCATAGGTTCTTAACCCGCTTCCTGCTGGATTGTCCGACACGTTTTTAGCGCGGGCATATACACCATACGAATAATTCCATGTAGGACCTTCCACATCGGCATAAAGCCCATAACGGTACATCGGTGAATTACCCGTCCCCCCTTTTACGTTGGCTCTGACCCCGTACCAGTCACCGCGACCCGTGCCCGCCATATCCAATTTTACACCGTAAATACCAGTGGTATTTCCTGCATCACTGATTCCGGGAGTAATAGTGGCATGAAACCCGATGATTCCCGACGAATAAGCCCCTGCAATGTCGGTATGAACCCCTTTGGCGTCTGTAGCCTGAACACCTCCAAGATGCTCTACCTTCGAAAATACTCCCGTTTTTGTACCTATTCCCAAGCCTAAAGCACCAAAATACCCTCCGTACGATGCTCCAGTAGCTCCCGAAGTATTATGATAAGTGGTGGCGTAAATACCATACCCCAATGAATTGGTTCCTCCTTCTCTTCTGGAACTGAAAAGTCCGCCATAGGTGTTAGTATTGGAGCTAACTGATGAGCTAAACCCATATACACCATAGGCGTTTGAGCCGCTCCCGTATCCATCGGCAATGCCCTTTACACCATAGGCATTGGTCTTAGAGGCTGAAAAACCCGTAACCCCAGTAGTTTGACCTGCATCATCAGAAGATGACAGACTGGTATGATAATCGGAAATACCAACCACTGCCGTGGTATTGGTTCCGTTGGTAGGAGCTGCTACGGCTTTAATTCCCATTCTTTCTGACAAAGTGTAGTAATCTCCGTAAACATATTGTGCAGGTCCTGAGCCAGTTACCCACAACTGAGCCTTGGTAATGGTAGGATCGGCAATTGGGTCAAAGTTATATTTGTCTTTTGTTGTATAATTGATACCCACCGCTCCGTCAGTGTTCATCACCATTCTATTTCTATTGGCATTGGTTCCCAACCTAAATTGATTGATACCATACAGACTTAAATTGCCCGCATAGCTATCAAGATACATACCCGCATTTATTTCTGGATAACTGCCCAATACTCCTGAAATTGAACCGGTGTTTTGCCAATTGGACGCGCTGCTTACCCCTGTTCTGAAGACCATTGCGGTTCGTGTATTGGTAGTTGTACCATAGTTTCCCCACACATCGCCACCGCTGCCTTTAACATTGACACGACCATTGCCCGGTTCAATTAAAACTTGAGCAAAACCATTGGTCACCACCAGTATTGTACAGATTGTTATGATACGTCTTTTCATTTTAGGTAGCTTAAAATAATTATTGCTGTTGTAAATTGATGATAATTGATTTATTGAAGTGTTTTCGCGAAAAAACTCGCTGCTTTCTTGGCTTTACGCATCTCAGACGCTCGGCGTCGACTTATCTCAAACTTCTGCCCAGTGTTCAATTGGGCGTAACGTGAATACCCTTTTAGATGCATTTTGTCCAGATAAGTTGTATTCACGGCGTGTGTTTTACTAAGCCGCAGAAACAAAGTTTCGGGCAAAAGCGTAAGCAGAGACGCAATGTTTTTGGACAGTAATAACCGTTGTCCGTTGGTAAAAACAACACTGGTATAATTGCTGTCGCCTTGAAGGTAGAGGATGCTATCTACCTCAATGGGTGTTCGGAGTGGTAGTTGATGATACATAGTCATTTTTTGAACGTTGTCCCATGGTCTGCCTTAAACCCTTCATTGAGTTGGATACTTTTGGCTTGGTAGGTTAGATTGATGCGCCAAACCTACTCACTTCCTTACACCTCTTCCACCACCTACCTGCGAGTGGTGTATTTTAAAGGGTGAGCAGCCAGAAATACCGGGTCATTGACTAAACGGTCTACCATTATCATTTTTGTTAGTTTTGCCCCAACCCGTTCAATTCTCCCGTTCGCCCATTATTTCGGGCTGTTAGCGGATAATCTCAACGTTTATTTCAACATTATTCCTATCATTGAGGATGGCTTACCATCTACTCGTCATCAGTGGGGGCATCCTTTATGATAGAGAATTACCCGTATGAAACATAAAACAGTCCCTAGGCTTTGTCGATGGACCTTGATATTCTTTTTTTTTGCAAATATCACCCATGCGCAGTTTCCCGCATGGGAAAGCCCTGCGGCGAGGGTATTCCGTTTAAACAATGTAGATTCCATCACACAGCCCGTTTTCATTGGACATTTTATGGCCTTTTGGAAAAAATCCCCGACCCAAAAAACAGTGTTTGAAGCCATAAAATATGCTCCTTTTGTAAACACCAATACTCAACAATTTGCCATTGACAGCCTGAAAGACATCGCTTTTATTCGATTCTCCATTCAAAATACACACCCAAAAGATACTTTAAAGATGATGTTGGAGGTTGACGGTCAAAACCATTTCTATTTGAAGTTCGAATCATTTACGGGCGATTGGCAACCTACTCAAAACGCCCCTCTGCACGAGGTACCATTGCAAAAATTCATGTACGAAAAATTTGCATTTCCCTTGTCGCTGCCACCCAACACGGGGCACATCTACTGGCTGAATCATGATGATTCATTGTTTCCGATTGATTTCATCCCAACCCTCATCAGTGCCCCAGCCATTGTAAAATCACAAAATGAACAAATGTATGCACAACGATTCAATTTGGGCTTTTTATGGTTTGTGTTGGGTGTGAGTGTATTTCTTTCCGTATTCGGGTACATCATGTTTTTTTTAAACAAAC
Organism: Runella rosea; assembly: GCF_003325355.1. Classification (GTDB taxonomy): domain Bacteria; phylum Bacteroidota; class Bacteroidia; order Cytophagales; family Spirosomataceae; genus Runella; species Runella rosea. The sequence continues at coordinate 885,684 of NZ_CP030850.1, forward strand.
AAGCTATTTACTTATGGTGGGGCTGTTATTTAAGTTGCAATGCCCTTTTTTTTCTCATGATGTCTGACTACCTCTTTGTTTTTCCGCAATTGCCTTTTATCGGTTTGATCATACCCGTACAACACCTCATTTTGCTTTGCTATGTTCTTTTTTTCAGTACCTTTTTTAATTTCAAAACCAATGCTCCTTTTTTACACAAAGCCACCGTTGGTCTTTGTTTTTGCATTGTTTTTTTGTTGGTCGTCACCGTTGTGTTGGTACGGCTTTTTCCAGAAACCTGGTCCGATTTTATCGACGACCGATTGTTCTTTATTGTTCAATTTTGGTTTCTGGCGGTTTTGATCAGCAGTTTTTTTCTGAAAATCCCCCAAAAATCATACATTGTCTGCGGCTCAATTTGTTTAATCGTTTTTTCCATTTGGGCGGTCTGTATTGATACTTTCGGACAGACCGATTATGACTCCCTTCTGACTACACCAGCCTGCATTTACGGCATAGGTTTTCTCTTCGAACTTTTATTTTTATCGCTGGCACTCAGTGAGCGGGCAAAATTTGAACAGAAGGATAAGCTGGATATAAAAAGAAAAATGGAAGAAGAGCGCATTCATTTTCATCATCAGATTGCACAAACCGAAATTGTCGCCCTACGGGCGCAGATGAACCCGCATTTTATTTTTAACTGCCTGAATTCCATCCAGTTATATACCATCCAAAACAACACCGAAAAAGCCACTGAATACCTCACTAAGTTTTCAAGGTTGATACGACTGGTCTTGGAAAACTCCCGTTCCGAGAAGGTGACCCTCGAAAACGAATTGGAAACCCTGCGACTTTACCTTGACATGGAAACTATGCGTTTTAGAGGTAAAGTCAAATATAAAATCTATTTTGAGGCCACAATCGACCAGACATATATCCAAATTCCGCCGCTGTTGGTGCAGCCTTTTGTCGAGAATGCCATCTGGCACGGCCTGATGCACAAAGACGAGGGAGGAACCGTGCGCATTGAAGTAACCCAACCCAATCCCCATTTACTGCGCATCGACATTAGCGATGATGGTATCGGGCGCCAAAAAGCGGCGGAGTTCAAGAGCAAGTCAGCCACTCAGAACAAGTCTTTTGGCATGAAAGTAACCGCTGAGCGCATTGCGCTCATCAATCAACTTTATAATACAAACAACCAAGTGGAAATTATTGACCTCATAAATAGGAGAAATGAGGTCGTGGGTACCAAAGTAACAGTAAAAATCCCTATTTGAATATGAGAGCAATTATCATCGACGACGAACCAGACGCCGTAGAACTTCTCAGCATTCGGCTGAATCAAAAATGCCCGCAAGTTGAAATCGTAGCCACTTGTATCAGTAGCATCAAAGGCGTGGCGGCCATCATAGAACACCGTCCTGATGTGGTTTTTCTGGACATTGAAATGCCCCAAATGAACGGATTTCAGGTGTTGGAAGCCGTGGAAGCCATTCCGTTTGCGCTGATTTTTGTCACGGCCTATGGCAAGTTTGCGCTAAAAGCTTTCAGGTATAGCGCTTTGGACTATCTGCTCAAACCCATCGACAGCAACGAGTTGATGCAGGCCATCCATAAAATTGAGAAACAAAAACAAACCTCCAAAGAGCAAGTCAGTCATCTGAAAAGCCAATTTTCCAATACCACCAAAACTTTTCCCGATAAAATAGCCCTACCCTACCAAAACGGTGTAGCGTTTGTAAATCTGTCTGAGATTGTTTATTGCGAGTCCGACGACAATTATACCAAGTTTTATATCTCGGAAGGGCAGTTCTATCTGGTGACCAAATCGCTCAAAGAAGTACAGGAACTGCTGGAAGAACGGGGATTTTTGCGTGTCCATCGTCAGTTTTTAATCAATCTCAACCACATCAAAAAATTTGTCAAAGGAGAAGGCGCTTATGTGATCATGACCAATGGGGTTTCTATTCCAGTTTCTCGTTTAAACAAAGACCGACTTGCCGAGTATTTTGGCTGGCTTTAATATTAAATCTCAGTGGAATTTGGAAAGAATTATCTCACGGTAAGATTTATGCTCATCTACTTCAACCTATTACGACCCACAATTCTCAAAACTTCGCCTGCAAGGTCACATAAAAACTGCGGCCGTCGGAAGGCAAAATGCCCGGCCCAGGATAGCCAGTGGCACGGCGGGTAAAGTAGGCCTTATCGGCGAGGTTGTTGATGCTGGTTTCAATGCGGAATTGACGGAAAGCATACGATAAGCTCACATCCATGATATCATACGCAGGGATAAGCCCCACCACCGCCGAAACGCCCCCATCTATGGCGTTGGTGGCTTCCGTAAATTGGTCCGACAGATAGGTATATTGAAAGGATGCTTTCAACTGTTTATAGCCTAAACGTAGACCGCTTTTGAGGTTGATTTTGGGAACAAACTCCACTTGTTTTCCAACAACGGCCGTAATTTCGCTGGCCTTATAAGAAGATTTAATGACCGCAACATTGGCAAATAGTACACCGCTGATATTCGCATTTTGGGGCTGTAACATCCGCAGAAAATCTGCTTCGGCATAGGATTCTAGCCCATAAATAACCGCCTGACCGATGTTTCCACGACGACGCAACACGCGTTGGCTCTCATCATAAAATTGCACTTCACCGATGCGGTTGTTGTAATTCAAATAAAATGCACTAACGTCAAAATTGTACAGCGTTGTTTGCACACTCCGAATACCTGCATCCAGCGAATAGCCTTTTTCATCCTGCAAATTAGGGTCAATCACCGACGATGGATTGGTAATTCGCATATCGCTGAAGGTTATTGAACGGTAGTTTTGCGAAATATTGGCGTACATATCCAGCTGACTGACAGGCTTATAGCTCACACCTATTCCACCAAGCAAGAATTGACGACCGTTGGTACGGGTTTCGTTGGTGCGGGTCGAAGTGATGATATTTCCCGCCAAATCGCGCTGAATCGTTCCGTAAAAACCCGCCGCCGTGGTATATATGTACTCGTAGCGAAGTCCTGGTGTAATGGATAATTTGTCATTTACATAAAAGATATTTTCCACAAAACCCGAAACGTTTTGGTTCGGAAACTCATAATCGGAGGCAATGGTTTGCGGATCGTCGGTAAAGGTAAAATCAGCGTCTTTTCCTTTGCTTCCTAAGCCCTGAATGCTGTGGTTGAAACCGTGGTAGTAGCGACTCCCAACCAACAAAACACCTTGTTTTTTGCCAAAGAAATAACGCTTTAAAAAACGGGCTTCGAGGCCCCAATTGGTAAAATCTCCCTTGATTAAATCGCGCTCACTGTTGTCATCAACACTTGCCACGCGGTTTGGACGAAAGCCCAGCGAATAACGGGCGGCTGAGAGCCCAAAAGCTCGCAGATTAAACTCATTTTTGGGGTTGAATTTATGGTCAAAATGCAGCGCAAAAAGATTCCAATTGACTTTAAACCAGTTTCTTTCGCGGTTGCTTTGGCGGGGGTTTTGGCGAAACATCTGGTCAGTTAGTCCGCCCGGCTGCTGCGCCAGATAGTCCATGTGCGTAATGTCTACGCCAATGGTGGATTTTTCCGACAATTTATAATCAACGTCTGCAAACAGCGTGTAGTTGTTAAAATGGGAATTGGGCCGCCAGCCGTTGCCCTGCTTATACTGAAAAAAGGTGTAATAACTTACTTTCCCCACCGTTCCGCTCGCACTCGTAAAGGCATTATAAAACCCAAAAGAACCGATACTTTGCCGCGCTACCACTTCCAATTTGCGGTCTGCTACGGGCTTTTTCATAACAAAATTGAGCAGCCCGCCAAACTGCGTACCGTACTGAAGCGACGCCGCTCCGCGCACAATTTGAATGCGTCCGACGGCTTCGATGGGAGGTGTATAATAACTTTCAGGATAGCCCAGCGCGTCGGCGCTGATGTCGTAGCCGTTTTGGCGAACGTTGAAATTGGAACTACGGTTTGGGTCAAGGCCACGGCCACCAATACTAAGTTGAAGGCCCGCACCTTCGTTTTCCCATATATTTAGTCCCGCTACCCGGGCGTAGATTTGACGGGCATTGTTGGTAGAGAGATTCGCCACAAGTTGCTCAGGAATAATAACTTCCGACTTTTTTCCTTCGTAAATTCCCATACTTTCGACGCTCCTCATCCGAGTAAAGCCAAAATCAGCCTGCTTTTCGGTCACAATCACCTCATTAAGGGTTTCACTCCGCCCCGCCACCAAAAGCATGACAAAATGGTTTTGATTCGCAATGGTAACGGAGATTTTGGCGGTTTTAAAATCAACACATTCCGTCTGTAATTCGTAGTTGCCAGCGGGTAGGTTGTTGAAGGTAAAAAACCCATTTTGGTCGGTAGAAGCCGTCAGCTTTCCGTTCAAAAGATACACCGAACAGCCTTTGATGGCGGCGCTATCTTGCCGCGCCAAAATTCGACCAGTAAGTTGAAACTGTGCAACGACCGTCGTTGAAATAAGTAGGCACATTGCTGCGCTAAAAGCCCGTAATATTGTCATCAAATGAGGTAATCCACGTTTTATGTTTAAAAGAATCCTGCTCTTGGGCCAAGTCAACGGTGGGTTCTACCAAGGGTTTCCCCAAGCGGCCGTTGAGCGCCACGTACGAATCCACATATACTTGCGGATTGCGAAAACCTTTTTTGGTGTATTCATCCCGCAAAATGTGCGCGTATTGCAACAGCATATCTGGTTGGGTAGACATCATTTTTTCCTGTAAAGGGGTCAAAAACAAGCTATTATTCACCACAGCCAGATTTCCTACCTCATCCTTTACCGTAAATTGCGCATACCCGGCTTTTTCCATCAGCATCACACGCCAGGAAAAACGATAACCTTCTTCGGTCCAAAAAAGCTCCCCTGGGTATAGCAAATAACGAAACGGCATTAACAATTGAATGATAAAGAAAATCGAAAATCCCGCGAGGAGAAACGACTTAAGCATGGGTGGATAGTCATAGGTTTTTGCAGGCCTGAGAAAGGTAGTCGGCACCGAAAACCAACGGTTGAGCTGCTCAATGATTTTCTGGTGAAATTCGGCCGAGAAAAAAATCAACGCCGTCACCATCATAATGTAAGGAAACATACCAATAGGGAAAAGAATGGCCGTTAACGTGTGAAAAACAACCACAGCAGCGTAAGCGAACGGGCGAGTTTTGCGGTTCCAAAGCAAAAACGGAATGCTCAAATCATACAGGCACCCAAACCAGCTGAATACGTACGGAATCCAATCATAATTGAATAGAAAACCCAAAATGGGCAAGTCATTTTTTGCAGGTAACCAGATTCGCAGAGGCAGTGCATGCAATAGCCAATCGCTGTTTAGCTTCGCTAATCCTGCATAAAAGTATAATATTCCCACAAAAAGTTTAAGCGAATCTACACACCAAAGCGGGATAGAATCAGCCAAAAGCGTCCTCCGCCGATACGCATCCAACGAAAAATAAGCGTGAGAAGGCAGAAAAATCAACAAAAGGCAAACGATACTCGTAAAATAATAGTGGTTAAGATACGTGCTTTTGTCAATGAGTTCGATGTAGGTAAAACTCACAAAAAGGCTGATGGCGGACCAACGATAAAACAAGCCAATGGCCACCAAAAGGGCCGAAACACCGCAAATGGCAAACAAAACGTAGGTATATTCTCCCACGGGGCGCACAAATTCAAACCCATAAAAAGAAAAAAAATGGCTCGGTTGAACGTACAACGTCTCAATCCAGCCATTTCTCCAAAAGCGTACAATGCCCCCGAAGAGCATCAATCCGAATGCAATTCTAAATCCCGCCAAAGGCGCTGCCGATGTTGTTTTGTTAAAATAACCCTTCACGCTTTAGTCACCGTCGTTGTCGGTATAGGTAATCACGATGCTCATTGCGGCCGTCATGTCCACTTTCAACATACGAACAGCTTTTTGCATTTCGGTATATACCTGCACCATGGCGGTATTATTGGTTTTTACTTCTTCGTATAAATTCGGTTTTAAGGAAGTTATTTTTTGATTGGCCGTCTGAAACTGTTTATTGATGATTTCGGCCAACGACATCCCCGTGCTGCTATCTTTAGCCCCGAGGGCATTGAGATAGGTTTTCAGACTTGGCCCTTCCTGACCAGTCGTTACGCTTTTCCCATTGAAGAAATCTACAAATGCCTGATGGGCCGCCTGAGCCAATTGTTTAGAGATATCTTTTTTGTAAAAAGCCTCTACTTTTTCGGGAGCTACCACGCCATTGAGCATAGCCCCAGAAGGAATTCCGAATTTTCCAGAACGAATAAAACGCTCATAATGAAGCACGTAGCCATTTACCAATTCCCCCATTGGCGAGCCGATGTCGAGGCCAGTTTTGGTGGTAAATTCTGTTTTATAACTGCTATTCCAGTCCGTAATCACTTTGGTCAGCAATGACGTCATGTGGTCGGTAATGCGTTTGATGTACGCCAAACGTTTAGGTCCTTCCGTTGCGGCAGTATAATAAGCCACTACCTGCGCGTCGGTAGCACCAACGCCGTTGAGTAAATAATCCAAAGCGGGAAACCCCTGTTTGTCGTACGACGATGCCACTTCCAAATTTATTGAAGGGTCAGCGATGTATTCATTAATTCCTGCCACGCTGACTGGATAAATATTGTAATAATTGCGAATGGCGGTTCGGTTGGCGGGTCCCACATCAAACAATTCTACTTTTTGCCATTCAACATAGGCATCCGTCCACGCCAAGCGAAATTCGGTCAAGGTAGCCACGTCGGGTTTGGCCGAAAAAGCCTGCGATTTTGTCACCATCACATCCAGTTTGGTTTTAAAATTGGCGTAGGATGGCAAAATGATATTATCGGCCAAATTCGTCAATAATGCTTGTCGATCTTTTGCATCCTTGTCGCCTTCGGGTTCGGTGGTAGAACTGTCTTTGCCACACGCCCAAAGCAGGCCACCGAAAAGACAAACAATGCTAAATTTAATGGCTAGCTGTTTGAAAGTTATCATTGCACAATTTGGAATTTAAAATGAAATTGGAGGGCCGACAACAATCACTTGTTCTCAACCCTTCTCACATAAAAACAGTGTGTCTAAGAAAATGTTTACAACTTAAATTTCGCCTTTATAGCGTCTGAGGCCGTCGACAATTTGGTCGGGGTCAAGTCCCAAAAACCATTTGGTGCATCATAAATCAACGCTTTCAAGATGTTATCCGAGAAAGTCGCATCGGCGCCATTGACGGTAGCAAAACGCAGCGAGTAGATAAAACCGAGTCCCTCGCCAATGGCATGAGCACGGGCGGCATCGGTTTGAGCCGCTACGTATTTTGGCCCTAAATAACCTATTGCCGACGCCGCAATGGCTTTTTCTATGGCTGCTTTAATTAGGTCAGCCTGCTTTTTCAACTCGGCTTTGTCATTATTTACAATGGCCGCCCGACCTTTGAGAAAAGCAGGATAAATTTGTGCATACGCACCTTTGTTATATTCCCAAATGTACGACCCGAGGGCAAATTCGGTGGTGCCTCTTTTATCATCCGTAGAACCGTTCAGGTAAATGGGATTCAAGGTCAATAAACCGTAGGCTTCGTCCCAATTTTGCTCTAATTGCGTATAATTCTTGCCCGTTACCAACGTAGAATTATCGGCATCAAGTCCTTTGGTCAACAACACATTTCCGATATAATCGTACTGTAAAGCGCCAATAAGCGACTTTTGAATGATTTGAATCGGCTCAATTCCTTTTTCATCCACTAGATACGTCCCGAGTTTACCTGCTTTGCCTTTGGCTGCAACCGTAGTCACCGACTTGCTGGCTTCGGCCACGGCCGTAAAATTGGATTCGATAAATGCTCTTACTTTTTCCGCTTCAGTCGCCGCCCAAGACGAGGCCGTAATGCTGCGTAGCTGGACGCCCGACGTGTTCAATTTAGTGCTATCGGCAAAGGCATTTCCCGTATTTGCGTACATATTTTTCAGTACCGCTGCGTCAATCTGTCGGTTGCCACTGATGGCCGAACTGATATAGGTATTAAGCGCCTGAAACATTTTATAACGGTTGTTTCCGTTGCTAAAGTCAACGGTCGTTGCACCGCTGTTGTCTACAAAAAGGCTACTGTATGGCGTAGTTGGGGTAAGCGCGGCATAATCAATCGAGGTGCGAAGTTGCGGAGTAGCGGTATCTTCAGTATTGCACGAAGCCAACACCGCGACTAAAAGACTGATGGGGATAAAACGTAACAAATTTTTGCGCATTGTTTTTGAGCTGAATGGTGAATGATGCCGCAAACTTCTGCATTATTTAGACTAAGTACAAATAAACAGAAAGAAAAATTTTAAAAATAAAAGTTTGGGTGATTGAATAATGCCCTTAGTCATTGGGCACTAATTTTCTGTAAATGACGCTATTGACTTATCCGACCTATCACTTTGCAGTTGAATATAAGCCCTTTGAATGGGAAATATTTATCAGTAAGTGTTTTGATAAAGCATCTGAGGGCGCTACAGCAGAAAATTAAAACCGATTCTGCCCCAACCGTAAGGTTTTCCTGCGCTATCGGGAGTTTCTGCGTTTAAAATCATTTTCTTAAATTCTTTATTTAAGATCATTGTCCTCATGTAATAAATAGAGACTTTATTGAATCTAAATCCTGCAAAAACGTCCCAAGTCCACAGGTGTCTGTTTACTTCATTTTTTCTCAATGTGTATTTCGTAGGTGCTTCGTCATCGTATATATCATCTTGCCAAGTTTTTCCCCATCCCAAACCCTCAAGCATCGTATTATGAAGTACATAACGGTATCGTATTTCAGATGACGCGCTAAAATTATTATACCATCTTTGAAGCATCGGCTGCGACCTATTGTCATCAATTTTCAAATCATTGGTCCCACTTTTTTCTTTGAAATTTCGGTTCGATAGCCCAAGGCCCGCCCCCAACGCATCCAATTCGGTACCTGTGTGAACCTCTAAAGGCGCATAAACATTCAGAAACGTTGGCCATTTGCTCCGATTTGATTCACGCAGGTATTTATCTTTCTCAAAAACAGTACTTTCTGAAGAAAAAAGCATTAAATCAAAGTGGTGATCAATGTTAAATGCCAGCCTACCTCCGTTAGCGATTTGGTCTTCCCAATTCAATACTTTAATAGAACCTTGGGTCAAATCCTGATGAATAGCGGCCTGCAGATTTCTCCCAATATTGCCGCCAATTGTACCGATTTTAAAAAAGCTTTTTGAACGCCAGTGACCATGGTAATTTAAGCGATACTTTCCCCGAGCTATATACTGAAATGAGGCAAAAGGTCTGTCTGTCTGGGTTTGTCTGGCGCGCATGTATTTGATGATTGAGTCTTGCGAGGCTTGATCAAAATATCCAGTGTTTTGATTGACTACCAACCGAATGCCCATTGCATTTTCCACTTCATCCTCCTTAAATCGGATGTAAGGAGTATAGCCTTCTCCCCCCAGAAGAATACTCTGATAACTCAGAATGTTGTTTTTGTTGAGGGGGCGAAAAAGTCGCATTTTGAAGTAATCGGTCGTAAACTCAAACCGAAATCCACCCGTATAATTTCTATCTTCATTCATTTTTGAAAATAGTAAAAAATCATTGTCGTGGAACAAGTGAATACTCTTAACAAACTGCTTTGAAGTGGGGGTATACCGATAGAAAATAAACTGATTTTCTAACAATAAATTCATGTGTTTTTTGACAATATCTAGGTTTTTAAGTAACCCGTTGAGATAAATATCCCCCGAAATTCGCCCCTTTAACTGTTGATCTATGTATCCTTTAAACCGTTCATAAACCTCATAAATCACTTTATATTCCGCAATCCTTTCAACTCTGAACTCAATTTCATTGCTTTCTATAGCTGTATCAATCAATCGAAGACTATCAATCAATATATCAACGTCATTTTTAAATACTGCCATTTCCAAAGCATCAGAAATTGTTTTTTTTCTGACGGCACCGTTGGGAAGATTTAACAGTGAATCTTTTCCTACCAGTTCGTTTCTGAAAATGATGGCCTCTTTAGCCGTCAATATCATTTTATTTGCTTCAAATACTGCTCGTGCATCTCCTTTCTCATAAGAAATGTTCTTTTCCTTTATGGGATACTTCTTTGTTACTTCTTTAAAAATAGTATCCGCCAACTGACTGACCTTAGACACAGCAACTGTATCCTTAACAATTTGCTTTTTGGGATTCATCTGACCATAGACAGAAGTCGACAGCAGCATAAAGACAGCCCAGGTCATTAATTGTGAAGTTTTCATATTTCTGATGGGTAAAAAAATGATACAGAGTACAGTAAACCCTTCATTTCCAATTTTTTCTCAGGAAATCTACCGCGTTGTCAAACAACAGTGCATCTACTAAATCTTCGGGTGATGCGGGCAAAACTACCTCTTTAATCGCCGCAATGATGGGAAGTTCTTCGGCGAGTCGTTGCCGAAAACGCTCTATAAAATTGGCTTTGGGAGCTATATCCAAAGCATTGATTAAGCCGTCATAATCGCTTCCTAGACATACACTTTTCCAGGCTTCGTCACCTCCGATTTTAACAATATGCAGCCAGTTATTTAAGAAATAGTAAATACCATTGGCGTGTGCATTGCGAGGGTCGGTGTTGATGTCTAAAATATCATCTTCAATGACTCCTCCCTGCAAATAACCATTGACACAAAGCGGTGCATCTAGCAACGGCCTGCGGTCATCTCTTGTTTTTTTACTAAACAACTCAGGTGAGTGGTAATTGGTAATCGACTTTGTTTTACCTAAAATCCGCTCATCCATTACCAATCCTATCAATCCGCCCGAAGTACCCGATTCTATAATTTTTACAATCTCATCATCATAAAGATTGATGCTCCACGGATTAAAACAAACAGTGTCGCGGTTCAACTCAAAAGCAAAAATTTGGTTATAGTGTACCTTATAACATCTTTTGTCCGTAAATTCCGTAATACCCCTAACAATGTCCGTTAAGTTTCCTTCTTTAACGTATTTTGCGCTTCTTACAGAAAATCCCGAAACCCCCATGTGGGTAGCAATCAGCGGCGTTTGGGGAAACTCAGCTGCAACTAATTTGTAATAATCATCCCTCGCAATAACACTCAAATGCTTAATATCCAACAATATACGTTTTTCAATATCGGTCTCTCTCAAGCACTCCCGAACAAAATTTTTCCCCTCCTCCGTCAATCCATAGCCTGTAGGATTATATCCGCCCACTGGATTAGCCCCGCCCTTGCCCGCGCAGTCTAAAGGAATTGCATGGGCCTGATTGGCAAATCTATTTTGGGCATGATGCGCTAAAGTAATGTGGCTGAGACGTGGCCGAGTAGCAGTAGGCGTCTTAAACTCTCTGATACGATTGATGATGTTAGCAGGATTCTGATTGAGTATCTGGGGGTTTTCATAAAAAGCATGACCTCCTTCTATTGATAAAATAACGTGTAGAATATCATTACGACCAGCGTCAAACTCATCCATTGAGTGGATGAATTTATAGGAAACCTGACGTTTTACCCCGTTGTCCTCCACGTCATGAAGGGTATTTTGGTATTTTAGGGCGTGTTCCAATTCCCGCATTAAAATCTCCCAGTAACTTATCTGCTCTTTTTCAATGGTCTGGATGAGTTTCTTACTCAAATCCTTCGTAAGTAATTTAAGCAGCTTGATGAACGTTGCCTTTGTATATGCGTTCTCTACGGGAAACAGTGATACTACAACTAAATTGCCTTTTCCTTGCACTATTTGCGTAAAACTTGCCTGCGAATCTACCACGTCGTTAAAGGCAAATTGATCGGCATTCAGTGGTATATCCACATCCAGTATTGTAAAGGGTGACTTGGCGTTTTGAATCTCATCTACGTTGAGATGGGTTTTCAAAAAAGTATGCGTATGAAAATCAACATAAGGTTTCATGGTAATATTGAGGTTTCGTTTTTGCCTTAGCAAATCCAACCTACAACTTTAGCCATGTTTTCACAAGAGTTGTGCTGACTATCATGTCATATTCTTATCAAGCGGTTAAAAGGCATCTTTCTTTCCATTTTTTAGCGAGAAAACCAGCAAGATATAACTTTTACACTCTAGCAATCAATAAGATAACCAGAAAGTACATTTCAGTTAAAAAGCTTAGCATAATTAACAAATGGGGAACGCAGAATACCCTTCAGGACATAAAAAACCCTCCGTAAGAACAGGCTCAAATGGCCTTTTTTACAGAGGGATAGAATAAAGTAACTAATGATAAAAATATTTTAAGCAATCGTCAGCTCTTCCATAACCTTCCGCATTTCGGAAATGTTTTTCACCTCTGAACAAGTCACTAACAACCTGTTTTTGAGGTCTTTTAAGGAAAAACGTTTTGGATTGCGCTGAATGTGGCTGATGATATGCCCAAATTTATCGGACTGGAAGAAGGCGTCGTTGCCCGTTGTCAGGAAGTATCCTTTCAACGTATTATTTTTCAAGGTCAATTTTTCCATAAAAAGCGCTTCGGCCATCCACCTGATTCTCACCATCTCTATCAAACCTTTCACTTCCTCAGGGAGCGGACCGAAGCGGTCTGTAACCTCATCACCAAACGCACTTAACTCATCTTCACTACTGATGTTGTCCAGACGAGTATATAACGACAAACGTTCAGAAATATTTTTCACATAATAGTCAGGAATTAAAATGGCCAAGTCAGTTTCAATCTGGCAGTCGGTTCTGACAACCTCTGCAATCTCTCCCAAATCGAACAAATCTTTGAAGGTCGTTTGCTTCAGCTCCTGCACAGCTTCGTCCAAAATCTTGTGGTACATCTCGTAGCCAAGGTCATTGACAAAACCGCTTTGCTCAGCCCCCAAGAGGTTTCCTGCCCCGCGAATGTCTAAGTCGCGCATGGCTACTTTGAAACCATCGCCAAGCTCCGAAAACTCCTCCAAGGTCTGCAAACGCTTGCGGGCGTCGGAGGTTAAATGGGAGATTTGGGGGGTCAATAAGTAACAAAATGCTTTGCGATTGCTCCGCCCTACCCGACCGCGCATTTGGTGCAAATCCGACATCCCAAAATAATGCGCCGAATTGATAATGATGGTGTTGGCATTGGGAATATCAATCCCCGATTCTATGATATTGGTACTGACCAACACATCATATTCGCCTTCGATAAATTTCATCATCACTTTTTCCAGCTTTTCGCCTTCCATCTGACCGTGTGCCACCCCTATGCGGGCTTCAGGCACCAATCGCATGATAATATTACCGATGGTATCAATATCGTTTACTCGATTATGGACAAAAAACACCTGTCCGCCCCGATTCAATTCATAACTGACGGCATCCCGAATAAATACTTCATTAAAAACGTGAACCTCCGTCGTAACTGGCTGACGGTTGGGCGGAGGCGTACCAATCACCGACAAATCGCGCGCGCCCATAAGCGAGAAATGCAACGTACGGGGAATAGGCGTGGCAGTCAGCGTCAGAACGTCAATATTAACCCGCATTTCCTTCAATCGGTCCTTTACTTTCACTCCAAATTTTTGTTCTTCATCAATCACCAGCAGCCCTAAGTCCTTGAATTTGATGTCTTTATTCACAATACGGTGCGTGCCAATTAAAATATCAATCCTCCCCGCCTCTACTTCTTTCAGTATTTCTTTGATCTGCTTGTCGGATTTGAATCGGTTGATGTACTCGACCCGCGCCGGGAAATCGGCCAAACGCTCACTGAAGGTTTTGTAATGTTGCATCGCCAAAATTGTCGTGGGCACCAGTACCGCTACTTGTTTGCTATCCGTAACGGCCTTAAAGGCAGCCCGAATGGCGACTTCGGTTTTCCCGAAACCCACATCGCCGCACACCAAACGGTCCATAGGATGCGGTTTTTCCATATCGTCCTTCACATCCTGGGTTGATTTGGCTTGGTCGGGGGTATCTTCGTACAAAAACGACGATTCCAGTTCTGCCTGCAAATACGTATCACGAGAAAACGCAAATCCATTGGCCGAACGACGTTTGGCATACAACGCAATCAATTCCTGCGCAATGTCTTTCAGCTGGCGTTTTACTTTCGACTTTTTATTCTCCCATTCTGGTGAGCCCAATTTACTCATCGTAATGGCGGTGCCCTCTTTGCCCGTATATTTGGCAATTTTGTGTAAACTGTGGATACTCACAAACAGGATGTCGTTGTCGCGGTAAATGAGCCGGATCGCCTCTTGCTCCCGACCGCCCACATCTACTTTTTCCATTCCTGCAAATCGCCCGATACCGTAGTCGACGTGCGTAACATAATCGCCTGACTTCAAAGACTTTAATTCTTTCAACGTCAGCGCCTTTGACTTGCTAAACTTCTCTTTGACGTGGTATTTGTGAAACCTGACAAAGATTTGGTGATCGGTATAACAAACGATTTTAAGTTGCTCATCAATAAATCCTTCGCGCAATGACACATTCATGGGTCTAAACCGCACGTATGGGTCTAGTTCTTCAAATATACGCTCCAAACGCTCCAATTGCTTGGGCGACTCGGCCGCAATAATGTTGGTGTATCCTTGGTGCTGACGCTCCGATAAATCGTCAATCAGTCGTTTATAATCTTTGTTGAAAGAAGGCTGTGGTTTGGACGAATACAAAATTTTATTCTCATTCCTCTGGCCGTTCAATGACCCCGATTCATCTTCGCTTTTGGAGTTCGTGTCTTTAAAATAAAAACGTTTTCCAAATTCAATCGTTTTAAACGTCTTAATCTGATTTAGAAAACCACGCCTAGTTTCAAAAATTTGGTTGGGGTCGGCCACCATTTGAATATCACCACTTTTGACAGTTTCAAAGGCCTTTTCGGCTTTTTCGTAACATTCTTCAATCACTTCCAACGTCAACTCCACATCTTTAAACCACAATAAAGCGTTGGTAGGCAGAAAGTTAAGAAATGATTCACGGGTTTCAAGCGTGAGTTTATTCTGAATATCGGGAATGATATTTACTTGGTTGACGCTCTCCACCGAAAGTTGGGTTTCGGGATTGAAAGAACGAATACTCTCCACCTCATCACCGAATAATTCAATCCGGTAAGGATACTCACTCGCGTACGAAAACACGTCAATAATTCCCCCTCGCACCGAAAACTGCCCTGCTTCGTACACAAAATCCGTAATCTCAAAGTCGTATCCCAATAAGAATTCTCGCAAAAACTGAGCATCCAACCGCTCGCCCACTTTCACCGAAAACGTATTGGACAACAGCGAACGTTTGTTGATTACTTTTTCAAACAATGCCTCTGGATACGTCACAATTACCAATTCCTGCGGCGCGGTCACGTTGAGTTTATTCAGAATTTCGGCCCGCATCAAAACGTTCGCATTCTCAATTTCTTCGTAATGATACGGCCGTTTGTAGGAAGTTGGATAATACAACACTTCACGCCCCAACAGATTTTGCAAGTCATTTTGAAAGTAAGAGGCTTCTTCGCGGTCATTGGCCACCAATAGGCATAACCTTGGAAGGTGTTGATAAACCACCGCTGGCAACACCGCATCTAAGCTACCCGCCAAACCTTTGACCTGAACGTGGGGCTGTTTACCAGAAATCTGATTGATAATCATCTGGACGAGGGCATCGTCCGAATATAATTTAAGAAAGTCTTGAGTTGAAAGCATTTATGTACTGAAGCGCGAAGGGTTGAGCCGCGCAGTTAATTGTTAAATGGTAACTTTATATTACGAATTATCAATCAGTTAAGAGACTTTTTGCCGCAACATAAGCTTGTAATTTTCATCAAAAAGACAAGCCACGTCAAACAGCAAAAGGCCGACGAGTGGTTTTCTCTCATCGGCTCTTTAGCTATAACAAATGTAAAACAAAAAAGATTTAAAAAAATCAGAAAGCAAATCGGAGCCCTCCCGTCACGTTGAGAACGCCAACGTGCTGCTCAATATCAACAAGTTGATTCACAGTAGGAAAGCCTGTCGTGGTGATTTGATTACTAACGTTTCTAAAAGTTGTGCTGATTAAAGTGGCATCGGTATTGACCACCATAGAAAGACCTCCAATCAGGCCAATATTTAGCGTTGCTCCCGCTCCGTAGGCCCAATCAGCCGAGTTTTGCGTTTGGGTGCTTACCGTGATATTGTATTTTTGGTAAGAACCCGTCGTTACAAACATTGGGCTGTTGACCACGGCATAACCAACCAGTAAACGTCCTTCCAAGCCCAGTCTTCGCCCCCCCAATCGCAGAGAAGGGCCAATCATGGCACTCATGGCATTCCAACCTTCGGTAGATTCAACTACGGGATTTTCTACTCCATAGTTAGTCGAAGCAATCAACTTAATTCCTTCCTCGCGAGTTCGGTTTTGATTGTATGAAAAGCGGGTTGCTAACCCCAATCGGCGGGTTGGATAATACGCTAGCACTACCTGAGCGCCGATGCCATCGTCGGCAAGCTCACCACCTCTTGTTCTACCAAAAACTTTAGTGGCTAACTCTCGCACGGAAAGGCTTTTACCCCCTGCAATATTTATCGAAAATCGGTCGTAATCCTGTGCCTGAACAGCACCCATCGTCAACCCAGATATAACAATTACAAATCTCCAAAAACGAACCATACTTGATTTAAAATTTTGTAATTCAACGATAACATTTTGCGTTAATTGTGCCAATACACCCTTAAAACGACTTTTTCTTTTGACGAATGTACTTAAGAAAAGCCACTTATTAATTCTTGCAAGTTGCTTTTTTTAAAATTAAGGTACTATTAAAATTTAACGCATTGGGGTTTTTAAAGTTCACTTTTTCATCAGTTACTTCAACATCCCCGTAGCCTTCCACCCAATTTTCGCCTTGTTTGAGAAATAGCACTTGCCGAATAGAGCTAGTCCCTTCTGAATTAAATGTATAATTAACGAGTAGGGTATCCCCTCTTACTTCCCCCTCAACTGTGCCTTGGTTGAAGTCTTTTTCATAGAATTTATAGGTCAAATCACCACTTACCTTGGTTCCCAGCCGAAGCAGGTTCATCTGAACAGTATCTTTTTCACTGGCATAAATGTAACAGTTTGAAGTCATCTCAACACCTTCATTATTAGCCATTGTTCCTTCACTCCCTTGGGTCGAGCAAGCCGCTAAAACACTGATTATCAACAAACTTAAAATATCTAAGGTTTTCATATTTTAAAAAATGATTTACTTTATGAAAAAAGCATTATTAGAATCAAGAAATCATTTGTCCAATGGGTTATTTTTGAACCTATAAAAGCACCTAATTAGACTACATCTAAAAGTATTAAAACTTCGTGCCGGGGTATGGTCAAGCAGTTACTTGAAAACCAAATTGAGGTCATTTGGGGAAATAACCAGGAGGCTTGTCACTATTGATATTTTTGAGAAATATATCCAAACCCATTTTTTAGCGTTCTATTTTCAAAAAACATGCAATGAATCAAACCGTTAAAAAAAAACAAACTCTATTTCCCGCCGTGGCAGCCGCTATATTTAACGAGCAGGGAGAAATCCTGCTTCAAAAGCGAAGAGATGTCGGCCAATGGGGTGTTATATCGGGACATGTTGAATTTGGTGAAACAGTCGAGAGTGCCATTCTTCGAGAAATTAGGGAAGAAACAAATAGAGAAGCACACATCAAACGCTTAATTGGGGTTTATTCATCTCCCACGTCCCAAACGTACCATTATCCCGACAGGTCAGTCCAATACGTAACGACATACTTTGAAGCCCAATTGACGGAAATGATAAGTAAAGACTTTTCAAAAGAGGAGACGTTGGAACTTCAGTTTTTCAAAACCGATCAACTTCCAGATAACCTTGCCATGATGAATCCGCATTGGCTACGGGATGCCCTAAGTCAAACGAGTCAGGTTTTTATTCGCTAAAACAATGAAGCAGTCCCTTAAAATTAAGAGACTGCTTCGTGCAGGTTTATTTAACACGGTAGGCCTCTTTATCAATCGGCCATCAACAAATACCGAGGGTGAGTTTCGGTGGCGCGTAGGGCAGGATTCAAGAAGGGCAATGTTAACCCCGTAACGTGGAAATTTTGGACCTTATGCACTTCTTTAAACCGAAGTCCTGCGGTATTGAGCGATTTCAATCCCTGCTCATCGGTGTAAATAAGGGTACTTTTAGGCTTAAAATGCTGTTTTACTTCATTAAGTGAGCGCAAAACAGGTGTAGTACGTTGGGTGTAATAATCCAATGCGCTGTGAAAAATATTGTATTCATCGACAGGTGCCAATTCATAAATATAAAAGTCCTTAACATTTGCGGAGTAATCTTCCGCTACTTTCTGCCCCATAACCGAACCCGCCTGATATTTCAATAAGCTCGGATAAAAATGCGCGTTCATCAGCAAATTGATGCCAAGGCCCGTCAGAAAAGGAGCAAAAACCAATTGAGAAAACCCAGGCCGCTTACCATTGTATAAACGTACAATCAACACCGCAAGCAAAATAGCGACAATCAATAAAGGGATATTTTGCAAAGGAAAAGCCCAAAAACAAAGCCCAACGATGGCAATAAGCATCACGCATGAAGTCACGATTAAACCGATGCGGGTCCACCGAAAAGACGAGGTTTCGGGATGCTCAATGAGTTTATCCAAAAAACGGGCGGTCCATACGGCCGCCAACGGAAATACGACAAATGTATAATGCGGCAATTGGTATTGAGCGGTAGAGAGTGCCATAAATGGCAAAATAAAACCTCCTACCGAAATCGCTTCGTCGGCCACTGGAAGTAAAAACCTTTGCTTGATGATGTCCCGCAACCTCGTCACAAGGCCAGGTATAAATGCCAAAACCCACGGCAAAAAACTCCACAGAAAATTATGCGATTGAAAAAAAAGGCCTGGGCTATTGTCCCACTCGCTCTCGCCCGTAATCCGTCCGAAACTTTGTTCCCAAAAATAGAAATAAAGTCCATCTGAACCATACTGACGATATAGCCCGACGCAATACGGCAGCAAAACCAACACGATGATGGGTAGCCCCAGCAGCCAACGCCAATCAAAAAGCTGTTTCCATTGTCGTTTTAAGACAAAATCAACGAAAAAAGCGGCTCCAATCACAATCAAACTGATGGGCCCTTTGGCCAACATCGCCAGTCCAGCAAAGATAAAACCAGCCACGAAGTGTTTCCAATTTCGACTTTTAACGTATTCAGCTACTTGCCAAATAGAAACTATGACGCAGTTGGTGAGCAGGGTATCGCACCTTACATCATGGTTCATCAGAAAGAATGCCTGGCAGCTTCCCATCACCAACGCAGCAATGTAAGCCGTACGCTCCGAATAGTATAATTTACAAAAGCGATACAAGGCATACATGCCCAATAGCGTGGAGAGAATCGGAATCAGCCGGTAAGAAAAATTTGAGATGCCAATCACTTTAAACACAAGGGCAGAAAGCCAAAAAAGCAAAGGCGGCTTGTCCAGATAATAGTCTTTACCCCGAAATTGAACTTCCAAAAACTGACCATTATCGGCCATTTCGCGGCCAATGGAGGCATATTGGGCCGCGTCAATATCCATAATATCAATCTTAACGGCTCCGATAATGTAGACCACAATGAGTCCTAAAAAGGGCAAATACTTATTATTCCAACGCATAAAGTGGGTTTAAACGGCAACACATTGCCGATCATGACAAATGTTCAAATCTATTTTAGTGCTTTATTTAAAGGCTTGAATCCCCGTAATTTCGTGACCTAAAATCAACAAATGTATGTCGTGCGTACCCTCGTAGGTAATGACCGACTCAAGGTTCATCATGTGGCGCATGATGGGATAGTCGCCCGTGATGCCCATACCTCCGAGCATTTGCCGGGCTTCGCGCGCAATGTGTAGTGCCATGTCAACATTGTTGCGTTTGGCCATTGAAATCTGGGCGGTGGTGGCTTTCCCGTCGTTTTTGAGGGTTCCCAATCGCCAAGTTAATAGTTGCGCTTTGGTGATTTCGGTCAACATTTCGGCCAATTTCTTCTGTTGCAATTGAAACCCTGCAATGGGTCGCCCAAACTGTTCACGTTCCAACGAATACTTCAATGCCGTTTCGTAGCAATCAATGGCCGCGCCAATCGCGCCCCACGCGATGCCATAGCGGGCATTGTCGAGGCAGCCGAGTGGCCCGCGTAGGCCTTCGATGTTGGGCAAAATATTTTCTTTGGGTACCTTCACATTGTCAAATACCAGTTCTCCCGTAACGCTCGCTCGCAGCGACCATTTGTTATGAATTTCGGGTGCAGAAAAGCCTTCCATTCCCTTTTCTACAATCAATCCGCGAATCCGTCCCTGTTCATTTTTGGCCCATACGACTGCAATATCGGCCACTGGCGAGTTAGTTATCCATAATTTTGAGCCATTCAGCACCACATGGTCGCCTGCCTCTTTAAAGGAGGTCAACATTCCTCCTGGATTTGAGCCATGATTGGGTTCGGTCAGACCAAAACAACCCACCATTTCACCAGAGGCCAATTTGGGCAGGTATTTTTGGCGCTGTTCTTCCGAACCGTAGGCATAGATTGGCCACATGACGAGCGAACTTTGCACCGAAACGGTTGAGCGCATCCCCGAATCACAACGTTCGATTTCTTGCGTCATTAGACCATAAGAAATATAGTCAAGTCCACCACCGCCGTATTCAATCGGCAGGGTTGGGCCAAAGGCCCCGATTTCGGCAAACTTTTGAATCAAATGCGCAGGAAACTCAGCCTTCTGGGCATACTCTTCTATGATGGGCCGCACATCGCGGTTAATCATTTGCTGAACCGCGTCCCGAACCAGCTTATGCTCTTCGGTCAGCAAGTCATCAAGTTGATAAAAGTCGGTTTGTCGAGTCGATGTTGATAAAGTAGTACTCATGATTTTTGGACAGTGAATCGGTAAATGTTATTACGTAGGTACGATGCCCAAAATTACCACAAAATCTGCCTAATTTCACAAAATTCGTCGAAACCTGTAACCAAAGTCATATTCAAAACGTTATGAAATTGTAACTTTAGCTGCAACTGATTACCGCCCAAACATCGTGGAAACGTTTTTGCTTATTTTTTTGCTGATTCCTTACCTCGTACTTCGGTATTATCTTACCGACCACGATACGCCTGCCGAAAAAGAACGAAAACGCCTAGCCGAAGGTATTGAATTATTCAACAACGGAGAATATACCAAAGCACACGATTATTTTAACCAAAAAATTAAGGAGTACCGCAAATCAGCTATCGCTTACGCCTATCGCGGTCAATGTAACCTCAAAGAACAAAATATCTACTCTGCCCTCTACGATTTTGCCGAAGCACTAAGTTTTGATAATACGCTGTCAGAGGTGCATTTGCAAAAAGGAATGGCTCATTATCAATTATTGGAATACGAAACCGCTTTTTTATCGTTCGATAAAGCCGTTTGGTTTTCGCGCGGGGAAGAACCACAAGCACTGCGTTGGCGGGCCCTTGCCCGTCTAAAATTGCACCAGCTTTCACAAGCCGAAAAGGACTTGTCCAAAGCCGTTGAGCTCGGTGATGAAAATGCAGCTTACGTACTCAGTCAGCCTCCCTTCCGTCGCAAAGTGATTCTTTAATTCCTCAACTTTTTTTCAAAAGTTTGCGTTAAAGGATGGCGAACCCTTTAGTACGGTTTATCATCAGTAATCATTTAAAACATGTTAGAAGTAACCTCCGACAATAAGCTTAAACGCCTCATCGTGGTAGGCGACCGCGTTCTGATTAAGCCCAAAAACCCCGTAGACCAAACGCCAACGGGCTTGTATCTTCCTCCTACCGTTACCGAAAAAGAACAAGTACAGACTGGGTATGTCATCAAAGTAGGACCCGGTTTTCCGATTCCCGCCCCTACTGAAGATGAACCTTGGAAAGAAACCGAGGAAAAGGTAAAATACATGCCACTGCAAGCGCAGGAAGGTGATGTAGCCATTTACCTGCAACGCAACGCCATCGACGTCATGTACGGAGACGAGAAATACGTCATCGTTCCCCAATCTGCCATCCTGATGCTCGAACGCATCGAGGATTTGTTCAATTAGACTAAGGCAATAAAAAATTCCCTGCGCTGATTATGATAAAATCAACGCAGGGAATTACTATTTTGAAATGAATATGGGGATGTAGTTCTTATCTTCCGCTTTCTTGGGGACCGCCGCCACGGGGGTCGTAGCCCGAAGCAAAGAGCGGATATTGGTCAAAAATAGATCGAACCACGTTTCGATAGTAGCTGTTGGCGGCATTGGGATTTTTGAAAATACCCGCAGCATAACCTCTCCAAACCACCTGATCGGTATCGGCGTCAATCAGCGAAATGATAATCGTGCCCTTATCTAATGAGTAGCGAATCGGCTCGTATTTGAAGGAGTCATCTTCGGTATCAACCCAGTTTTTGATAACGGGCTGCATGTATCCCTGATAGCGTAAGTTGTCGTAGAAAATTCCGTAGTTTACCAGAAGCGTGGGCTTGCTTGTGCTGAGGCGATAGCCACGTGCTTGCATTTGTCGGTGGATGGCGTTGTATACTTCAGTACATACGTTACCCGTATCACGTTCACATTCCAAAAAGGCGTAAGTGCTGTAGGCTTTAAAGTTAGTTTCATAACTGTAATCGTGCTCCACAAAAATTCGACGATTGGTATTGCAACCCGCCGCCCACACAACGACGCACACAAAAGGTAAAAGTTTAGCAAGCTTCATGATGGATGTTAGAGTTTGGTGTTATACCAGTTTTGATTGGATAAAAATACGAAATTTTCTACAAAAGCAAATTATTTATTGTAAATCTTAGCGATTATAAATTATCCTACATAGTACGCGGCAGCCTGCTGAATTTCACCTGGGGTTACTTTAATATCGAACCCGCAACTCCCCAAACCAGTCAACAATGAAAAACGCAACTCCCCTCCTTTGTTCTTCTTATCCTGCTGCGCCAACTGAATCACCGTAGCCACATCCGACATTTGCAAAGCTACTTTGCCGTATACCGAAAATATAAACTCCTCAATCTGTTCTAATGTTTGTAAATCAATCATTTTTTTTCGGTATGCCACGTAAGCCTCCATGACCATACCCGCCGCAATTGCTTCCCCGTGCAAGAGGCGCTCTTTGGGGGGCTTATTCAGAAAATAAGTTTCTACCGCGTGCCCGATGGTGTGCCCGAAATTCAAAATCTTGCGTAAGCCTTTCTCCGTTGGATCTTCGGCCACCACTTTTTTCTTGATTTCGACAGAATGCGCAATCAAGTCTGGCCAATTCTGTTCCTCAAAATCTTTTTTGCGAATTTCTTCCCACTTAGCCGCATCAGCAATCAAACAGTGCTTCACAATCTCGGCAAATCCAGACCTTAATTCGATATACGATAAGGTTTGCAAAAAGGATGCGTCGATTAAAACATTTTTTGGTTGGGTAAAAACGCCCAAGTGGTTTTTAAATCCCTGAAAGTCTATTCCTAGCTTCCCGCCCACACTGGCATCCACCTGAGAAAGCAGGGTGGTAGGAATCTGCACAAAATCAATTCCACGTTTATAGGTAGCCGCACAAAACCCGCCCATGTCGCCGATTACGCCGCCGCCGAGATTAAAAACGACCGCATGGCGGTCCAGTTCCAAACGCGTCATTTCACTCCATATTTGTTCGCAGGTGGTTAGGTTTTTGTGTTGTTCACCCGCAGGAACAACGATGAGATGGTGCTTTGACAAATACGGTTTTAGGCGAGGATAACAGTGTTTACGGGTGTTGACATCGGCAATGACCACATATTTTGAATACTCTTTGGTCGCTAAAAAAGCAGCGAGCCCTTCCTGAATTGGAGCGATGGTTACAGACATACGTGCGTGTTAAATTAGAAATTCAAATGTAAAACTTTTACTGTAATAACGTGCTTAGGATATTCTTTAGGGTTATTTCAAAACTGGTTTTTATGTCAAAAACCCAGTTTTGAAAGCTATATTTAACAAACAATCCCGCACTGTACAGCGCGGGATTGTTTGTTACGATTAAGGTACTACTTAACACAAAATCAAGCGCCAAACGTGGCAATGCCGCTCTGGATTTCGGTTTTGAAATAGGTCACAAAGTCTTCCAACTTCATGGAACCCATATCAGGATGGCCCTTGCGACGTACAGAAATGGTTCCTTCGGCCTGTTCTTTGTCACCCACAATCAACATGTAAGGCAATTTATGAACTTCGGCATCGCGGATTTTACGGCCAATTTTTTCGTCACGATGGTCAACATACCCGCGTACGTCGGCTTCCTGCAGTTGCAAAAATATGTCATTGGCGTAATCCATATATTTTTCGGAGATCGGCAACACCGCAATTTGGTCTGGCGAAAGCCACAATGGAAAATTACCAGCTGTGTTTTCAATCAAAATCGCAATAAAGCGCTCCAGTGAACCAAAGGGAGCTCGGTGAATCATCACGGGGCGGTGTTTGGTACCATCGCTGCCCATGTATTCAAGGTCAAATCGTTGCGGCAGTTGGTAATCCACCTGAATCGTACCCAATTGCCACTTACGGCCCAGGGCATCCCGAACCATAAAGTCGAGTTTGGGGCCATAAAAGGCGGCTTCTCCTAGTTCGGTAACGGTATTTAACCCCTTTTCGGCCGAAGCTTCAATAATCGCCGATTCGGCGCGGTTCCAGTCTTCGTCTGTTCCGAAATATTTTTCAGGTTTTGCGGGGTCACGGAGGGATATTTGCGCACTATAATTCTCAAATCCCAATGACCGAAACACATACTGAACCAAATCAATTACGCGCTTGAATTCATCTTTCACTTGGTCGTTACGGCAGAAAATGTGGGCGTCATCCTGCGTAAAACCACGCACCCGGGTCAGCCCATGAAGCTCTCCGCTTTGTTCATAACGGTACACGGTGCCAAATTCCGCCAGACGCAACGGTAACTCACGATACGACCGTGGACGTGCTTTGTAGATTTCGCAGTGGTGAGGGCAATTCATGGGTTTAAGCATGAACTCCTCCCCTTCTTCGGGGGTATGAATCGGCTGGAAGGAATCTTTCCCGTATTTTTCCCAGTGTCCTGAGGTTACGTAAAGTTGTTTGCTGCCGATGTGGGGCGTCACTACGGGTGAATACCCCGCGCGCACCTGCGCCCTGCGCAAAAAGCTTTCGAGGCGTTCGCGCAACAAAGCGCCTTTTGGTAGCCAAAGCGGCAAACCAGCGCCTACTTTTTCGGAAAAAGTAAACAATTCCAGTTCTTTGCCGAGCTTGCGGTGGTCGCGACGTTTTGCTTCTTCCAGTACGTGCAAATAGTCGTCCAGTTCTTTTTGTTTAGGAAACGTTACGGCATATACCCGCGTGAGCATTGGGCGTTTTTCGTCGCCGCGCCAGTAGGCCCCTGCCACATTCATGATTTTGATGGCCTTAATAAATCCCGTATTGGGGATGTGCGGCCCCCGGCACAAGTCCGTAAAATTACCCTGCGAGTAGAACGTAATCTGACCATCTTCCAGTCCGTCAATCAGTTCAAGCTTGTATTCATCCGCTTTTTCGGTAAAGTACTCAATGGCATCGGCTTTACTAACCGACGTTCGCTTGTACTCGCTTTTCTGGCGCGCAAGTTCAAGCATTTTATCTTCTACTTTTTTAAAATCTTCCTGCGAAAAAGGCTTACCGCCCAAATCAATGTCGTAATAAAAACCCGTCTCGATGGCAGGTCCGATTCCAAATTTTGTACCCGGGTACAACGCTTCAATCGCCTCGGCCAATAAGTGCGCGGAGGAATGCCAAAAAGTAGCTTTTCCATCGGTATCGTTCCAAGTCAAGAGTTGGAGGTTGGCATCCGTATCAATGGGTCGGGTGGCATCCCAAACTTGTCCATTGACTTTAGCCGCTAAAACATTTCGCGCCAGTCCTTCGCTGATACTCAGCGCGATGTCCATACTTGACGAGCCTTGGGGGTACTCGCGCACACTACCATCAGGTAGGGTGATTTTAATGTTACTCATGTTAATTAGTTATGTTTAGTCACGCTTCATCAACATCCGCTATTACAAACTAGCATGAATCGTTGATAAATTTTCTGCAAAAATGGTTGTTTTAAACGTTACTGCCAACTATTGCCTGATTTTCAAGCTTCGAACGGTATCACTTTTCGTTTTCAATTCAAGTCGGGGAGTTAGAATATTGACCTGAACCCTTTCACGCTCGGGGGCAATTGGAGAAACATCCTTCTCATTATCAGCATCAGAAGTTATTTCGGGGGAAGCCGGCGGTAGGGTACCGTAGGTGTCAAGGTAGTATTTTCGCTGTTGCGCCCGGTAGAGACGCCCCCGCGAACGCCAATCAGCCGCATCTATCTGAGTAGCCAGGGTATATTGTTCAATAGCCCCTTCAATGTTTCCATGTTTGTCGTAAGCACTTCCCAACAAAAAATTAATCTGTGGATATTTGGGATTATAGCGCAAAACTTTCTGAAAACTTTTAATGGCCAACGGCAAACTGTTCCACTTCAAATAAATAGTACCAGCCTGAAAATCAGCCGCATAATTGGTCGAGTCAAATTTAATGGCCGCCCGGTACGCAATCAGCGCGCTGTCTAGCCGTTTTTGGCTGTGGTACATTATCCCCCGCGAATAATAAAGCATCGACTCCTTGGGAAAATAACGCAAGCCCTGATCGTTAATGTCTTTTGCCTGAATATAATCGTGCAATCGGGTATGGATGGTGGTCAGCTCCACGTACGCAGGGACAAAGCGTGGTTTTAATTCCACGGCCCGCTGCATAAGCGCAATCCCCGACAGCGTATCTCCCTGACGAGCATCTAAAAGTCCATTATAGAAATAGGCTTCTCCTTCGTAGGGAGCCATTTGCAGGGCTTTCGACAGATATAATTTTGCCTGACGGTATTGCTTTTTTTGTTGGGTCAAATCTCCCAATAAAATATACAACTCGGGCGTATCTTGTTGCAACACTTCTGCCTGCCGCGCCGCCGCCAGCGCTTCGTCATAGCGCTTAATCTGCCGCAATATTCGGGCTTTGGTCAACAAAAAAAGTCCATTGCTAGGACTGATTTCAAGGGCATCATTTATATCCGTCAAAGCCGCGGGAAAGTCCTTAAGGACGATGTACAACTCGGCTCTTTTGTGGTAATTTAAGGAGTTGCGTGGACTGCGCCGAATGATGGCACTCAGGTACTCAACACCGATTTCAGCCCGTTTGAGGGCATCATCGGAAGGTAGCGGAGGAATACGGGTACTCTGACGTTCGTCGCTACTGCACCCGCCCAGCCACATTGCCAAACAAATACTTACTATATACGTTAGGGCTTTCAAGTTGCTCTGTACTATTATTGATGTTCTGTAAGAAAGTCATTTTAGTGCTTCAAAAACACCTGACAATGAATGCATTAATAAAATCAGTAAGTTACAAAGGTACATCATCCTTACCATTGACTCACTCATTGATGCAAAGTACGGGAAAGTTTTGGGGAAATGCACGATTAATCGCTGCTTAGACGGAGGCGAAACGATAAAATATACCTAAGGGCAGTTTGCGTTGTTTATGGTCAGCAAGAAAAAGTTCACCGCATTCAGTATTCGCCATTTTACCAAATCGGTCCAATACTAAATTTTCGGCCATCAAGGCGGAAAAACCCAACGAATATAGATTCAGAATAAATACGTGGTGAACGGGGTCTAACAACTCCGCACAGGACTTAAGTAGCTCATTCAATTGCTCCTCCAAAATCCATTTTTCACCCGCTGGCCCACGGCCATAAGCAGGTGGGTCGAGAATGATGCAGTTGTATTTTTTTCCCCGCCGCACTTCACGCTGAACAAATTTAAAAGCATCTTCCACCATCCATCGGATATTGTCGGTATCGCTTGCCTCCATATTCTCCCGCGCC
Source organism: Runella rosea (assembly GCF_003325355.1). Taxonomy (GTDB): domain Bacteria; phylum Bacteroidota; class Bacteroidia; order Cytophagales; family Spirosomataceae; genus Runella; species Runella rosea. The sequence goes on from NZ_CP030850.1 coordinate 913,555, forward strand.
CACGTCACCACTGGTTTAATTGAATCTACGTGTGTTACGTCGGCCCCTGCCTGTCTTGCTGCCACCGATGCGGCCCCTGTATACGCAAAAAGATTTAAAACGGCGGGCTTCTCAATGGGCAGCGCGCGGAGTTTTTGGTCTAAATAATCCCAGTTAACAGCTTGCTCAGGAAAAATCCCGACATGCTTGAAGGAAGTAAGCGAGCATTTTAGGCGCAATGACAACCCCGCATTTCGGTAGTTTATCCACCATTTTTCGGGCATTCCTTTCGTCAATTGCCACTCTCCGCGTTCGGTTGCTTGCTTATCCCGTACAAAAGTAGCGTGCGCCTTTTTTTTCCAATCGGCGTCGGAGAGAGATTTATCCCAAATGGCCTGAGGCTCAGGACGGGCTAGTAAGTAGTCGCCAAATCGTTCTAATTTTTCGAAATTACCGCTATCAATCAGTTCGTAATCTTGCCAGTGGAGAGGAGTGAGAAGTTGCATTTGTGCGTTAAGGCGAAAGTCAACCGCTGGTACATTCAGGAAAAAACCCTCTGTGACCAACGATTGACCCTCTATCCTATGTTATTAAAAAGATATTTTATTCAGATAAAAAACATTTCGGCGACCATCATCACCTGTAATCCGTTGATAGCCAAACGCCAAGTAATAATTATCAAACCAGTACAGCACTTCGTCGGTGTTGGTTTGACGTACTTTGTCACTCGCATCAACGGTCATGATCGGAATCGGCTGGCGGTCATTCAATACGCGGTCTTTGTCAAAAACCTTGGCTTTGATAGCCCCTTTGTTGCTGTAAAACATGGAAACAGTCTGGTCTTCATTAGGTTTTACCCTTACTTTTTCTTTGAGTTCCATGCTTTTCACCCCTTCAAAAGGCAACGAATTATCCCATAATAAATCGCCTTTGGGGTTAAATCCAGCCACAATCGCGTGGGTATACACAAAACCATTAAATATCTGACCGTTGTTCATCCGACGTGAGCCAAACCATGGGTCCCAATAGTATGGATTATAAAGTCCATACGATGGAAACATACCCATACCACCAATTCCCCACGGCGACATGATGGGTGACCCCCACCACGAGCTCATACCATACATACCGTTGTTGTTGTTACGGTATTCAGGATAAAAGACCTCTCCCGAAATCAGGTAGTTGCCATTTTGCTCAATAATATCATGAACTAGCAATCGATAATTAAGCTTTACTTCGTCTCCGTTTTCTTTTTTCCGCTCTATCTTACGTAGCATTCGTTCCTGCTCACGTTCGCTCATAAAGTTGAAAAAATTCTTAAAATCGGTAAAACTGTGGTATTGGGTAAATTCTACCTCGTCGTAAACGATTTTACTCAGAAAAAGCCCTTGCGATGCGCTGTTGTTGTTCCCTTGCATGTTTCGGAAACCATAGGTGCCAATCATCAGTTTAGTAGAATCATTCAGCGTAAAAAGGCGTCCGTTGAGCAATGAGTAATCAGGCTCTGGCTCTACCATAACCTGCCCTACCGATTGCCCATATTCGTCGAAAGTACGTGAGATAAGTTTGATTTCTCGCCCCTTGCGAGCGGCATAACAGACATTTATCAAATTGTGAGTGGTATCAATATCTACAGATTGAATCACGGTGTTGGGCTGCGTAACCCCGGGCAAAATCTTGCTTTGTTTGGAAGCAAGGTTGGTATAAAGGAGCATCGGCTCGTCTCGTACTGTCCCTGCCATAAAAACCGAATAACCAATTGTCTGGAAATCGGTAATTTGAAAACGGTCTACGGAGCTAAGGTAAAATGTCTCCATAAAACCCGCGACTCCCACCTTTACAACCTGATAAAAATCAGTCCGACTGCGAGTAAATAACAGATAAACAGACTGGCCATCGTAAGAAGACTTTACAAAATCAAGGTTATCTTCAATCGTTCCGTTGATTGACCAATCGCGGTCCAAATCAACGTTAAACTTCTGAATGTTAAACGCATTTTTTGAAAGCTGAGAAACCAGTACCACGCCTTTTGCGCCCAAAGAAATCGTGTGATACGACTCATTGGCTCCTGGAACAGGAAGCTCTATCCGCTTGACAGTCTGCGCCTTTAGATCAATGGAAACTAAACCAATGACCAAAAACAAAGCGTAAAAGAAAGAAACTAAACCGGCACTAAGCGCCATACCAACCCTGCGCACTACAAAAAATTGGTAATGCGCCTTTAGGCTATTGACAATAAATTCATTAGGTGTTTTCATCGTTGCTAAAACTTAAGATTAGGTCGAATTCCTCCCGTTTAATCGGCATGACCGACAAACGAGATTGCCTAATTAACGCTATTTCCTGCAATCTATTATCTGACTTAATTTCCTGCAATGAAACCGGTCGTTTTAACTTCTGAACGGGCACCAATTCAACCACCACCCAGCGAGCGTCGTCGGTGGTTGGGTCAGGATAAGCTTCACGATCTACCTGTGCAATACCCACCACGGCCAGCCCTTCATTGCTGTGATAAAAGAATACCCAATCGCCTTTTTGCATGGCTTTCAGGTTATTACGTGCCTGATAATTACGAACGCCATCCCAAACACTCCTCCCCGCTTTTTCAAAATCATCCCAACTGTATACAAACGGCTCCGACTTTACTAACCAATGATTCATTCTTAACTTTTCATTTCAAAGGCTCAGTTTGCATTCAAATAACGCATTACACTGTTACCTTTCAACTTAATACTTTATTAAATGGACAACATGGCCGCCCCAAATACCCCTGCACTATCTCCTAACTTTGGACGAAGAATTTTTGTTTCTACCCGACCGCTATTAAAGATGTATTTTTTGGCCCGTTCCAAGCCTTCGGTGTAAAGTAAATCAATGTTTCCAACACCACCGCCCAAAACAATGGCATCGGGGTCGAGAATATTCATCAGTACTGAAACGGCTTTCCCAAAATGTTCTAACATACGGTCAATGGTTTGGGAAGCAAACGGATCAGTGCCTGCATAATGCCGTGCCACAATGTCTTTCATCTTTAACTCCTGACCGCTAATCTGCGCATAGTACCGCTGCAATGCGGGGCCAGAAAGTACCTGTTCTACACAGCCTTTTTTGCCGCAATAGCAATCATACCCATTAGGTTCTAGTTCATTATGGCCCCATTCGCCACCGATTCCCTGTGTTCCGTTCAACACAAAAGACTGTCCGTCTTTTCCTTTAATAACAACACCGCCACCAACGCCAGTACCCATAATAACGCCAAATACACACTGATAATCTGGAACAACATCGGGAACAATTCCCATTGTTGCTTCGGCCAACGCAAAACAATTGGCATCGTTGGCAATAAAGACTGGAATTCCCAATGTATTTGCTAAATCACTCTGTAAAGGCATATCATTGAGGCAGGTAGTATTGCAGTTTTTCATCAAACCGTTAGACGGCTCTACCGTTCCAGGCGTGCCAATCCCTATGCTTGGGGCTTTGAAGCCTGTTTCTGCTTCCAATGCACGTACCAGCTCAACAATCCGGCCCGCAATGTGCTCATACCCTTTATGAGCCTCTGTATCAATTCTTTTACGGATAATCACCGCATCAGGCGAGGGTGACGACAATACAACGCCTTCAATTTTTGTTCCGCCGAGGTCAATTCCCCAAATGGTTTGCATACGTATTATGATGTGTGTTAGTGAAAGGTAAAATCCGCCGCTGTGGGGTTTAGGTATTGATATAATAGTTTACTTATTGAGTATCCTACTACTGCCAATGTTACTTTTTTTGGCATAATTACGAACATTTAATGATTTAGCAAGTTTTCAGGATGTATTTATATTTTTGCAAAAACAAAATTAACTTAAGCAACCATGTCATTACAAAAAGGCGATAAGGCCCCTTCATTCACCCTGTTTAATACCGACAAAAAAAAGGTTTCACTTGAAGATTTTAAAGGAAAAAATCTCATCATTCATTTCTTTCCAGCGGCTTTTACGGGTGTATGTACCGCACAACTCTGCACCATGCGCGATGACTTAGGATACTATACCAAACTCGGTGCCGAGGTAGTGGGTATTTCGGTAGATTCGCTTTTTACCCTGGGCAAATATAAGGAGGAGCAAAAATACAATTTTGATTTACTGTCCGATTTTAACAAGGAGACTTCACAGGCTTTTAAATCCTACTACGATACATTTGCGTTTGAAATGAAAGGCGTGGCAAAACGTGCCGCTTTTGTGATTGATAAAGAAGGAGTTATCCAATATGCAGAAGTACTGGAAAGTGCTGGCGACCTACCTGATTTTGCGGCGATTAAATCCACGTTAGAGCAAATTTAACCTTGAAATCTATGTTGAAATTCGCCTAAAAACAGTATTTATTATCAAGCATAAAAAAGCCCAGTCAAACGTTTGGCTGGGCTTTTTTATTGTCTTTTTTTTGGTTCTTTCACCATTTATTTTTTACTTGTAGATAATTTAACAGTGTAAAGTCTACTCTAATCCATCGTTAATCTTATGGGAATCGTTGAACGTCGGGAGCGATTGCGGAAACAAGTCCGTCACGACATCCTCAAAACTGCCCGCGACATTGCTCGTGAGGAAGGCTGGCAGGCCGTATCCATTCGAAAAATTGCCGATGTTATTGAATATAGTCCTCCTATTTTGTACGAATATTTTGACAGTAAAGATAAACTGCTGGAAACCATTAGAAACGACGGCTTTGCTTTTCTGCACGAAGAACTACTGAAATTGAGGACTTTATACCGTAACCCTGAGAAATTAATTACGGAATTTGCCCAAATTCAATGGCGATTCATGCATACCCAAACCGAGGTTTTTCAGGTGATGTTTAACATGGAAGGCGGGATTTGTCAGTCAAAACAGGCTTATCAAATTGAGTTTGCCATGCTCAACAATCATCCCGTATGGGAAGCCATGGCCTTGATACGCCCGCGCTCCGCCGATGCTGTCTCCAAAACCTTTTATGAATGGTGGTGCTTGACGTACGGTTTTTTGGTGGTCACTTCCGTTACCCAACCTCGCCAAACATTATCGAATTTCGAACCAATTTTTATGGAAACCGTTCGAAGATTTGTGCGAGGACTCGCCTGATATTCTCCATTAAGAAGCAACTAAGAACTGATTCAGAATACCAGTTCTTAGATAAAATTTTAAAGAATGCTTTGTCTAATTTTCAATTCGCTTTGGTGATACACCTGCGAAAACGCGGGTACGCTTGTCGTCAGCCATGCATTTCCACCGATGATAGAATCATTGCCAATGACCGTTTTGCCGCCCAAAATGGTGGCGTTAGCGTATATAACTACGTTGTCTTCAATGGTAGGATGACGTTTGGTTTCGGCCATTGACTTAGAAACACTCAATGCACCAAGCGTCACGCCTTGATATACTTTCACGTTATTACCGATATCGGTCGTTTCACCAATCACGACGCCCGTTCCGTGGTCAATGAAAAACGATTGTCCGATATTTGCTTTAGGGTGAATATCTATCCCTGTCAGTCCATGAGCATGTTCGGTAAGCATTCTTGGCAGCAAAGGCACGTTCAAATCCACTAATAAATGGGCCACCCTATATACGGCAATGGCATAAAAACCTGGGTAGACAGAAATCACCTCCTCAATGCCCACCGAAGCGGGGTCATTGTCCGCAATTGCCTGAGCATCAAGCAAAAGATTTTCATAAATCTCGGGCAATTTGGCCAGAAATCGGTCCATAATGGCGTCTTTATCAGCGTCAAGATGATTGGAAAGCGGGTCCAAAAGGCAAGACAAACGGTTTTGAAGACGGCGATAGGCTTCGGGCAAATCCAATGAAGTTCGTTCGCAATCCTGTGTAACGGGAAACAGAAAACACATCATTTCTTCCACAAACTTCCCAACGCTGCTGCGGGGAGGCAATCGATGCCGATACTTGGCATTTTGCTCGGTAAGACGCGTTAAAAAGGAGACCGAAATTTCTTGCTCAGTTAATGTCATGGCATTGATTGGATTACAAAATAAAAGCCCTTTCTTCTGGAAAGGGCGGCTCAATTTCTTAGTTTTGAAGCGTAAATCATTCCCTTTCCATGTATTAGTCACGGATACAGCAACAACAAACAGCGGCACGTTTGGTTTTCACAGGAATGATTTTTATAATTTTGATACCAAAAACCGTGCAAAAAGGTTCATTATTTCTAAAAAAGTTACCATTTATTTGCGGATTGCGCAATTCCACCAAATGATGATTTATAAATTTAAAGTACACTACACTCGGGTTATTCTCCAGTACATATTCTTTTTTTGTATTTTGTCTCTCTGTACTACCCTCTCAGGCCATGCCCAAAATCGGTATTCTTACGCATGGAATGCAATGGGTTCGGAATTCAATCTAGTTTTTTACGCCCCTCATGACTCCATCGCAAAAGTGGCCTCCGATAGCGTTTTTAAACGCATTGAGTACCTGAATTCAATCTTAAGCGATTACTTAGATGGCAGCGAAACCAATCGTTTATCAGCAACGGCTGGTTCGGGAGAAGCTTTTTTTGCGGGTCAAATTCTCTTTGATATTCTTCAGCAATCAGTTCATTACAGTAAACAAACCAAGGGCACTTTTGATGTGAGCGTCGGGCCGATTGTTCAACTCTGGCGGCGCGCCTTACGGCGTAATTATTTCCCCGACAGCGCCCAAATTCAGGAAGCCAAACAAACCGTTGGGTACAAAAAAATCCGTTTAAATGCTAAAAATAGTACAGTGATACTTACCCAAAAAGGGATGCGTCTCGATTTTGGCGGTATCGGAAAAGGCTACGCGGCCGATGATGCCATACGCATATTACGCTATTTTGGCATTTCTGCCGCTTTTTTGGATGCTGGCGGGGACTTGACCCTTGGCGACGCCCCTCCTCAAAAAAAGGGTTGGGAGATTGAAGTAAGTTCGGGAGGGAAAGACAGTACGGCAAAGCGTGTGTTGACGCTTAAAAATTGCGGGGTGGCCACTTCTGGAAATACCTACCGTTTTATGGAACATAAAGGGATTAAATATTCCCACATCGTAGATCCTCGCACGGGCGTTGGGCTCACCACCCATACACGCACCACGGTCATTGCTCACAACGGAACCGCGGCCGATGCCCTCGCCACGGCGTTTAGCGTGTTAGGAATAAAAGAAGGCAAAAAAGTGGCTAAAAAATTAAAGTCTGTTCGAATTTGGCTCTTGGAACAAAACGGACTTGAATGGAAAACGGCTAATTTTTAGCAGGCTCGCACGAAAAATACAAAAGGCAAACCGTTTCCGATTTGCCTTTTGATTCTTACATCGTTTTAAGCTCCCTAAGTTACTCTAAACAAAATGTATTTCGTTTGCGTGAGTATTACGCACGTTTCACTTTCGTAGCGTTCAAGCCTTTCTTACCTTGTGCAGGCTCGAAAGTAACTACGTCACCTTCACGTACGTTGTCGATAAGACCTGATACGTGTACAAAAATTTCTTCGCCTGTGTTACTGTCTACGATAAAACCGAATCCTTTGGTTTCATTGAAGAACTTTACTGTTCCTGTGTTCATTGAAAAAAAAATAAAAAATGAAAAAAAATGGTAATTACCGTTACAAAAGTAATCTTTTAAAAACAATAATTGCAATTTTGTTTAAAATCATTTCAAAAATTATGCTTTTTTCACCAAAAACAACCCAATTAGCCTCCTTAGGTTTATAGAAACATCTATTTTTCCAATTTCTATTTTTTTATGAAGTTCATTTCAACGTTTCTAAGCCTCTCTGCTCCTACCCTTGATGCTCCAACCTACTGAGTCGTCGCCGACAGTTGACTCTGTTGAAAAAATCATCGGCAAACTGGACGTTTGGCGAATAAGTTGCTTTTTTTCGAAAAAAGCCCTAATAACTTCAAGGATTTTATAAGGTTAAATCATTTTTTCTTTTAACTTTTAACGCTATTTTAGCCTTATAAAAATCAATCAGAATGGATTCTTTGGAAATTCTTCAGAAAATTGGAGCGAGCATTTTCATTGTTTTGATGAGTATTTTACTTCTTTTCTGGTGTCTTCCCGAAGGATATTTTTTTAGACAAATTCTTCACAACTATTTTAGCAAATACATTTGTTGGGCAGGACTTGACAATTATTGGGCATTGTTTGCACCTCAGCCCGTTTCTAAAAACTTTTTGATTGGCTTTGAAATTGAATTTACCGACGGAACCATTCAACCTTGGAAACTACCTGAATATACTTTAAAAAATGATTATCAATGGGCACCGCATTTTAGGTTTATTAAAATGCATAATCAGTTGCTCTCTCAAAAGGATGATGTTCCTAAAGAAGCAGTTTGTAATTTTATTTTACGCGAGTATCATAAGACCAACACTTCATCCAAAACCCCAGTTAAGGTACATATTATCAGGTTTTATGAACCCCAAAAACCCCAACAACGAGCGATGTTTCCTTGGCTAAGTCAACGGGTATTCACGTACGAACTACCTCAACAATAAAGTATCAATGACCGATTTTATCACTCTGAATCAACTGTTACAATCGTGGAATGACTTTTTTTTCGAAAACCAATCTACCCTGACCATTAGCGTTTTACGCCTGTTAACGGGTATTTTGGTATTGATTGAAACGTGGGTTTGGCAGGGAAAAAACAAGATACTATTGCAACCCGAAGGTTGGTTTGGCAACGATGACTATAAAAGAAATAAAAAAGACCTTCGCTTCTCACTTCTCAATTATTTACCTCCAACTACGGCATCTCTTAATCAGGTTTTCGGAATTCAGTTTATTGCGGGACTTTGCTTGACTTTGGGGATCTTGCCGAATCTGTCGGCATTTGTCTGTTTTGTCACGCTTGTTTCGATTCACAATCGGAATATTTACGTGTTGAGTTCGGGAGATACAGTCTATCGTTTTTTTTGTTTGTTCCTTATTTTCTCTCCTTACGACGCACAACTCTCCATTTTAAACCCCAAGCATCTTTTCCGACCCGAAGCAACAGGCTGGCCTTGGACATTGATCATGATTCAGCTTTTCATGGCCAATATTTACGCAAAAAACGTGCTGTTTAAATTAAAGGGAGAATGGTGGCGCGATGGCTCCGCTACCCAAAAAGTACTGAAGGTAAGGATTTGGAATCGCCGCGAACTACCTAAAGCATTGGACCGTACATGGTTTTTTAAGTGTACAACCTACGGAACCATAGCGATAGAAGCAGCGCTTTTTTCCCTAATTTGGATTGAAGAATTCAGGCTTACCGTGCTCGCAATGGGCGTATTGCTCCACATAGGCCTTTGGATTTTTTTGCGTTTCGGGTTCTTTCAGCTAACGATGATTTTTGGATTATCGGCTTTCATTACACCAAAGGAATATCATCTTTTTTTTGAATGGCTGTCTCATTTTTAAAACGCTTACCCTCCTTTCAAATCATCATCTTCGAGGCTTTTTGCCTGAGTATTTTGATAAAAACGTTGGGCAGCTATTTGAGCAAGCTTCAGAAAATCTGGTGAAGAATAAAGTTCTCCTGCTACAAACCCGTTAAAACATGGTGCAATTGGGATAAAAAAATCGTTGTCTCGCTGGTCAGCCCGTAGCCAAATAGTGTTTATTCTGAGAGCAAATATTCTAAGATAGGCAAGCTCAAAATCTTCATTTTTTAGCTTTTCCAGCTCTTTAAGCTTAGACAACAGTAATTTATAGTCAAAGGCCATCGGCCCAAAATGGGCTTCCTGCAAAACATGCTCATCTTCCTTTTCTCCAACTTTGATTTCAACCAGAGCGTGGTTTTCTTTAGCATCAGTATGGAAGTGCCGCCAGGCAACCAGTTGGGCATTGACTAATCCTTTTCCAGAAATGATATCATTCAGTCCCGCATGAAAAACTTTATGAGGGATGGATTCTTCATACGCATGAGGCCGTTTTCGGGGCCTTCCTTTTTTTTGTTTAGAAGCCCAATCTTTAAATAAATTGGCAGACTTTAGAGGGGCAAAAACTTCTTTGATAGGCATAACTCACGCATTTTGAAGGGGAGAAGTAAAGAAGCTGTGGGTCACTCTGCAACCCGTTACGCTGTCGATACCATTTGTGCTATTAGCATCCGCAACCGCTCCACCGTGACATTTGTAATTAGTTTGAAAAACTTCATAGGTCATAGTCGAGTATCCTTTTTCGAGACTGAAAGGGTCGTATACATACACCGTAACGTTCTGGTCATTGGGGGAAGCCATAGAAGATTCGTAGCCCGCAATAACTACAAAATGTCCAAATTTTGGAATTTTGATTTCTTGACCATCAATGTTAAAGTCTAGCGCGTGCTCAAGGGTTATTTCAAATTTATAGGCTACCAATCTACCCTGATCAATCTCCGCCATTAATTTATCAACAGGCAGAGCCCCAATCACAAAACTACTTGGTATATGAGTAGTTACAAAAGAGCCTTGGTTGTTTGGCGTAATCAAGTACCAAGGTTTATCACAATCAAGACTCTCTGGCGCATCACAGCAGTTTCCTGGCGAGGGTTCGATAGAAGCGCTCGCTACTTTACACTGTGTCCACTGACTCTCGGGGTCATAAAAATGGGCACAACTTGTTCCGACGGCAGCCCAGCACCAAGCAAATTGCTGCTGGGATTGCATGTTAAAATCTAAAACTTTTTTTTTATTTTTTTTGGTAGCCATAAGCAATACGAAGTGCCGAAAAAACACAAACGCTATTCTGCGCTTGTATGCTTTTCGGCAATATTAACCTTCTTGATAAAACTAGGCTTTAAGTATGGTTAGTATCTGATTACCAGGTACCTCCTCCCATATTATCGTCTGCTTCATTGTGCTGAACATCCTCCATAGATTCGTAAGGGAAAGCACTTTTCCCCTCAATGATCCGCTGCTTTGAAAGTTTACGAAGGGAACGTATTGTCCCTAGGGTCAGCTTATCATCGAGCTTGTTGTTAAGCAAATCGGTAATGTCGTCTTTGGTCAGGTTTTTAGCCTGTGTTGTCAAAAGTTCAATGTGTTTTTTGTCGCCTACGCGAATGAGTGCGTCTTTGAGTTTTTCTGAAGAATCCATAGTAGAGTGTAGGGTTTAGGTAAATAAGTAAGGATTGTATTGAGGAGAGACTGTTTTGTCACTACGTAAATGAATCTAAAAATATACTGTTTTCCAAAAATATACCATTTATTTTTTTATTAGCTTTGATTTTTACTTAATGTAGCCTAAAACTCTATCGTATGAGGATTTTTACTGTACTTTTTACCCTACTCCTTCTAACTTTAAAACCTTCCTTTTCACAACAGATTATTTTGAATCCACAACAAGCATTGACTATTACCAAAGATTTTCAACTTTTACCGGATTCAAACAAAACGTTAACAATTAAGGATATTTTAAAAAAAGAATTCAGCAACAGTTTCAGCACCGCGACTAGCACAACAACCAGAGGCCAAAACATTGATGTGTATTGGTTACGATTCACCGTCAAAAACGATACCGACCTCGACCAAGAATGGGTATTTGATTTCGAGAACTGGGCGTACGTCGATTTCTACCACCGAGAACAGGCCCGATACTATTTAAAAAAAACGGGACATCTTTACCCTCAATCGAAGCGGGATTATCCTGTGGCCAACAAAAACTATATCGTTTTGCCGCTGAAATCTGGCCAAACCACGGTTTGCATTGTTAGATTGGATTACCGTCTGAGTATCTCCAAAATCCCCAAAGATTTAAGCTTTGGGGTGTCTCCTCGGAAAATAACTGATGCACAGAACGCACTTTCTGGCAAAACTATCTTTGCTTTTTTAGGCATTTTTGCAATTATGTTTCTCTATAATTTATTCATTTTCATAGTCACACGCCTTAAAAGCTATGCTTATTATCTTTTAGTCTTACTATCAGCTTTTTATTTTACTTCCAGCAATTCTGGGTATCTACTATCACTCTTCAGCAGCGTAGACAACTTCCCTGTTTGGGCCTCAAAATTTGAATATATCGGCTCCGCTTTAGGAAATATTGCCTATTTTCTTTTTGTTCAGAGCCTGATGAGTACCAAAGTAAGGTACCCAAAACAGAATAAAATTTTGAATATTCTGGTGTTGTTAAACGCAATCAATTGTATTCTTTTTTATATCTTTTTTGAAGCCGCATTTACCCTTCTATTGTTAGTTACTATCATTGGTTTTGTATTCATACTTGTATTGGGTATTAGATGTATAAAGGATAAAATTCCATCTGCGGGTTATTTTTTAGTTGGATATTTAATCAACATGATGGGGGTGATATGCATCATACTAGTCCTAACGGGTGTATTACCCAAGAATGAATTTACTTTTGAATTCTCCGTACCGCTCGGCTTATTGGGAGAAGTTATGCTGTTTGCGTTTGCTTTGGCAAATATGATCAATGTATTGAGAAAGGATAACGAGGAAAAGCAAAAGAAAAACATAAAACAACTCCTTGAAAATCAAGAATTACAGACTAAAGTAAATAGAGAACTAGAGCAAAAAGTGGCAGAAAGAACTGATGAACTCAATCGGTCATTGAATCAGTTAAGAATTACCCAAGATCAATTAATTCTGAAAGAAAAGTTGGCTTCGCTCGGAGAACTTACCGCCGGAATTGCACACGAAATTCAAAACCCACTCAATTTTGTTAATAATTTTTCAGAGCTTTCCATTGATTTAGCGCAAGAACTGAAAGAAGAAATAGCGAAACCCACTATTGACCAGGGGCTTGTCAGCGACCTGATTGATGATTTGACGCAAAACCAGCAAAAAATACATCATCATGGTCAACGTGCAAGCGGTATTGTAAAGGGAATGTTGGAACATTCGCGTACAGGTATTGGCGAAAGGCAACTTACAAATCTCAATGGGTTGGCCAATGAATACCTGCAAATTGCCTATCAAGGAATGCGAGCAAAAGACGCGGCTTTTGAGATTGAATTGATTACAGATTTCGACACCAATCTTCCCAAAACTGAAATTGTCCCCCAAGAATTAGGGCGGGTTTTGCTCAATCTCTATCAAAACGCTTTTTATGCTACCCACGAAAAAAAACAACAGCAACATATCGATTACCAGCCGACAATCTGGGTGAGTACCCAAATTGTTAAAAATATGATTGAACTAAGGATAAAAGATAACGGAACCGGCATTCCTAAAGAGAATATCACGAAGATTTTTCAACCTTTTTTTACCACAAAAGCAACAGGAGATGGGACTGGTTTGGGGCTATCAATCAGTTATGATATCGTCACAAAAGGCCACAGCGGCGAATTAATCGTTGAGAGCGAGAAAGGAAGCTACTCAGAATTTATTGTCAGACTTCCAATTTAAGGAGTTCTCAAAACGGGACGCAAGAACATCGGATAGGCCTTCGCTATGGGAGGTCTATCTGGTTCAAAAATGATTTTGATATAACTCAACATCTTTTTGATTTTCACCCTTTTGGGGATGTTTTCTGGCTCTTTAAGTATCCGATCTGGCCATGACCAAAAATGGGAAGGAGTTTCTACCTCAACGTATCCATTCCACTCCAAAACTGCCTTTCTTTTAGCAATAGAACAAAGCCCTAAATCACATAAATTTTGGGTAAATTCTGAAAGATGTTTCTCCAAGTTATCAAGATGAAAATGCCACTCTATACCGATTTTCTGGGAAAACTTTCCGTCAAAATCCATGGAAAGCCCATATATGCGGCACGATTTTGACCAGGGTGCCCATGTAGCTTCCAACTCTTCAATATTTCCAGGCCATTCCAAAAAATGTAAAATCTGGATAACCTCTTCAAAAGTGTAGATTTCTAGATAAAGCCTGATTGTTGGTTGGTTATTTCGTTTGTTGATACCAATCGTACCCACCCTGCATGAGGAAGGAAGTGAACGTACAATTGCATAAAATTTTTCCTTCACCTCTGTCGAAAGTTCATTATCAAGAAGAGATAGCGTTTTTGAAATAACTTCTGCTTTTATATCCTGATCACGATCCAAGAAATTATTTAAAAAAGAGATATAAAGCCAAGGTACCGGCGGTGACGGTATTTGTAAATCTGCGATATCATACACTTCTGATAGTTCTCCCAAAATCGGCTTCAGAAAAAAATGTTCTTTTGTCCATAAAACGCAAAAATCCCGAATTTTGTCACGCATTCCCGAGTAGGCTTGATTTTCAACAAATGCTCCTTCAGGTTGCCAATCTCTCATCGCAACGTGCTCATTTATACGCGGATTGATGCAAATATTAAAATCGACCCTTGGTTCATTTGCATCCAACCAACACTCAAAAGCTCCAAACGATAGAACGGGTAGCCGCTCTGCAATGGCTTGAATGCGATTCATATAAAGCGGAGATATCAAATCCGAAGAAATCCATGGTATAAGAAAATCCAGGTAATTGGCTAGGGTCGGTTTCATCAGCAACGTACTTTTAGTTCCTAATGTAGAGAATTGTATTTGGCTGACAAAATTTACCCAACGGTTAATTTCTTTTTTTACTTTAGAGCATCAATCCTCAAACTTATGAGTCAGTTCGACTTTCCGCGTATCAATTTTTACGGCCAAGCATTCATTAATCCGGGCACGGCAAACAACAATCTTTTGCTACCGTTGCTCACCTACGACCCCATTCAGGTAAAAGCCATTTTACCACCGAGGATTTACCTGTCGCCTGATTTGCTTTTGTTGCATAAATTGGGCGGATTGCCAGTTCCTGAAGATTCGCCTGTTAATTATGACGAAAGCGTTCAGCCTTACATCGAAATTCAGCCGATTGATACTCCTGAAAAATACAAAGCATGGGCAAAAACCCCTTTGGGGAAATTCTCATTGGACGAACCTTACCATGAACTGTATCAATTGGTAAGGACAAAACGAAACCAACAACCTTTGACGGGAAACCTGCCCGCAGGATGGAATTATTACGGTGGGATGGAATTTGGTTTTGAAGATGTGAAAGTTGGAAGTGTCGCGGTGCCTGTTTCTCAAACAGAACATCAACTTTTTACGTCCAACACCCCTGATTGCCCCAACGAAATTGTGGCCATTTTGGGGGCTACAATTGACTTAAAAAACGACAAAGGCCGAAACTCCGCCGTCATGATTGATATACTTCCTACGCTCGCCTTTTATTCTCAGGTATTTTGTGATGTATTTCACGTCCAAAAAGACGGCTTATCCCTGCTCAAAGGCACCCCAAAAAAAGCTTCTCTGCGTTTTTTTAATAAGGAAAGAATCCTCAACCAAGAAGGCGTTTTCGGGGCTTCAGGTACATTTTTCTCCGTTATTCCAATAGAAAATTTAATCAATAGCGTCCACTCTCCCATATTTTCCCTCTTTCAAAATTACCAACCGAAAACGACCCTCATCAAAGGGGTATTCATTCAGTACACTTTGTTTGAAGTGAAAGAAGACCGCACGATAGACTACCACACATTGGGAGAAAAAGCCAATCCTGCTTCAGCAACTTTGACCGGTTGTATAACGCCTTGGTACGAGGACGATATGATGTCGATTGCGATGGGCAGACAATTATTACCCGAAATACCTTTCTTCAATAAAAAAAAGCTTGCCTCTTTTGTTTGTCGCATAGATACCCAGCGCAGGACGGTTTCATTAGATATGTCGGGAAGCATTCCTGAGCAATTGGTGCAAGAATACCCCACCCCTGTCTATGAGACCTATCCGTTGGGGGAATTGACGTTGAAGTTATTGGAAGAAGAAAACCAAGAGACCGAACTGGGGACGTTCCACATTTCTCCCAGTTATTTTGACCGTAATCACCTGCTAATCAACGGTGGCCTGATTGAAGTCTCATTTAAAGACAAGGTTTTTTTGACCGCTGAAAGATTAGAGAAAGGAACGTTATTGCTTTATGGAAACTCAAAAACTTCCGAGGATTCGAGTGAAATAGCGGTTTTATTAATGAAAGAAAGTCCTTTTATGATTGCCTCCGACCAAGCGGGCATGTACGCAGAGCAAGGGCAAACAGAGGATGAGTACCGTTGTTATGATTTCCAGAAAGAACCGTGCCAAGTCAGAGTATATCAACGAGGCAAACCATTTGTAGGTGACATATCACTGACAATCATGGAGTTGAAAATGACAGGGGTGAGTGCCTCGGCCACCGTAAAACCCTTTTTGATTACGCAACATTTTCGGGACAAACAAACGCTTACTTTCCCGACTGAGCAAGCCGCCAACGCGATGTACGTATTTTATCCAGCGCCGCCGCCCGTTATATCCGAAGATTTAGTCTCCGAAATACAACGGACTGGTTTCTTCGTCAGTCTCAGGGTATTACCTAAAAAGGAATTTGGGAAGTACCTTGACCCATCTCACACCGACTACCCAACTCGCGTTACTTTTGAGGTTTTATACAAAGAATTGCTACAAACCTCCGACCTCATCTTTCCTATGTCGTCACTGATTACACCGTTTACGGAGGCTTATTTTAAGAAAGGAGGAGCGTTTATCAAACAAAGAATGGCACCCGAAAACTGGACAAATGCCACGTATATGCCCTCAAGCAGGGATATGTCGACGGAGCAATGGCTGCTGTTTTGTAAATGGTTGGAAGAGATTAAATAACAAAAAACGGTTTTCCCATTCATCCGATAAAATCAGATAACATGAGAAAACCATTTAGGTATTGTAGTCTCTACACTCCCTTCGCAATCTTATCCAATCGCACCACCGACTGTACCATTGAGCGTACATCGTGGTAGTTGATTTTCCAAGAGTGGCTCATGTGCTTCCAGATGGGTTCGCCTTCGCGGGTCATCAGCGGCCACCATTCGCCCAAGGAATGATTTATCATTTTATCAAAAACAAAACGGTGGATGTTTTCGTAGGCTTGCAGGTACTTTTCATCTTTGAGGAAACGATAGGCATCCAACATCCCGATGAGCATTTCCGCCTGTTGCCAAAACTCCTTTTCTTTATCATATACCTGTCCAGCGTGCGAGCCTTCCACGTATACCCCGCCAAATTCCCAATCGACGCCGTTTTCCACAGCGTGGGTGTACGATTTCGTGATTTGGTCGCGGTAGGTATCATACGGCAATCCTAAAATATCTAAGGCGTGCATCAGAAGCCACGCAAATTCTGAATTGTGCCCATAACTGGTATTGTCTTCGGCGGCTGATTTGAGGCCATCGGGGTTGAATCGGTCCCACCCCCAAACAATGTCAAACTTGATTTGCGGAGCCACGCTCCAATCTGCCCAAAACTGCGGAATACCCGTTCCATATTCAGGATGCATCACACGATTTACCAGCAACTCAATGGTTTCCAGTAGTTTACGACGATGAATTTCTTTCCCCGTACATTCATACAACGTCGTGTAGGCTTCCATCAAGTGCATGTGTACGTCAAGTGTTTTGCGGTCACCGCCCGCGGCACCTGGCCCTTTGAGCGTCCAATCGCGGTTAAACATCTCAAAATAACCACCGTAGTGGGTATCAACGGCGTATTTTTGGAGCAAATCAAAGGTTTTTTCGGCGTATTCTTGTCCGCGTGGGTCACCCGTAGCCAAGGTGTATTCACTCAATGAGTAAATGCAAAAACTGAGTCCATAGACAATTTTCTGGTCAATGGTCACTTCGCCTTTGCGATTGGTCATCCAATAAAACCCACCGTACTCGTTGTCCCACATGTTGTTGATTAAATAATCCACCCCGTGGCGCGCCATTTCGGCCAAAACCCCATCCCCATACCCCGCACGGTGGGCTGAAGAGTAGGTAAAAACGGAGCGCGATTGCGCAATCAACGATTTCTCATCTTCGCCCGAATCGTGCCCAAACTGGTCAAAGTGAGTGAGAAAGCCACCGTTTTCTTTGTCAACGGTGCGGGTAATCCAAAAGGGAAGCAAGCCGCCGGTAAGATACGTTGCAATTTCCTGACGGAGAGACGCAATTTTTTCAGAAGTCATAGTTAAAGGTAATGATTGATGTATTTATTGACTCTAAAATGCCAAATAGTGCATAAAATACTGATTCAATCTTCATTCAGGCTATTTCTTTGCGTATAACTTTCAACGTCGGCTCCCTCGCTCCTGATGCTGAATTTTCCCCTCATTACGATTTCGGCCTGAATACCTTTATGACCGTTTCATTGACTTCCAAATAAGGTCCTCCAATCAAATCAATGCAATACGGAATGGCTGGAAAAACGGCGTCTAAGCACTGCCGAATAGCCGATGGTTTGCCGGGAAGGTTCACAATCAGTGCTTTACCACGAATACCCGCCGTTTGGCGCGACAGGATGGCGGTAGGAACGTACTGCAAACTCACTTGCCGCATCAGCTCACCAAAGCCGGGCATCATTTTATGGCAAACGGCTTCGGTCGCTTCGGGTGTGACATCACGCGGGGCGGGGCCGGTGCCGCCGCAAGTTACCACTAAACAGCAACCTTCGCGGTCAGCCATTTCTACAAGCGCCTGACTGATAAGATGTTGCTCATCAGGAATAACGCGATACACGGGCTCCCATTGGCTGGTCAGATATTCGTTAAGGGTAGAGACAATGGCTTTTCCCGGAATGTCCTCGTACACTCCCGCGCTGGCACGGTCAGAAACATTGATAATGCCGATTTTTATCATGAATTCAGAAATTAAACGTGGTAATTTTGATAACTTCCCGAAAGTTGAGAACTTTCGGAGGGTTTAAATTAGTTTAACTGTAACAAGGCTGGCGTTGGAAAGTTTATCGATATAAATTTCCCAATCCCAAAACAGCCACCAACAACTGGTTAAGGGATTCCTTCCTATGAATACATTCGCCAAAGATACATTACGTTTACACGAATTGCGCCATACGGGCTGCCGTGAAGATATTTTAGATATACTACACAACCGTGATTCGGCACTATCGCACGGAGATTTGGAAAACGGCTTGCAGGACCGCTACGACCGTGTAACGATTTATCGTACTCTAAAAACGTTTGTTGATAAAGGCATCATTCACAAGGTATTAGACGAGGACGGCCTCCGCTACGCGCTTTGCAAAGAAGTATGTCATGACCACGATCACCACCACGACCATGTCCATTTTAAATGTGAACTCTGCGGAAAAACAACCTGCTTGGACCAAGTGCATATTCCTTCCGTAAAACTTCCGCAGGGATTTGCCACCAAAGAAGTCAACCTGTTGATTCAGGGGGTTTGCCCCATTTGCAGTGCTTAGGGATGTAATATTTTGCATATTGACAGATCAAACTTTCTGTGCTACAATTGTTTTTCAAACTGCGCCGTCCGTCGTACCATTGGCCGAAGCGTAACTTCTTAGGTCTCAGCAATATGTTTTCGTCTACGGGGCAAACAATCTTAACCATCGGAATGTTATGGTCTTTAAGGCCGTGTGTTTCACTCAAAAAATAAGCACGGGTACTGTTTTCTCTTACGTTCTTTCCCCTCATCCTCTTTATAATTTTAAGGCATGATAACTTTCCGCGATTGGCAATTAAACAATGAAAAATGGTTGGACCAGGACCATACGTTAATGACAACCGATGAAGGGTGGAAAGAAAGAGGTAAAAAGAAAGATATTACGATTTGGCAACGCCCATTTGCCGATGATAAAAATGACTTATTTAGGTGGAGAATCCCCAACGTAGCTGCCAATCACGACGTTGTATTTGATGTATTTGTCAATAAAATGATTGATTATCACCAGTATTGGACTGCCGAATATACGGGCGGTTTTGTAGTGGAAGAAATCGACGACAACACGAAAATCATTTATCAACAATTCAATCCAAACATCCCGTTTATTTCAAAACGAGACCTTCTATATATTCAATGGTCTAGGAAAATAGACGACGAAACAACCCAAACAAGCTTTAAGTCAATTGTCTGGGAAAGTATGCCCGTTCCAACTGGTTTTGAGAGAATAGACTGGTGGGGAGGCCATCTATTTGAAGCAAATACGGATGGCACAAGTCAATTGGTGCTCATTGACCGAGAAAACCAAGGGGGAAATTTCCCTTCAATTATCATGAATAAAATCATGCCTCAATACCTCACCCACCAATTTGAAAGTATCATCCATTTTTTTAATAAGGGAGGCACCAAAGCGCATGAAAAATTGCCTGATACAAAAAATACTGCTCTTAAAATGAAACACTTATTCATGGCCACTTAGCCGTCTATTCTACGCAAACCCTAAACTACCTAAACCTTCCCCATGATGTCTCTGATTAACCGTTTGTTTGATTTTGAAGCGGTTATTAACCAAATATGGTTGATAACACTTATTGGAATGGCAGTCCTGTATGTTTTATGTAACATTCTGCCCGATAGAATTGTGGGCGTTTTTTTGCCCCTGCATAATGTATTTAAGCCCCAAACCAATGTTGATTTAGATTACCAATCCATTGGATACGCTCTTTTGCATACCACATGGGTTACCCGAATTACCCATTCTACGGTCATAATTGATGCCGTTTTGTGGTTTGTCATTTTTGAGAGTTGGCATTGGAGTGTATCATTAATTATACTGCTTATCATGCTCGTACAATCTGTGTTTATTGGGGATAAAAAATTTGGCGTTTTCTTTATTTTAATGGGTATCGCCACTTATATCAGCGCTATTTATCTCATCCAATTTTTAGGTTTACCCAACGCGGTCTTGTTAGCCAAAGTCGTATTGATGTTGGGCGGTTTAATGCGGATGTTAAGTCATTCTGCAGAACTTATACCCCCACTTTTGCTCAACAAATCAGACCAATTCCAAAAATTATCGGCTAAAAATATCAACTGGAAAATTCCCCTTTCGTCGGTTATTGGCTATGTCGGCGAATTCGGGAGCGGCCTTCCGAATCGAATTTTACCCGTTCAGGTGAATTATTTGTATCAAACTGTTTTTGGCATTAAACCCGAAACCACACTGGCTTGGAAAGAGGTAGAAGTATCCGCTCAAAAAGTTTTAACAGGAGGTTATTCACAATTAAATTCGTTGAAAAATTACTTCAATAGTGTTGTGAATGGCCAATAAATTACCACTATCATAGCTATCGCTGCATTTTTAGCACAAATTTACCCATGTAGATAATATAAAACCGCCTCTTACTGAGGCGGTTTTATGTTATTTACAATAGAAGAAATATATCCCAATCTTACGAGAAAGGGTAGGTTTTTATCGGCTTCTCTTAAACCAAGGCTTCTTATCCCGGTCAGTCGTTGCGCCTGAAGGTTTGGACTGATTTTGTGAATGCGAATTCGGTCGACTCGGACGATTACCTCGGGCAACATTATGTGGCTTGGGCGCTTCGTTACCGGGCTTCTGACTTAATGGAAAAGGATGTTCTTCCACCACTGGAATCACCTTGGCAATCAGCTTTTGAATATCTTTCAACGAACCTCTTTCTTCATTATCACAAAACGAATAGGCGGTTCCTTTGGCTCCTGCCCTCCCCGTACGTCCAATCCGGTGCACGTAAGTTTCGGGAATCTCGGGAATCTCAAAATTAATCACGTACGCCAATTCATCCACATCTATTCCGCGAGCCGCAATATCGGTCGCCACCAACACCCGAGTGGTTTTTTCCTTGAAGTTGTTCAACGCATTTTGACGGGCATTCTGCGATTTATTGCCGTGAATTGCTTCCGCCTTAATCTCATGACGTAATAGCACCTTCACCACTTTATCAGCCCCGTGCTTTGTACGGGTAAAAACCAAGGCCGTTTCAATGGATTTATCCTCCAAAATGTGGAGCAACAACGCATTTTTATTGTCTTTATCAACAAAAAACACGGATTGCTGAATGATATCAACGGTCGAAGAAACGGGCGTCACTTCTACTTTTTCGGGTTTAACCAAAATAGTATCGGCCAGCTTTACGATTTCGGGAGGCATCGTTGCCGAAAAGAACAAAGATTGGCGTTGCGGAGGAATCACGGCAATGATTCTCCGAACATCGTGTACAAAGCCCATATCAAGCATCCGGTCGGCTTCATCCAACACGAAAATTTCAAGGTGCTTTAAACTTACAAAACGCTGCGCCATCAGGTCAATCAATCGACCTGGGGTTGCGATTAAAATATCTACGCCATTTTGCAAAGAATCCGTTTGACGTAATTGTTTTACCCCACCAAAAATCACGGTATGCTTTAATCCCGTATGACGGCCATAGGCGGCAAAACTTTCACCGATTTGGATGGCTAACTCACGGGTTGGGGTCAAAATAAGTGCCTTGATGGTACGCTTTTCGCGGCGAGTAGCGTGCGTTTGGCGCTGCACCAACAACTGAAGAATGGGAATGGCAAAAGCCGCCGTCTTACCAGTTCCTGTTTGGGCGCATCCCAACAGGTCTTTTCCTTCAAGTACGATCGGAATGGCTTGTTCTTGTATGGGTGTGGGGGTAGTGTAGCCTTCTGTTTTTATTGACCTCAGAATAGGCTCTATTAAATTTAATGAATCAAATGTCATAAGAATGTGATAAACGACCTGCCAAATCAAAAGTTAGGACGGAGCAGATCAGCATTAGGTACTGTTTTATAAAAAAAACCTCCCATATCTTACAGGCAAAGTTACCCGGATATGGAAGGTCTTTCTGCGAATTGCGTTCAAAGATAACGCTTTTTGGGATGAGATAAAAATATCCCGTCCCCTAAAACACTATAACGGCTTAATTACCAAGTTTTTCCAGTTTACTTTTATTCCACCGCCGTCGTGGATTTGGAGCGCGATTGAGCCATTTCCAGCCCCCAATTTCTCATCTGTCAGATCGACCATCTCGTGTCCGTTGAGCCAGGTTTGTACCCGCGCTCCTTCGGCGCGAATTTTAAGGGTATTCCACTCGCCGAATTTCAAAAATCCTTCTTTTTCGTCAGGGATTTGAATAATCCAGCCCCGACCGTAGGATTCATAAATACCGCCCGTGTCGTGGTTTGGCGGCGCCACTTCTACCTGCCATCCGCTAATTTTGGTGCTACCATCGGGGATATTCGAACGGATAAATACACCGCTGTTGCCGTTGGCCCCCTGCTTGAAATCCACACTCAGCTCAAAGTTTTTGTAGGTCTTTTCAGTCGCCAAATAACCGTAGCCTTTGTCGGGGCCACTTTCGCACACTAGTTCTCCCTTTTCAACGAACCATTTTTCGGTTCCGTAAATTTTCCAGCCTGTCAAATCCTTGCCGTTAAAAAGCTTTTCCTTCTTTTGTGCCAAGGTTGAAAAAGCGAGCAAACAGCATGGAACCGTTAACAATAGATAGACGCGTAGTTTAGATAACTTCATTGCTTTTAAAAATAAAGTGTTTAATTTCATAAATTAAGTCACCACTAAACGTTATTTACCGTGAAAACTTACATTTTTATTCTTGGCCTTCTCAGTTTTTGCCTCCTCAGTCCCGCTTTCTCTCAAGACAGCGCCCCCGTCAGTTTGAATCAACTATGGAAATCTGATACGTTATTGCGAACGCCAGAATCTGTACAATATGACCCACAGGGAAAACGGCTTTTTGTCGCCAACATCAATAAAGTCAACGTTGAAAACCCTGATGGTGACGGCTTTATTTCGGTTTTAGGCACCGATGGCAAAATCAAAACCCTGCAATGGGCTACGGGACTCAACGACCCGAAAGGCATGGGGATTCTCAAAAATTCCTTGTTTGTTGCCGACTTGAAAGATTTGGTAGAAATTGACTTAAAAACGGGCAAAATCCTCAATCGGCACGCCGCCGTTAATTCAGTCATGCTCAACGACGTGAGCGTAAGCCCAAAAGGCGAAGTGTTTGTCAGTGATTCGCGCGGCCATAAACTCTACCGCTACGCCGACGGCAAAATGGAACTGTTTTTGGACGACCCCAATTTGCAGGGCCCCAACGGCGTTTTTGCCGAAAAAGACCAGCTCATTGTGGCTTCGGCGGGTTCAGGAAACCTCTGGAAGATGGATTATGCCACCAAAAAATACACCTCTTGGGCCGTGGCCAACAAAACCGCCGACGGCATCCTTCGCTACGGCGACGATTACCTGATTTCGTGCTGGCACGGCGAAGTGTATTATGTAAAACCTGATGGTAAAGTCTGGAAACTTATCGATAGCAAAAACCCTCAGGTCAACACCGCCGACTTCGGCTATATTCCACAGACAAAAACGGTGCTTATTCCCAATTTTTACAAGAATACGGTGACAGCATACGCCATAAAGTAAAAGTATGGAAATCTTCCTCAGCCTCTGTTTAGGCGTTGGTTTAGCTGCCTGTTCGGGATTTCGGGTGTTTGTGCCACTTCTGCTGAGTAGTTTGGCGGTTCACTTCGATTTGGCCAATGTCACCACGGGCTTTGAGTGGATGGGGACTTGGACCGCCATCGGGATTTTAGCCACCGCAACTGTACTTGAAATTGGGGGATATTACATTCCCTGGGTCGATAATCTACTAGATACCATTGCCACACCCGCCGCTTTTGCCGCAGGTACACTGTTGACCACTTCGTTTGTTGAGATTGACAACCCCGTTTTGCATTGGGGGCTCGGGCTCATCATGGGCGGTGGCACGGCTGGCTTTATTCAGGCTGGAACAAGCATGGTTCGGCTGGCTTCCACAAAGTTCAGCGGCGGAATGGCCAATCCCGTCGTGGCGACGTTTGAGAATATTCTATCCGTTTTGTTTACTTTTTTTACGTTCTGGTTTCCCATCGTTGCGTTTGTGTTAGTCGTTCTATTTATAGGATGGCTTTTACGGAAAATCATTCATCGAAAAAGTAAGGTAACAACATGATTGCCTTTTAGTTATTAGCAATTTATTCTTCGTCAACCCTGATTCCCCCATTGAATATGAAAACTGATCGTCGCACCTTCGTCAAACAATTAGGTGCTGTTACTGCCTCAACCGCTGTTCCTCATTTTAATATCATCAAAAGCCTGAACGACAATAAAATCCGAATCGCTACTATCGGGATGGGAATTCAGGGATTTTCGGATACAAACGCTGCACTGCGCACTGGAATGTGTGAATTGGTAGCCGTGGCCGACTTGTATGATGGACGTCTAACCCACGCCAAAGAAGTATTTGGAAATCATGTCGTTACGACCCGCGATTATCGCGAAGTCCTCGAACGAAAAGACGTCGATGCGGTACTTATCGTTACACCCGACCATTGGCATGACCGAATTTCGATTGCGGCCCTCAAAAAGGGCAAGCACGTCTATTGTGAAAAACCAATGGTGCAACACATCGAAGAGGGAGCGGCGGTCATTGCCGCCGCCAAAGCAGCTGGTAAAGTGATGCAAGTAGGCAGTCAACGCATCAGCGGGGCGGCTTTTAAAGAGGCCAAACGACTTGTTGAAGCGGGCGATATCGGCATGATTAATTTTATTGAATCAACCAACGACCGTTTCAACGCCATTGGTGCTTGGCAATATTCGATTCCCTCCGATGCCTCACTCAAAACCATTGATTGGGAAACATTTTTGGGAGATGCCCCCAAACGGGCTTTTGACCCCGTACGATTTTTCCGCTGGCGCAACTACCGCGACTACGGTACGGGCGTAGCGGGCGATTTGTTTATCCACCTCATTACGGGTGTTCACTTCGTAACGGGCTCGTTGGGGCCTAATCGTATTTTTTCGTCAGGTCAACTCTCCTACTGGAAAGACGGCCGCGACGTGCCCGACGTCATGGTCGCAACCATGGAATATCCCGCTATGGGCAAATTAGATTCCTTTCAGATGGTGCTGAGGGTCAATTTTGCCAACGCGGGCTCTATCAAAAACGTGACCCGCATTGTTGGTAACGAGGGCGAAATTACCTTTGGCGGAAACTCTCTCACTTTAACCAAACGCAAACTCGCCACAGCTCCCGGATACGGTAACGGTGAAAGCTTTGGCACGTTTTCTAACGCGCAGCAACAGGAATACCTCGCCGCTTATGATGCCAAGTACCCCACCGAAACGCGAACGCCCGAACCCGTAAAAGAAGTGCTTTTTGACGCACCCAAAGAGGATGACGCGCACAAAAACCACTTTGCCAACTTCTTCGAAGGGATATTAAATAATACACCAGTGGTAGAAGACCCACTTTTTGGATTCCGGGCGGCCGCTCCTGTATTGGCCTGCAACAAAAGCTATTTTGAGAAAAAAGTGGTGAATTGGGATCCCAAAAACCTCAAATTGACGTAGAAAAAGCAAATGCTTTTATTTTTAATATCTACTACCGCCTTGGCGATTGGGGTTAGGATTTTGGTAAACCCAGTATCTAACGTTTTCCAAAAGTACCTAACCCAGCGCCAAGCCCATCCCCTTTTTGTCGTTACCAGTACCTACGGGATTTTGAGCATCGGTTGTCTATTTTACCTTTTGCCTGATATACCCAAAAACTTGTCTATTTTATTTTGGTATAACTCTGTCATTTTTAACACGTTAGGCGTAGCTGGCAATTATTTTCTGGTTAAATCACTCCACCGGGGCGACTTGTCGGTTCTGGGTCCTATCAATGCCTATAAAGCCTTAGTAAGCCTCCTATTTGGGCTATTCTTATTGGGTGAAATTCCCAATGCATGGGGTATTGTAGGAATGTTATTAATTATTGCTGGCAGTTATTTTGTCATCAACCAACCTTCTTCCACGCAAGGTTTCAGCTGGGCCATTTTCAAACAAAAGGATGTACAATACCGTTTTTTGGCCTTATTTTTCTCGGCCATCGACGCACTTTATCTCAAAAAAATCATCGTTGCCACCAACGCCAACCTTGCTTTTGTTTCTTGGTGCATCGGTGGTTTCTTGTTTTCTTTTGTTGCGTTCCTATATACCCAAAAAAACACGTCTTTTCGTCCTCACTTTCGTATTCTCAAAGATTATAAGTGGCATTTCTTGGCACTAGGGCTTTCATCGGGATTGATGCAACTTTCAACCAATTATGCTTTTGAGGGAATTCAGGTGAGTTACGCCTTGGCGCTGTTTCAAGTATCGGCCTTGGTGAGTGTGTTGTTTGGGGTACAGTTTTTTGAAGAAAAGCAATTAGGACGAAAACTCGCCGGGGCCACCATCATGGTGGTCGGGGCAGTTTTGATTATCTTGTTTAAGTAAAACCCTCGTTCAATTCTCCCCTTTTCAATTCAAAAAATCAGGGCTGAGCCATAAAAATAAGATTCGTACATCAAAAACAGGAAAAGCACTGACTACAGAAAAATCTGTGGCCAATGCTTTATTCGTTTATTATTTTTTCAAAAGATGAAAGTGCACAAATGCTCTCTTCGATTGAAAATTATATTCGCAAGAGGCTATTTTTTTATTGCCTTGGGAGTCAAAATCATGCTCATGCGTTTTCCTTCGAGTTTCGGTTCAAGTTCTACTTTCCCAATTTCTTCCAATGCTTTGGCAAATCGTTCCAAAAGCTTGTAACCTTGGTCTTTGAACACAATTTCACGACCTGAAAACTGCACGTAAGCCTTTACTTTAGCCCCTTCTTTCAGAAAGTTAATGGCGTGCTTCAGTTTGAAGTCATAATCGTGATCGTCAGTTGTTGGGCTGAAGCGAATCTCTTTGATGACCACTTTTTGGGCATTGGCCTTGATTTCTTTCTGCTTTTTCTTTTGCTCGTATTTGAACTTGGAATAGTCAATTACTTTACAAACGGGCGGAACTGCATTGGGCGAAATCTCTACCAAATCAAGGTTTTGTTCTTCCGCAAACTTTATAGCTTGTTGAATATCGTATATACCTTGGGGGACATTTTCACCAACTAAACGAACTTGGGGGACGCGGATACGTTCATTGATGCGGTACGGTTCTTCTTGTCTAACGGGTCGAAAAGGTCTGCGTTGTTGTTGAGCCATTCAGTACTTAAATTATGATAGTTTTATGTTTGATGCGAAAACTAATGAATTGTTGAAAGTTCTACAAGATTTCGCGTAAAAAAGTTTACTTATCTACAAAAATAACGTTTAAATGTGATTATTAAGGGGTTAGTCCTAAAAAAGTTAAGAGTTAATGGATAATAAGTTAAGAATACAGGGCTTAACTCGTTAACCATTAACTCTTACGGCACTATTATTTAACCAAAAGCCTATCGAACTTTGAAGGTAGTCGAACCAATTCTAAATCCTTGGCAATACAACTCTATGGTGTGTTCGCCTTTTTTAAGCGGAATTCCACCACGTGAGTAAATGATAGACCCCTGCGAGCCTTCGTTGCTGTAATTCAAGGTTTGTTTTGCAGTATAGACTGTTTCCCGACCTGAGTACACAAAAGTACCCGAACCAGTAGCCATATCGGCCATCACGGCACCTTCGGGGTCAAGGATACGGAGGTAAACTTCACGCTCTCCGTTGGGGGAAATAGGATTGGCAGCAAGGTCAAAATCAACTTTGAGTTTGTCGATACGTTTGGCGCGATAAGCTCCTCCATCACGTTCTTTTCCTTTAGAAGAAACGGCGTTTACCGCAATCTTTTCAGCTTTCAGCGCCGATGCAATCGTTACTTTCTCCGCCAATTCACGGTTTTTATTACTCAACTGACCAACAGAATCTTCGAAGGTTCTCTGCAACGAGGCTTTTTCTCCTTCGAGTC
This sequence comes from Runella rosea, assembly GCF_003325355.1. GTDB lineage: Bacteria > Bacteroidota > Bacteroidia > Cytophagales > Spirosomataceae > Runella > Runella rosea. Next base: position 942,026 of record NZ_CP030850.1, read on the forward strand.
CAGTAACTTTCGAGCTAAGTTCTTGGTTTTGAGCCGTTACAATTCCTAATTCCTCCTTCAACTTGGCAATATCTGAGTCTTTTTGAACCAAGATAGCTTCATAGTTGGCAATTTTCTGTTTGTATTTAGAAATATCTACCGATGCGGCACTTGACGCATTTCTTAAAGCGGCTTTATCCTTTTCAAGTTGTTGTTTCAATGATACCAATGAATCAACTTGGCCACCTAACTGCTGAATTTCAGCTATTTTTGCATCCAATTGCGCCGAAATGGAGTCGAGTTTCATTTTTGCGGCGACCACTTCTTCCGTCTTGGCGGCAATTACCGTTTCTTGTTCTTTGTTCTTTTCCCGTTCTTTGTAAAAGAAATAGATAAGAACCACGTTTAGAAGGGCTAAAATTGCCAATGCAGCTAGAAGTAGGCTTTTACGATCTTTCTTTTGTCCTTGGTTGTAGTCCATAAGTTAATCAATTATTAAGAGTAGTTATCAGCCCAAGAAACGCAATTCTCAGGAAATTATTGCGAAATTTAAAAAAATATTTCAATGACGGAAAATCAATTGCTTACAACCGACGAAGAAGATGAATTGTATGAACATCACCGAATCGTTGTTGACCGTGGGCAAACCTTGATGAGGATTGATCAATACCTCAAACATCATCTTTCAAACGTTACGCGTACCAAGCTCCAAAATGCCATTGAAACTGAATCGGTTAAGGTAAACGATAAAGCGGTAAAATCAAGTTATAAAGTCAAGCCCTTTGACATCATAACGGTGTCAATGCCGCATCCCCCGCGCGAAACCGATATTGTGGCCGAAAATATACCGCTAAACATTGTGTACGAAGATGATGAAGTATTAGTGCTCAACAAACCCGCTGGAATGGTCGTTCACCCCGCTTACGGCAACTGGTCTGGAACGGTAGTCAACGCGCTGGTGTATCATTTTCAACATTTACCCACGGGTAGAAATGGGGAAGCAAGGCCAGGGTTGATTCACCGCATTGATAAAGATACTTCGGGGCTGTTGGTGATTGCCAAAACTGAATATGCCATGGCGCACATTGCCCGTCAATTTTTCGAACATACCACCGAGCGTACTTACGAAGCGTTGGTATGGGGAGAACCCAAAGAAAACGCAGGAACGATCATAGGGCACGTTGGCCGAAGCGCCCGCGACCGTAAAGTGATGGATGTGTACGAGGATGGAAGTCAGGGGAAACACGCCGTAACGCACTACAAAGTGTTGAAATCTTTTAAATATACTTCGCTGGTTCAGTGCAATCTGGAAACGGGCCGTACCCACCAAATCAGGGCGCATTTTCAGCACATTGGGCATCCGCTTTTTAGTGATTCTGTCTACGGCGGCGACAAGATTTTGCGCGGCACTACGAGCGGTAGCTACCGGGCCTTTGTTGAGAATTGTTTTCAACTCATGCCGCGCCAAGCACTGCATGCCAAATCCCTTGGATTTGAACACCCCCGCACCAAACAATGGATGCAGTTTGAATCAGAATTACCAGAAGATTTTATGGCCGTTTTGGCAAAATGGGAAAAATTCGCTGCTGAATAACGGAGTTTGGGGAAGGCAAAAGGCGCAAATTTGAACAAATTTACGCCTTTTGACTCATCTTTCTATACTGTTATGATTCTATCAAATTAGTAAAAAGATAGAGCCATATCAGTCGTGCCATTCGGAAATTAAACGGAAAAAGCACCAACACAAGGGCAATACAAACCGCAAGATTTAAGAAATCAAAAGCATCAATACCGATTGAGATTAACAAAACGTAGGCCAGCGCCATTTCGAGCGTGGCCAATCCATAACTCACGTACATGGCCCCCCAATAAAAGCCTGGCTCTTTGCTGAAATTTTGACGGCAATGCGAACACTCTTCCTGCATTTTTGCGGGTCTGAAACTAAATAAGTTTGTGGTACTAAACACTTGCCCTTGGTGGCATTTGGGGCATTTATTTTGCATTAAATGAATGAGAGACATGGTTGTTGTATTTTTTATAATACAAAATTAAAGCCATTCATTGGTTTTAATGACGCATATTTGTAGCTAAAAACAGGACTATTCAGACATTTCTCTTTTTTATCATGAAGCAACTGCCCATTTACGGCATTAATGCCTTTTTGGAACCAGGAATGGTCCATTCTTTTTATGCCAATGAATTAAAAACCCACCTCGAAAGCCACCAATTTGTCAATACTCCGCACAAACACAGTACATTTATTGCCATCTTATTCACCTCGGGAAGCGGTTTGCATAACATTGATTTCAATACCTACGAAGTTCGGGCTGGCAGCGTTTTTTTACTTACACCAGGCCAAGTCCACAGTTGGGAGTTGTCAGAAGATGTGGAGGGTTACGTCTTTTTTCATACACAGGCATTTTACAACGACGTATATCTTACTCGAAAGTTAGACCATTTTCCGTTCTTTTATCTTCAAACCAATTACCCCGTGATTTATCTCGAAGCGCAGGAGGTATTGCATTTCGAAACGCTATTCAAAGCGATTTTTGAGGAGCATCAAGGAAACTTACCTTACAAGTATGATAAATTGGTTTCATTGATTGACATAGTCTATATTCAACTTGCGCGTTTATATAAAGAAGAAAGTTTGAAGGTTAACAACCAACACGGCCATTATGTGCGGGTCAAACAGTTGGAAAAATTGATTGATACACACTATAAAACAAAAAAACTCCCGAACGAATACGCAGATTTGATGCACATGACCACGCGGCATCTAAACCGAATCTGTCAAGAAACCCTTCATCAAACCACGGGAGATTTGATTCTTAAAAGGGTAATGATAGAAGCGCAAAGAATGCTGATTTACAACGACCTGACCGTATCAGCAGTGGCGGACCAACTTGGCTACGATGATTATTCGTATTTTATTCGACTCTTCAAAAAATACCTGGGCGAATCTCCGAAAAAATTCCAACAACGAATGAATCAGTTGTCTTCTTAACAAGAAAAAGGTACTAATTCAAAAATAATTTGTACTTTATTTGGAATTGTTAACAAATTAAAAGATATTCATTGTATCGTCAAACGCCAATAAAAAGGCTCTTTGACGGGCGACAAGGGTAAGTGCATAATCTTTACATTTAAAAAAATATGTATTTATGAAAACAACACTTTTTGCCCTGTTAATCATTTTTTGTGCTTTGACCGCCTGCAATGATGTCGATAGCAAAACCAATTCTTCCATGACTCCTATTGATGAAGAAAAGGAAACAAAAGCTATCATGCAGACCATTGAAAATGAGACCTCGTGCTTTTTCAAGGGTGATTACAACTGCTGGAAAGAAAACTTCGTTCAGGCAAACTATGCGTTCCAAGTTTGGAGTAAAGATGGCTATTTTGACCCAAAAATCGGGTGGGAAGCAGTTGACAACAAAATTGGACGATATATTGAAGACAACAAGCCAGGGGCTGGAGGAAGCAACAACCCCAAAGTTGTCCGCAAAGACATGATTGTAAAGTTTTTCAGCAGTGATGTAGCGTACCTCATTTGGAACCAGTACAACAGTGACCAAAAGATGACACACTACACCCACAGCACGGAAACGCGCATCATGGAAAAGCAGGATGGAAAATGGAAAATTGTAAACGTAACGGCTTTATGGGACCGAAATCAACCCATTCCAATCGAAGACCTGAAATAAGATAAACAACATTGTAGACGGCTGAGTCATCTTGAAAAACAAGCATGACTCAGCCGTTTTTTTAATCTTTCACCTTGCCCCAACCCAGGGTGGCAACCATCCAATCTGGTAGATGCGTTTGTTTTTTTCGCTTTTTAAGATTCAAATAAATGCCTAATTTTTTAAGAATCGGCACGCGGTGCGTTTCCACAAATTCAATGAGCGTGCCGTCAGGGTCTTCGACGTATGAAAAGCGCCCCGCTGCCTCTCCCATGTCGAACGAGTCGGCACTGTCGACTGTAAAGGGGAAGCCATTGGCTTCGCAACGTGTTTTTAGGGCATTCATGTCAAGGGCGTCAAAACATAAGTGAATAAAACCCGCATCGCCCCAGTCACGGTCTTCAAAGATTTTACGCGGTGAACGGTCAAGCGCCTGCACCAATTCTATTTCAATACCTCCCAACAGTTTTCCAAAAGCACCCGTTTCTCCAAGGGTTTTACGAAGCAGTACTCTTCTAAATTTTTGTTGTTTGGCGTCCACAAAATCAAAATCATCAAATTTTCCCGATTTATCATATACAATCTGGTCAATCTGCAACGTATTGGCATAAAATTGAATGGCTTTTTCCATGTTACTCACGCCAATCACCGCTCCGCAAACACCACCCGTAAGTGAGCCGTTGGGACGAAACCAAGACTCATTCGGTACAATTTGCAACAAGTTGCCACGGCAATCTTTCAGCCAAAAATTCGCCCGTTGTTCAGGCGAGTTCTCTGGAGAAGATTTATATTCAGAATCAGCCAATTGCGCATAAAACTTGGGTACATCAAGGCATTTGATTTTGATGGCGAAAATCCCTAAATCTCCTAATTCAGGAATAAACGAAGGCTCTACAGGAACTCTATTTTTATATTGCCAGATTTCAACTCCACCTCCCCCTGCCATATTTAAGGCCATAATGGCGTGACGGCGGCGTACCTCCCCTGAGGTATAACTCGTCATTAATTTTGCATCTGCTTCGTCATTAAAAATAGGTACGTTCAATCCCAGCGTTTTCCGATACCATTTCCACACTTCGTTGGCGTTCGGAACGCCAATGCCCACTTGCTGGATTCCACTAATTAGGTTGTTCATATTGTTAGAAAAGGAAGTAAGTTATTGCCGGACAATTTACGTTATTTTTTAATACGTCGGTCGAGAATGGGAATGTTCCCCTTAAAAATCAGATGACAACTCAGGCGCCTTACTCCCCCATGTCTCATTTGGCTTCGGACCCATTTTCAACACCAACGTTCCTCCTTTTGTCAGTTGTTCATGGGTTAAATAAGGCTTTGAAAACGGTTTGCCATTCAACGAAGCCGACTGAATGTAGGCATTTGTAGGTGAATTATCCGTCGCATTTATTTTGAACAATTTACCGTTCGGCATCGTCACCGACAGCTCATTAAAACTCGGACTGCCCAAAATATAAACGGGTTTTCCAGGACATACGGGATAAAAACCCATCATGCTAAACACCAACCACGATGACATCTGTCCGCCATCTTCATTGCCACTGAGTCCACCTGGGTCGGCAGTGTATTCCTCTTTGATCAACTGACGTACCCAACGCTGGGTTTTCCAAGGAGCGCCGCCGTAGGAATACAAATAAGAGGTATGATGGCCTGGCTCGTTGCCATGCCAGTAGTATCCTTTTTCAAACATTGAATCCAATTTAGCGATAAAAGGCGCTCGGCCGCCCATGATTTTCATCAATCCACCCACATCATGCGGAACAAACCAAGTATATTGGGCGGGGGAGCCTTCGGTGATGAACGAAGCTCTCAAGGCAAAAGGGTTAAAATTAGGGCTCCAACGACCGTCGGCATACCTTCCGCGCGCCCAGCCAGTTTGAGGATCAATGACGTTCCGAAAATTAGCCGCTCTCAACGCCAACGTTTTTTGATCTTCGGTATGGCCTAGCGCCTTGGCAAGGGTACTAAGGCAAAAATCGTCGTAGGAATATTCGAGGGTACGGGAGGTCTGCTCTCGCTTGTGAAAAGCCTGCCATACAGAATCTTCTAGGGGAATGTAGTTGTATTTTAAATAACTTTCCATACCCCTTCTCCCCTTCCCTGACTCATAGCTTTTGGGGTCTTTGTTGGCCTCAAAAGCATTCTTACGTAAATACTGATAGGCCGACTGAACATCAAAATTTCTAATTCCTTTGGCGTAAGCATCGGCCACAACCGAAGCCACATGGTCGCCAATCATGGCGGCGGTGTATTGATTCCAACACGGAAAAATGGGCATCCATCCGCCTTGCTCAGCCTTTTTGGTCAATGACTGCATCATGTGGCCGGTACGTTTTGGCTCCAACAACACGTGCAGTGGCATGGCCGCCCGGAAGGTATCCCAAAGACTGAAATCGCAGTAATAATCAAATCCGTTGGCGGTATATATTTGAGTGTCGTCCGCAAAACCCGGATAGCGCCCGTCAACATCCGAAAAAAGACGTGGCGTATGTTTGGCGTGATACAAAGCGGTATAAAAAACGGTTTTATCTTGCTCAGTTCCTTTCACCTTTACTTTACCCAATTCGAGGTTCCAAGCCTGTTCGGCTTTCTGCTTGATTTGGTCAAAATTCAGGGTCGAAAGTTCGGCATCAAGATTTCGTCGAGCCCCTTCCAAATCAGTAAATGATGTTCCTACCCGTACATTGACGACGAGATTTTCTTCAGACTCAAATTCTACATAAGCCCCTACATTCTCACGCCTCCCATTTCCTTTCGCCTGTCTTTCAGAATGTTGAACACCGTTAGATTTCCAAGTCCCGTAAGATTTAAAAGATTTTTCGAAAGTGAGCACATAAAACCCACTGAATCCTGCGGGTTGCCCTGCTCCTTGATAAATCCGGTGGACGGGATTGAAAACCACAATTTCTTTACGCTCTGGAAAAATTTCTACATAGCCCTCTCCTTCGTCGCTGTTGGGTTCAATGACTAAATAAGCGGCTTCTTTTTGACGAAAGGTAAACCGTAAAAGCCCCGCTCGTTGGGTAGCGGTGAGTTCGGCTTTAATTTTTGATTCAAGGAGTTCAACGGAATAATAAGCGGGTGTAACCACCTCATTTGTGTGTGTAAAACTGGCAGCTCTCTCTTCTGCCAAAACCTTCAGTTTTCCAGAAACGGGCATAACAGCCATACTCCCGTAATCCTGTACGCAACTTCCATTGAGCCAATGCGAAGCCCGGAATCCATTGATTTTAGGGTCGTTGTAATAGTAAGGAGCAATACATTTTGTTTCTGTTGAACGGGTTTGCGGCGTCCAAGTGGTCATACCATGCGGATGGCCAATCACAGGTGAGATTTGCCCTCGCAATTCACTGGCTCCTTCGCTGTGCCGACGGGCACTTTCAGTAACCGCAGGGGCTGACCCAATGTAAGGGTTGACGTACTGTATGGGGCTTTTTTGGGCGAAACAAAGAGACGGTAAGAAAAGAATTACGGCTAAATTTAGATAGTTCATACGGCAGAATTGATAATAGCCATAAAAAAAGATAAAGGCTTTTTTATACTCAAAAAGCCTTTATTTCTATGTTTATTCGGGCGATTTATTCCTTCAAAGAAACGGAAATATTTAGTTTTCGCCGATAGATTTCATAAACTCTTCCACGTATTGCTCGCCAACGGGTATGATAGCTTCTCCAATGTGAATTTTCAGATTTCTTACCGACTGAATTTTATCCAACGAAACAATATAAGATTTATGTACCCGCATAAATTCGTGCGAAGGCAATTTTTGCTCAATCCCTTTCAGAGTCATACGGGTAATAACGGGATGGCGGGCCGAAGTAAGGTAGATTTTTACGTAATCCTTCAATCCTTCGATGTAGGTGATTTCATCGTAACGAATTTTTACGAGTGCATAATTGGCGTTAACAAAAAAATGCGTCGATAATAACTCAGGGGCGGGTGTCTGCTGTCGCAGTTTAAAGAGTTCGAATGCTTTATTGGCAGCCTTCAAAAACCGCTCAAACGAAACAGGTTTAAGCAAATAGTCAACCACATCAAGTTCAAATCCTTCCAGCGCATATTGCTCATAGGCCGTGATGAAAATAACCATGGGAGACGACGATTGTCCCTGCAACGATTTCAAAAATTGGACACCCGTAATTCCAGGCATTTGGATGTCTAAAAAAATCAAATCTGCATTCTGTTCGTGCAGTATATCCATTGCCTCAAAAGCGTTTTGGCAGCTTGCCACCAATTCCATAAAAGGAATCTGGCGGATATTATCTTCCAAAAGTTCGAGCGCCAAAGGCTCATCATCAACGGCAATACAGCGAAGTTTATGCATAACTCAGTAGTTAAAATTGATACTAGACACTTCAAAAAGACGGACTATTACTTTAACGTAATTTCCACTTCCGTAATGAAGATGTCCTTCTCCTTAGATATTTTAAGTGTATGTTGTTCTGGATAAAGCAGTTCCAATCTACGACGAACGTTGGCTAAGCCTATCCCCGAACTCCCATCTTTGGATTCTACAAAATCGCTGTTGAATCGGTTTTGTACTCTAAAATGCAGTTTATGTTTGTTGGTTGCCAATGCGATTTGAATGTAGGGTTCCCGAATAAAACCCGTCCCGTGTTTAAAGGCATTTTCCACAAACGGAATCAATAGCATCGGCTCAAGCGCTAAGCCATTGGTGGGCGTTGCGAAGTCCATTTCCACTTTAACTTTATTACCAAAACGCATTTGTTGCAATTCAACGTAGCTCTTGAGGTAATTCATTTCTTTATCCAACGGTATTCTGGCATCGTCAGAGTCATAGAGCATATATCTGAGCAAATCCGACATTTTGACAATCATTGGTTCCAACAAATCTGACTTCTTACGGGCCAATGCCGCCAAGCTGTTCATCAGATTGAACATAAAGTGAGGGCTTATCTGCGACCGCAAAAACGACAATTCAGATTGTAAACGTACTTTTTCCTGCTCATTTTGGAGACGATGCTCGCGTTGGTAATCACTTAATAATTGAAAACAGGTACTGACTCCAATAACTGAAATAAGCGAATAAAAAGTTGAATACGTAAACCAAGTCCTTGGCGCAAATCCCATCATCCAATAACGAAAGAAATAGGTAATCGTCAGAACAACGATAAAAGTGGTCAGAATGATAAGCAAATAAATGCCCAAGCCATGTTTTTTAAAGACTTTGGGAAGCAATACTTCTGAATTAGCGTAAAATATCAATACCGAAAAAAACTGACTAAAATAGAAAGTCATTTGCCAAATTCGCTCTTTTTCCTCATTTGTTAGCTTTGAAGGCGTATCAGCAGCGGGTTGCTGAGATTGAATCAAGATGAAAGGTAAAAAGATAAAACATGCCCAAAAGAAAATATGGGTGAAGACAACCAGAAGTTGCCGCCAGCGTATTTTACCAGGAGGAGCAGGTAAAGTAAGAGTAGGAGCCGACATAACAATACGATTTAATTTCGGAAAAGAGTCGATGAGCCACTAAATTTAATAAAATTTTAATCAAGCTCTAGCTGAAAGTTAGCAAATAACGGTTTCTCTATTTAAAGGAAGCGACGTCTAGTAAGAATTTTTAGACGAAATTGCATCTGACGGGGATAATCAAGGCATAAAATTATTGGGGTGTCATTAACCCAGTTCTATCACCTTTCCCGAAATGTTCTGTTTCATTTTTTCGGGGATAACATTCAGGATTTCGGTTTTCATTGCTTCAATAATGCTCTTTTTGAGGTGATGCCGGAGCATTACCAGACTAACCTCTCGGGTGGGAGTAGGAACGTGAAAATGACGAACCTGCAACCGCTGCTTCTCCGTTAAATCCCGCAGTGACAATTCGGGCAAAATCGTTACGCCACCATAATGTTCCACCATCCGTTTGAGGGTTTCGATACTTCCTGCCTCGTATTCAAAATTTCGCATGTGCGAATTCTGCTTCCGCAACTCACAGATATTCAGGATTTGTCCCCGTATACAATGTCCTTCCTCCAAAAGCCAAAGGTGATTGGGGTCAATGTCTTCCGAAAGGATAAATTCTTTTTGGTACGCTTTTTCTGATTCTGAAAGGTAAGCCACAAACTCCTCGTAAAAAAGCGGGTACTCCGTAATTCGATCATCCTGCAAGGGGGTAACCACGATTCCCACGTCGAGCAAATCCTTGTTTAGTTTAGAAATAAGCTGTTCGGTAGTCAATTCGATTACTTTCAGCTTTACCTGCGGGTATTTTTTTATAAAATTATCCAAAAACAACGGCAAAAGGTACGGCGCCAGCGTTGGGATGATTCCTACCCGAATCTCCCCTGCTACGGTTCCGCGATGTTCATCAACAATATCCTTAATTTGGGCTGATTCACGCAGCAGAAGCCGCGCTTGTTTAATGACCAACTGGCCTATTTCAGTCGGGACAACGGGTTGTTTACTGCGGTCAAAAAGTTTTACGCCCAACTCATCTTCCAATTTTTGGACTTGCATACTCAGGGTCGGCTGCGTGACGCAGCAGTTTTCAGCCGCCATTGCAAAATGCCGATACGTATCCAAGGCAACCAAATATTCAAGTTGTACGAATGTCATAGGTTTTATCTATCAAAACATAAATAATATTGATTTGATTCATAAAAGTGATAAAGGTACATTTGTATTCAACAAATGTAGGATTTAACTTCTCAATCTTTTGAGTGTCATTTCTAAAGGCTTGGGCATAAACGCTGAATCTATAACGTACCCCAAAAACACGCATCAACACTTGCCTAACGTATGAGATAAACAGTAATAAGAAGGTCTGGTGTGATTACCAGACCTTTCTTATTTTTACACAAAAACCGTTTTCATTCTCCTCAAAACTTCTTCAAGCGTAGCGCGGGTACAGGCAAAATTGAGTCGAATAAAACCTGGCTCTCCAAAGATTGCCCCATCATTGATGCCAACACCTGCCTCTTCGAAGCGTTTGGCTACGTCGGTTAAGCCACTATCACGAGTGTCAATCCACGCCAAATACGTAGCTTCCAATGGCCTCATTTTCAATCCTTTCATTCGATTTACTGCCGCCAAAAGTAAATCATGATTCTCTTTTAAATAATCCAACAACTCCTCATGCCACGACGCTCCATCTCGGTAGGCCGCCAACGCGGCTTCGTACGCATACGCCGAAAGCATGGGCATCAATCCTGCTTTGGTATGGACAAATTTGGCGCGGAGTTCTTCATTGGCAATCACCACCAACGAACAACCCAAGCCCGCCAGATTGAAGGTTTTGCTTGGGGCGAGTAATGTAATGCTGTTTTGAGCAGCTTCTGGGCTGAGTGTGGCGTAGGAAATGTGTTTTTTAGTATCGTCCAATATCAAATCACAATGGATTTCGTCTGAACAAACAATAATACCATGACGTTGGCAAATGTCATGCAAGTGTTGCAGCTCATCCCGCGTAAACATTGTACCCACGGGATTGTGGGGATTACAAAGCAAAAACAGTTTGGTGTTTGGCCTAATGGCCGCTTCAATCGCCTCAAAATCAAGCGTCCAACGCTCCTTTTCTAATTTCAAAGGTACTTTCTGCGATTCACGATCGGCCATTTCGATTTCAATCATAAAAGGATGATACACCGGCACCGCTGTCATCACCCCTTCACCCACCTGCGTGAACGCCCTAATCGCAAGGCCAATGGCCGGTACTAAACCTCCCAGCCATAGCATCCATTTTTTATCAATTTCCCACGCATGACGCATACGAAGACGTTCCATCATAACCTCATTCAGTTCATCAGGACAGCGAGAATAGCCAAAAACGCCATGTTGAGTAACTCTATTTAACGCTTCAAGTATGGGAGGTGCGGCCTGAAAGTCCATGTCGGCCACCCAAACTGGCAGGACATTCTCGGGATATTTATCCCATTTATAACTATTGGTGTGGCGACGGTTGATTTCTGTATCGAAAATGCTCATTATTTAGAAAAGTAGGGAGTAATAAATAGTAATTTGACGCATTGATTTTGACGCTTAAAACACATTTGATTGATATTCAATTCCCAGCCCAATCTAATGGGTTGGTTTATCCTGCGCGGGGGCGGAAGCATGATAATCATGTTGAATCATTTGGGCGTATTTTTCCATTAATTCAAGCACACGTGCCCGACTTGTGGATTGAACAATGAGCCCCACGTGGTATTCTTCATTCATTCGCCACACAATTTCAGGGTCATTGAACGGCGATGAATCGGGCCATTGCTGACGGGCTAACGAAATGATAATTCCTGAGTAATCATCTCGAACATCGGGCAAGGTATAACTTTCTCCCTTGGCCAAGGCATTTTCCACTTTGGCCCATTCCTTCCATAAATTAATACCCGATGACATTTCCACCATTTCGGCCAAGTGTGCCCCTCCTACCCGAGAGGCCGTTTCCAGAAAATAAAACTCCCCGTCTTCGTGACATTTGATAACTTCCGTGTGCGACGCGCTGTAGTTCATGTTAAATGCTTTCAGCACCTGTTCATTCATTTTTTTGAGAGCTTTGGCATCTTTAG